>NZ_JOPH01000004.1:0-128953 GCF_002153615.1 Gluconobacter sp. DsW_058
CTCTTCCTCGAAAGATTGAGTGCGAGCGCGTAGTCATCCACCGGGAGCCCCCCCCGATCTGCTCAAAACGCAGATCAAAAGTGACCCAAAGAACCGTCAATCAAATCGCCAAAAGCCAGAAATTACCGGCCAAGCACATCAATCAACGGTTCTTCGATCCCTCCACCTTGAGATTGACGGTTTGATCCGTTTTTCCAAAATAGGTCCGGCGTTCTGAATGACCAATTTCCACCAGTTCCGCACCACATTCCGAAATCATGGTCGGAGAAATTTCTCCGGTCCAAGCGCCCTCGTCCTGCCAGTGCATGTTCTGTGCACCTACTGCCACACGGCTTCCTGAGAGCCTGTCACAGACATCCTTTAGAGACGTAAATGGTGGGATGACAAACGGCTGGATAGCTGCCGGGAAAGACATCCGTGCAAGCTCGTTCGCGGCCGCGACAGATGCCGCAGGCCCCTTGTTCATCTTCCAGCTTGTACCAACCCAGATAGCGTCACGCTCCATCGTCCATCTCCGATTTGAGCACCCGATTAGTAACAACTATAATGTTATAAATAACTTCATCAATGAGGATTTCGTCACAAAAAGACTGTTACCACTGGGATTCAGAATGATGTTTTACGGATATGGCAAAGGCCGTTAATACATAATTATCTGATATAATTGGGTATTATGCGTGATAAACGACGCCGATTGCTCCACGGATTTTCATCACATAAATAAGTGATAAATGTTACTTTTTATGTGATGTCTATGTGGGGTTACGGGTCAGAAGACGTATTCATCACCTACTTACGCAGCCAGATTTTGGCTTAAAAACGATCAACACAGAATGAGGCAATTCACCCTCTCTTTCGAGAACAGGACAAACCGTGTGATCGGGATCGCGTGACACGCGCACCGTGAGGTAGAGGCTTTTGAGCAAAAAAAACCGGCGGGACAAAGCCCGCCGTTTCTCAATTCATTTTATTTATCTGCAATCAGGGCTGCACAACCCGAAGCACAAAGCCCGTCAATTCACTGACAGTCTCTGCTTCCGTCCGGTCAGCTCCCAAGCGCAGCTCCGGAGATAATGGAGCTTCGTAAGGCGCTGAAACACCCGTAAACTGTGGAATTTTTCCCGAACGTGCCGCAGCATAAAGCCCTTTGGGGTCACGCTGTTCGCAGGTTTCCAGAGGAGTATCCACAAAAATCTCGTGGAAGCCCTCACCTACAATCTGGCGCGCCAGATCACGGTCTGCCTGAAGGGGCGAGACCAGCGCGACAACGACAGCCTGGCCGCTCTCAGACAGAATTTTTGCGACATGCGCCGCACGACGAATGTTCTCGCGACGGTCTTCCGGCGAGAAGCCCAGATCGCTGCACAGTCCGGCCCGTAACGTATCTCCATCCAGAACGGTGGCTTTCACACCCTGTCCCGCCAGAGACACTTCTGCGGCACGAGCCACAGTGCTTTTGCCGGAGCCTGGGAGGCCCGTCAGCCAGAACACGCCACTCTTATGACCACGCGTCTGAGCTTGCTGGACAGCAGAGATACGGCTGGCCGTCGGGTGGATCGCATGAACACCGTCTTCGAGTTCAGCAGGACCAATCAGCGGTGCGCCGCCAACAATCCGCTGATGACGATCGACCAGAACGCCACGTCCATCGCCCATTCCCGGAGAGAACGGGTCAAACAACACGGCGTGAGAAGCAGCGAGCGTGATTTCAGCAAATCCGTCCGGCGGGACCTCATCGCCCTGACGCAATGTCAGGTCATCCAGATCGACAACCGCATCAATGGACGCCACCGTCACATCATGCTCTGCTGTCGTCAGACGAAGCGTAAAGCTTTCCCCAACACGAAGAGGCTCACCACGCAACCAGAACAGACGCGTGCGAATACGGGCAGAACGCTCTGGTGCTGACGCTTTATCATCTGCCGGGAACAGCAGGTCCCCACGATCCGGCACGAGATCCGGCTCCAGGCGCAGCGCAATGGATTCACCCGCACCAGCAACCGGCAGTTCCGGCGCATGCCAGCGGCAGACTTCTGCAACCGTTGCGATCTGGCCCTGAGCACCAATTGCCAGACGATCGCCCGCACGGACAGTGCCACGCTCGATCCGGCCGGCGACGTAACGCACGCCATCAAAGCGATAAACGTCCTGCACCGGCATCCGGAACGGTAGAGACAGACGGGACGTCGGAGGCGGCACATTGGCCAGAGCCTCAATCAGCGTCGGCCCCTTGTACCAGGCAGATCGCTCGGAACGGCTGGCAATATTGTCACCATCACGCGCAGACGCTGGAACAACAGCCTCAACCTCAATTTCCAGACGGCCAAGCAGCTGACGCACATCAGACTCAGCCTGAACGATCTTGGCCTCGTCGAAGCCCAGAACGTCGGACTTGTTAAGCAGCACAATGACGTGCCGGATCCCGATCAGACGCAGCAGCATGGCATGACGCCGCGTCTGCTCCTGCGCCCCCTCCTGAGCATCCACAACCAGAACGGCGGCCTCGGCATCGGCGGCACCCGTAATCATGTTGCGCAGGAACTGGCGATGGCCCGGCGCATCTACAATCACGAACTCACGGGAGCCCAGACGGAACGGAATACGCGTGGAATCAACCGTCACGCCCTGATCGCGCTCGATCTGAAGGGAGTCGAGCAGGAAGCTCCACTCCACCGTCAGACCACGCTTGCGGCTGCTCTCAACGATCTGCGCCAGCTTGCCGTCCTGAAGGCTGTCCGTATCGTAAAGCAGACGTCCAATCAGGGTGGATTTACCGTGATCGACGTGCCCGACGATCACGATCGGCGTGGCGGCCGCGCGATACGCCCCAGAGAGTTCCTGGGTTGCGATAATGTCACCCATCTTACAGATACCCCGCCACGCGCAGACGCTCGAATGCGTCTTCTGATTCATGATCCATGGCACGCCCGGCGCGCTCGGATGTCTTGCTGCTTTCCAGCTCGGCAATCACCTCGGCTACGGTCGTGGCATTGCTCTCGATCGGGCTTGTGATGTCCTGGTCACCCAGAGAGCGATAACGCTTACCGTCCTTGGCAAAATACAGATCCACGAGGGGGATGCCTTCGCGTTCGATGTACCGCCAGATGTCGATTTCCCGCCATGCCAGCAACGGATGCACGCGAATATGCATGCCGTCCTCATACGGCGTGGCGTACTGGTCCCAGAATTCGGGCGGCTGATTGCGAACATCCCAGCGATGACCGGCGCCACGCGGGCTGAACACGCGCTCCTTGGCACGTGTGGCCTGCTCGTCACGGCGAATACCAGCAATCACGCCACGCAGCTTGTGCTTGTCGATCATTGCCGCCAGACCCGCCGTCTTGCGCGCTGCGGAACGTGCAGCGGGCGGCAGGGACGGATCGATTTCTTCGACTGGCGGGCAGTACCCCAAAAGGAGATCCAGATCCCACTTCTTGGTGTATTCATCCCGAAAGGCGTACATTTCCGGGAATTTCTTCTCGGTATCCACATGCATGACCGGGAACGGCACGCGCCCCATGAACGCCTTGCGCGCCAGCCAGACCATGACGTTGCTGTCCTTCCCGAGGGACCACAGCAGAGAGAGGGGCTTCAGTTTCCGATAGGCTTCACGCAGGATGAAAATGCTCTGAGCTTCGAGCTGGTCAAGATCATCCATGACGCGCGGTTCCGCCAGGGTTTGTGTCCGCGTCATTGTCCGCTCCATGTTCATGCCGGCCGATGAATGCCGCATTCTGTCTTGGTCAGACCGGCCCAACGACCTGCCCGCCCGTCTTCTCCGTCTCCCACCGGCCGTGTGCAAGGCGCACAACCAATCGAAGTGTATCCTTTTGAAACCAGAGGATGCCGCGGCAGGTTCCGACGACGCATCTCTGCCTCAATTTTCTCCATGCCCCACCCCGCAAGCGGGTTGAGCTTCACGGTGCCATCCGGCTGTGGTTCCACAATGGGAAGAGCCGCCCGTGTTGAGGCCTGACTGCGCTTACGCCCGGTCAGCCAGACATCAAATTCCGGAAGCACCAGCTCCAAAGGTTCCACTTTACGCAGGGCGCAGCAGGCATCCGGATCGAATGCCGCGAGCTGATCCTGTGGATCTCTGTTCTCAAGTTCCCGAGCCAAGGGAGAAATAGTCCGGACGTCCTGAAGGCCGAGCGCATCGGAAAGCTCATCACGGTAGGAGAGCGTTTCCGGGAAATGGCGCCGTGTATCCAGAAAGAAAACCGGCACAGACGGGTCTATCCGGGCAATCTCATCCAGAAGAATGGCCGACTCAGCTCCAAATGAGGAAATAACAGCGACGCGGCCTTTCAGGCTCACGAGCGCCTCCTCAAGTGCGTGACTCTCCGGCGTATCCAAAAGATGTTGAAGTTCGGATTGTGAGAGAGGCATTTACTGCACCCATATCCCTGTTCACACGCGCCAGAATCACGACGTGAAGGAGACATAGGCGCGCTTCACCTATTATTCAACTATTTTATTTTGTATAACCATATTAAATGGTTTAATTGAGTATTTCTCATCGATTAAAGTGCAGTAGAATTTTTGGCCTGATTTACCAATTAATGGTCAAATTTCCCGCAAATGACTTACCCCACAAACGGTATCATTCCTGAAAATCCCTACACCACAAAATCTGGCACACTTCATGCATGAACCCAGGTATGAAACTGCGTTCATCCTTTTTTGGTCAGGGCCTTCCGCGCTTCCTTGTCGGCCAGACCGTGCAGCCGCAGGTGGTGGCGGAACTGATAATAGGTCAGCCCCAGAAGATCTGCGGCCTGCCGCTGGCTGAACTGCGCCTCCTTGAGGGCCGCTTCCAGCAACGCACGTTCATGACCTTTAACTGTCTCAGCAAAATCCAGCGGGAAGGTTTGGGGAGCGTTTCCCTGAACATGACCTTCCCCGTTCGAGGCTGGAGCCATAACGCTGCTCCAGTCAGGCGTGACAAACGGATCAAGCACAATCTCATCCAGACGGCGCTCAGGCTGATCCATACGATACACGCTGCGCTCCACCACATTCCGAAGTTCGCGGACGTTGCCCGGCCAGTCGTAGTCAATCAGGCGCTGCAAAGCCTTCTGGGAAAACCCGGCAAAAAGCTTTCGGCCAAGCTCCGCGCTCATCCGCGTCGCAAAATGGTCGGCCAGCAGGGGAATATCGTCCTGCCGGGCTCGCAGAGGCGGGACATTGACCACATCGAATGCCAGTCGGTCGAGCAGGTCCGGGCGGAATGTTCCGTCCCGCGCCATGGCCGGAAGATCCGCGTTGGTGGCACCAATCAAACGCACATCCACGCGAATTGTCTCACTGCCGCCAACGCGTTCGAAGCTGCCGTACTCGATAACGCGGAGCAGTTTTTCCTGAACGGCAAGGGAGGCCGTGCCAATTTCATCCAGAAACAGCGTTCCGCCATCTGCGCGCTCGAACCGCGACAAACGCCGCTTCTGCGCACCCGTAAACGCGCCAGCCTCATGTCCGAACAACTCGCTGTCCAACAGCGCCTCCGGAAGAGCCGCGCAGTTCAGCTTGACCAAAGGTGCGTCCCAACGATCCGACAGCAACGCAAGCCGCGCCGCAACCAGTTCCTTGCCGGTCCCACGTTCTCCGATCACCAGAACGGGGCGCTTCAGAGGAGCAAGACGGGAGATCTGGTCCAGCATCGCCAAAAATGCCGGAGCCCGCCCGATGGGTGTCGGAACCTCGTCCGCTTGGGTGGATCTCGCCATTTCTGAGCCTCGTTCGCCACTTCAGATTGTCACAACCATAACATCCCCAAAACGAGCCCGCTGACAAGACAGGTCATTGTGCTCTAATCCAGTTCTCAGGAAGGAAAGCGTCATGGGTATTTTTTCTCGGCTCGCCGACATCGTGAACTCCAATCTCAATGCGATTCTCGCCACGGCAGAAGATCCGCAGAAGATGATCCGCCTTGTCATTCAAGAGATGGAAGACACGCTCGTTGAAGTGCGTAGTCAGGCCGTCCGCACCATCGCAGAACGCAAGCAGCTCGAACGCCGCGTGCGCACCATGATGCATGAAGAAGACGAATGGCACCGTAAGGCCACACTGGCCATCGAACGCAACCGGGACGATCTGGCCAAGGCGGCGCTCTCAGCACGTCACACGGTCGAACAGTCCCGCGAAGGGCTGGAACGCCAGATTGCACAGGTCACGGAAGGTCTTGAGCAGCAAAACGACGACATCACGAAGCTTCAGGCCAAACTGGCGGATGCGAAATCCCGTGAGAAAACCCTGACCATGCGTGCCCGCACGGCAGAAGGCCGCCTCAAGACACGTGAAAAGCTCTACAATACCCGCATTGATGACACGCTGAACCGTTTCGAACAGGTCGAGCGCGCTCTGGATGAACTGGAAGGCAAAGCCGAGGCCTATGATCTGGGACGTCGGTCTGGTCGCCCCTCCCTGCACGAAGAGTTGGCCGCTCTGGAGACGGATGCGGCTGTAGAAGATGAGTTCGAGACTCTGAAACGCCGGATTGCAGAAAAGAAGCGCGAAGCCTGATGACTGCTGCAAGAAAGTCTGAGTCATGAATGAGGATATCGTCGCTCTTGTCCTGCTTTTTGGCTTTATCCCGGCGCTCGTCCTAGGCCCGCGCCTGCTGCGTGCCCGGACGGGCAACCTTCCTAATCAGGGCATCGCAGACCCACATCTGCAGGCTGCCCTGACACAGGCCGAGGCCCATGCTACGCGTCTGGAAGAAAGGATCGACCAGCTCGAACGCATCCTCGACGAGGATATCCCGGGCTGGAGAGCTAGGAGTTCACGATGACATCCCGCACCGCCCTGCGCATGCTGCTGCTGTCCATGCTGACAGGGGCAGTTTCTGCCTACCCGGCTCAGGCCGCGCGCGTCACCATGTCCGGATCTGATCTGGATATGGCGATTCCCTGCACAGGTCAGGTGCGGATCGTCGTAGACCCAGGCATGAAAGACGGCGCTACTTTAGACAGCAGCAATGCAACGCAGGTGACGATGCGCAGTGGCAAGGAAGAGTCGGACAGCCGCATCTCCATCGCCACGAAAAGTTGCGCGCCCAATGGTAAGGTCACGATCAGTGTGTCGCCTTATACTGGCGTCTCGATCCATGACAGCCATGACACGCATTTCATCATCAAAGGAAAACTGGCGTCCCTTGATGCCAGCCTCGACTCCGCGACGATGGATATCGAGAATACGCAGTCCCTTGATCTGAGCATGCATGGTGCCTCCAGCGTGCATATCGGCTCTCTCGAACGGGCAGCCCAGATTGTGGCTTCCGGCACATCAACGCTGATCGCCGACTCTGCACAACTGACCGCTCTATCTGCACAACTATCGAACGATGCCTCTTTCATGGTTTCACAGGGTAGTATCGAAGCCCTGACGATCGTGACGTCAGACAATGCGACCGCCACCGTTCATGGCAACGCTTCCGTTGCAACGGTGACAGCCAATGGCACAGGCGCCGTCAATATCGAGCGCGTCTCCGGCCCGATCGTTCGGTCTGGCAGTGGCGCGGTAAATGTCGGAACTCCGGCGGCAGTTGCTCCGCCGCCGACTGTCGTGACACCGGCCGCACCACCCGTTACGGCGACGCTGCCAGTCGCTCCTCCGCCCGTTTCCAAAGCTTCGGTACCGGCTCCTCAGCCGCCGGCTTCCACAGAAACGTCTCCCCAGATCAGCCAGCCTACTGTTCCGGCTCCATCAACATCTGCACCACCAATATCAGTGCCTCAGAAACCAGCCCAGCCGGAACAGGAAGCCGTTCAACCTCCTGTTGTCGCGGCACCACCCCCGGCTGCCGTCGCACCAAGTACTCCCACCCCGACGCAGCAGACACCCTCAGTCAGTGTCCCCACGGCGCCGTCGGAGGCTCCTCAGAAGCTGCCACAGCCTCCCCTGCCGGACACTGTGGCACCGCCGCCTGCTCCTTCGACGCCAACAGCTCCGGTCATGCCGCCTCAGGGCAATACACCAAAACAGGGAGGCTGATGATGAAGACATCCCACGATCTGGTACGTTTTGCAGGGAGCATCCTCGGCCTCCTGCTTGCTACAGGAACGATCAGCCCGGCTCTTTCTCAGGACGCAGCCCCTGCCATTCCTGCTCCCCCGGCGCCACCGGCGCCACCAGCGTTTCCAACTCCAGACAGTGTAAGCTCCGTCACGGGAGCTACGCTGGAACTGGCACCGACCTGCCTGACAGATCTTCATGTTGTTGAGGGTAATACAGCGAAGGTTCTTCAGGGCAATGGCAACCTGACAGCCGCCGGGGACAAGACACTCAAACTTGCTCTGAGTGACCCGTCCTGCAGCACCGAAGTCAGCTCGACAATTCAGGTTCCAGCCGGGACGAATATCCATCTCCGCGGCAACAAGACCGACATCACTGTTACTGGACTATCCGGCCATCTTAGTGGCTTTTCCGGAAGCGGTGACGTACGCGTCAACAGCGCAACGGGCGTGGATCTGCGGATGACCGGATCCGGCAATGTTTCCATTGCTACGGTGACAGGCGATGTACACGTTCTCAATTTCTCAAGCGGAGACCTGCTTGTCGGGCTCGTAACAGCACCTCGTGCTGAGCTGTCCGCGACATCGTCAGGCAACATGCTGCTCAGGAGTGGCTCAGTAGAGAACCTCTCCATTCGGGATCTCGGCTCGTCCGACATCACAGCACATGTCAGTGCCATCTCAGCCAGTCTGTCACTTTATGGCTCCGGGAACGTTCTGGTCGATAGTGTTTCAGGAACAATATCCCGCAGCCACTATGGCTCGGGAGACCTGACAGTTCATACCACAGGCCCCGGCGTGCATGTCACCGCAGCCGCACCGATTGATGGGCAGGCGATCACGAAAGATATTTTGGCCAGCCTTGGTCAGTCCGTGAATTTCGATTCCGGCACGCAGCAAGGCTGGGAGGCTCTTGGCTCTTTCGGCAAACATAGCAGTGGTCACCATCTGGGCGGTCTGCGTCTTGTTCTGATCGTGGTCTGCGTCTGGCTGGTCCTGCGTCACGCCAGACGTTATCGCAAACGGACCGGGGAGTCCTTTTTTGGTGCTCTCTGGGCGGATATTGCTGAAGGCCTCTCCGCTTTCACGCGAAACTGGCAAACACGCATGGCTGACCGTCGAATGGGAGGACAATCATCTGCAGGTGACGCCCCCCATGTCTATTACACACGCCGTGCTGTGGATCTGTATGAAGAGGTTATTCACACAGCCAGGGATCAGAGCGCGCGTCATAAACAACGCCACGCCCCGGAGACGACATCTTTCAGTTCAAACCATACTCTGGTGCGCCTGAACGACCGCCTGGCTCGTATGGAGCCAAGGTTGGCGCGCATGGAACAGTTCGTAACCTCCCCGGATTTCGCGCTGGAGCGCCAGTTCCGGGACCTGGAACGCTCCGCCTGAGCAAGACAGACTTTGACGTAGCCGGGCGCGCAGGGTAGGGGCTGAAGGGTGAATGCCGTTCTTGATCCCATAGCGGCCCTTGGCCGTGCCGTCCTCGGACTCGTCCGCCAGTCGGGTGCTCTCGCCATGTTTGCGCTGGAAGGGCTGTCGCATCTCGTGCGGCCACCGTTCTACTGGCGCATCTTCCTGTCCACGCTGATCGAAACGGGATTCTTCTCCCTTCCGGTTGTGGCCCTGACAGCCCTGTTCTCCGGAGCCGTCATCGCTTTGCAGTCCTATGTCGGGTTTGGGCAGTATCACGTCCAGAGCGCTATCGCCGGGATTGTGGTTCTGGCTGTCACCCGCGAACTGGGGCCGGTTCTGGCAGGACTGATGGTTGCCGGGCGTGTCGGTGCCGCAATGTCCGCCCAGATCGGCACCATGCGCGTCACCGATCAGATCGATGCCCTGACGACACTTTCGACCAACCCGATGAAATATCTGGTGACGCCACGTCTTCTGGCGGGAACCATCGCCCTGCCCTGTCTCGTCATCGTGGCGGACGTTCTGGGTGTTCTTGGCGGTTTCACCGTATCAGTCGCAAAACTTGGCTTTTCACCATCCACCTACATCACGGCCACGCTGGATTCGCTGAAGACCATGGATGTGGTGGTCGGTTTGGTTAAAGCGGCAGCTTTCGGCTTTCTCATTGCTCTTCTGGGTTGCTACCACGGCTATAACAGTCGGGGCGGTGCGGAAGGCGTGGGTTCAGCCACCACAGCGGCCGTCGTGGGCGCCTCCATTCTGCTTCTGCTGTTTGATTACCTCCTCACAGATCTGTTCTTCTCCCAATGAGCACACCCAAAATCCGCATCCGCGGCCTTTCGAAGGCGTTCGGCTCCAAGGTCGTGCTCGACGGGATCGACCTTGATGTCGAGACCGGCACCTCCATGGTCATCATTGGTGGCTCCGGCTCAGGAAAATCCGTTCTTTTGCGGTGTATCCTCGGCCTGATCGAGCCCGATGCCGGCACTATCGAAATTGACGGCGAAAACGTTCTCACAGCTCCGCGCGGGCGGCAGGAAATCCTGCGTCGACAGATTGGCATGCTGTTCCAGAACGCCGCCCTGTTCGACAGCATGAGTGTCGCGGACAACATCGCCTTCGGGCTTCGGGCCAAGCACTCAGACCGTGACGGCCCAGTTCCGTCCCGATCCAAGGCGCGTGAACTGGCAGGCGGAATCCTCCAGCAAGTTGGATTGGACCCCTCCGTTGGGCAGCTCAGCCCGTCTGAACTGTCAGGCGGCATGCAGAAGCGCGTCGGACTGGCTCGCGCCATTGCCGGACAGCCCAACATCCTGTTCTTCGACGAACCGACCACAGGCCTTGATCCCATCATGGGGGCCGTCATTGACGGACTTATCGTGGATTGTGTTCAAAAGCTGGGCTCAACGGCGATCGCCATTACGCATGACATGGCTTCAGCGCAGCGGATCGGCAATCAGGCTGCCATGCTTTACCAGGGCAAACTGGTCTGGCAGGGGCTGGCGGCAGACCTGATGAACTCAGGCAATGCAATGGTGGACCAGTTCACGCATGGACGCCGAGAAGGACCGATCACCATGGAACTTCGCAAATGAAGCCGTTCCGACGCCCTCCCATTTCCCGCAGAGTCTGGCAGCGTCTTGGTCTGACGTATCTCATCGCGCTGCCGATGGTGTTCATTCTGTTCATGCACCCGCCCAAAAGCCAGAATATCCTTATTCAGGCACTGATCCTGCTTATGATCGTGACGGCTGCCCGCATCATGGCACGCATCATCATCCGCACAGACGATTAACGCCTTCTCTGACTGGATCATAACAGGAACGCTCCCTATATCGGGAGCATCCAGAGTCCATGTGAAGAGAGATTCCCTTGGCCAAGAAACCAACCGCACGCTTTGTCTGCCAGTCCTGTGGGGCTGTCTATTCCAAATGGGTGGGCAAATGCGAAGCTTGCGGGGAATGGAACACGCTGGTTGAGGAAACTTCAGAACCCACAGCCCGCAAAACGGGCAAGCTGAGCACCGGGCGTCTTCAAACCGTTCGTCTTGATGGCGAGGCCAAGCCGCCCCCACGCATCACGACAAGCATCGCAGAGCTGGACCGCGTTCTTGGCGGCGGTCTTGTACCTGCATCCGTTGTTCTGGTTGGCGGTGATCCAGGTATTGGTAAATCCACCCTGATGCTCCAGACAACCTGTGCGCTAGCTCGGAGTGGTCACAAGGTTCTGTATGTCTCGGGCGAAGAATCCGTCGATCAGATCCGCATTCGCGCGCAGAGACTGGAGCTGGACCGGGACAGCAATACACTGGATTCCCTGGATCTGGCAGCTTCCATCAATGTCGGAGACATCGTGGGATCGCTGGAAAACGATCGGTCCCATACTGTCGTGGTCATTGATTCCATTCAGACCATGTGGCTGGAAAGCGTGGAAAGCTCTCCAGGGTCCGTGGCGCAGGTCCGGGCCAGCGCATTCGAACTCATCCGCCTGGCCAAAACACTCGGCTTCGCCCTGATCCTGATCGGTCACGTTACGAAAGAAGGGTCTCTGGCAGGGCCGCGTGTGCTGGAACACATGGTTGATGCTGTCATGTATTTTGAAGGTGATCGCGGTCATCAGTTCCGCATCCTGCGTGCAGCCAAAAACCGCTTTGGCGCAACCGACGAAATCGGCGTCTTTGCCATGACTGATACGGGGCTGACGGAGGTGCCCAATCCTTCCGCCCTGTTCCTCGCCGAGAGACGCGGCAACATTGCTGGATCGGCTGTGTTTGCCGGCCTCGAAGGCACACGGCCCGTTCTTTTGGAAGTTCAGGCCCTGCTATCCCCCAAGGCAGGAGACGGGGCGCCACGTCGCGCCGTTGTCGGATGGGATACGTCTCGCCTTAACATGCTGCTGGCCGTGCTGGATGCGAGATGCGGTTTGAAACTCGCGAACATGGACGTTCACCTGAACGTGGCTGGTGGGTTAAGGGTCAATGAACCCGCCGCAGACATGGCCGTTGCCGCAGCTCTGATCTCCGCAGCGACAGGTCAGCCTGCATCTTCAACCGCTGCTTATTTTGGGGAAGTAGGCCTTTCCGGCGAAATCCGACAGGTCAGCCAGGCTGATCTTCGGCTTAAGGAGGTTGCGAAGCTGGGATTTGTTGAGGCTATTCTTCCCAGAAGGGTTTCCGCTGCTTCGGCTCGCGTCAAGCCGCCCACAGGCCTCAAATTACGCGAGATAGGGCACCTTACAGATCTCGTAGGTCTTTTCACCGAGACCAGTGCAGGCTGAATAAATCCTGCTGGCACATAGAAAATAAATCGTTAATTAACGATTTATTTGCGACATATTATTTCCTTCTCTGTCTAAGCTTTACGAACCATGACGGCCTGATTCTTTTCAGACTACTGAACGTCCATTGAATGTTCTGTTGTCGGGTGCTGTCCCTTCGAAAGCGAGTATTGAGATGGCGAGCCAGCAGACATCCTCCTCAACACCACTTCCTTCAGGAAATGGCCCCGTTATGACCGTAAGCTCAGGCCAGGTGGTCAACGGTGGCACCATTTCTCCTGATGCAACACAGGTTGTTTCAGGAGGAACGGCAAATGGCATGCTGCTTCAGGGCAGCTCGGCTTTTTCCGCTGGCAGCACTGGCGCCGGCATGACAACCCAATTTGCTCGGCAGGATATTATTGCTGGTGGCGCAGCAGTCTCCACAATTGTGAAAGACATCGCCATCCAAACCGTCCTGAACGGGGGAGTAGCGTCAGGGACGGTCTTGACCGGATATCTTCTACCCTATGCGCTGCAGAACACGAGTTCTTTTCAGGTCATCGAAAGCGGTGGCATTGCTATCGATACTGTTTTTTCTGGAAAAACCGGAGAGGCGCAGCGTTATACAGGCCTCACCCAGTCCTTTAGCTACATCAAGACATTCCAGACTGTCGAAAGTGGCGGCACAGTCTCGGGCAACCGGATCGGATTTGGCGGAGCATCCACAATTGAGGCTGGAGGCAGCTCTGTCGACGCGACCCTTTCTGGCTTCTCCAGTAGCTGGAACGGGTGGAATTTTCAGACGGGGCAAGGTGTAAATGTGACGTCCCACGTCTACGCTACTCTGGATGTTTCAGGCTACGCAGACAAAACGTCCGTTTACAACGAAGCGATCATGACAGTCGGTGGTACGGCCGATCATACCACCGTCTTTTCTGGCGGAAGCCTCACCGCACTAAACGGCGCCACGTTGTCGCACCTCACAGTCAGCAGTGGTGGCACCGTGAGCCTCGGCGCCAGCACAGTTCTGACAGATCCGCTCACAATAGAGCGAGGGGGTGGAATTGTTTTTTCGGATATTGCTTCGACAAACGGGTTAAGCGCAGTTTTTGTTTCTGCTCCGTCGATCCAGAATGTCACAAGCGGCGCGACGGTTCAGGCGTCTTCTGAAACCGCAACACCAGCGGTTTTTCTGGACGTCATGTCCAGTGGAACCGTTGTGAAAGAAATTGCTGTCACAAGTGCTTTCTCATCTCCGATCTATTTTCGGAATGCTCCTTCGGCCGGCGGGACAGAAATGCTTTACGGTACCCCCTGCTATTGCCCGGGAACGCTAATTCAGACTCCTCGGGGAGAGCGGCCAGTAGAAGATCTGGTTATTGGTGATCTGATTTTAACAGCATCAGGGGATGCCCGTCCTATTCGGTGGATCGGACGTCGCGCCTATGACCCACTTTTTGCCTACGGCAATCGGGACGTCTTACCGATCCTGTTTCACAAGGGGTCCTTGGGAAATAACCTTCCAAAGCGGGACCTGACTGTTTCTCCGCTACACGCCATGCTGATCAACGGCTATCTCATTCCTGCCCTGCATCTGGTCAATGATCATTCCATTCTTCAGATTCAGAAACCGGAGACGATCCGATATATTCACATCGAGCTCGACAGCCATGACATTCTGCTTGCGGAAGGCGCACCCTCAGAAAGCTTTCTGGATGACAGATCCCGAGGGATGTTCCACAACGCACATGAATATGAAGCCCTGTATCCTGATGCTCCGCGACAGCATCTCATATACTGCGCGCCACGTCTCGAAGATGGGCCTGAACTCGCCCAAATTCACAGCCGCTTGAAAGAGCATGCAAAATGTCTCTTTCCGAATGAAGCAGCCTGATCTGCAAGGATAAGTCTTCCCTGTGCCACAGTTTCTGGCTGGTTATATCGATATTTGTAACCATGATCGCATTGCTGGGTGGGCGGTTGATCTGAAAAATCCAGATCGACCTGTCCGCCTGCGCATTTTCCAAAACGGCCAGTTGGTTCAAGAGATTGCGGCTACAACATTTCGCGCAGACCTGAGAAACGTAGCCCGAGACGGATGCTGTGCTTTTGACTGGGCCTGGCACGAGCCGCCACCGCATGAAGGGTGCCTGATAGACGTTCGTGACAGCCTGCAGGATCGTGCTTTTCAGGGTTCTCCTTTTTATATTGAGCCGCAGCCCAGCCGTCTTGTCGGAACGATAGACATCGCGGACCGTCTACATATTGCAGGCTGGATCATGGATGAGCTGAATCCAGACAGAACTGTCTGGCTGACAGCCGTAACTGATGGCGTACAAACTGTGCGTTTTCCTGCAAACCAGTTTCGCCGAGACCTGAGGGACGCTGGTCTGAATTCCGGCCGATACGGTTTTGACTATGTATTTGACGCCGCGCTGGATCCGCAACAAGACCACGTTATTCAACTATTCCATGGTCAGGAGCGGTTTGGTGAGCCCTGTCACCTTCCGACCGCCGAGCATCTGGATAAACCTCTCAAGCATTATTTCAGCGCACTGCTTCAAGGATTGAATACCCCAGCGGCGAGATCGGAGGCTCTGACGTTCCTGACAAAAGCGGCGGAGACCCTGCGACAGCAGACTGGGTCGGATATTGCCAGTATTGATGATCGTGCCTTTGCTTACCGGGCCAACCGACGCCACGACGATGTCACATCCGTCATGCCCTGCGCCCTTTTTGTGGATGACCGCGTTCCCGACCCTACCGTGGATGCTGGATCCGTAGCACTGCTGTCTCATATTCGTGCGACACAGGCGATTGGGTATAATTGCTGCTTCATACCGTCCCGTCAGGCACCTTCAGAGCAGGATTATCTCCGCCTTGCCTCGCTGGGCATCGACTGCCTGATGCCACCAGTCTTCACTGGCCCGGAAGAAGCTCTCAAACGCCTCGGACCAGGGCTGGATGTTATCTACCTTCACCGGTTAAATAATGCTGAAAGCTATTCCGCCTTATCCCGCGCCTTCGCCCCAACAGCTACACTGATCTGGAGCGTTGCAGATCTTGCTTCCTTTCGCCTACGCCGCCAAGCTGAAGTAGAAAATCGACCTGAACTTGCGCGAACAGCAACGCGTATTGAAGTGCGGGAAAACATGTGTGCCTGGTTGGCAGATAGCGTCCTGACCCATTCTGCAATCGAAGCCGAACGTCTTGAGCGCATGGTGCCTACAGCAAATATTCACGTTGTCCCTTGGGCGGTTCCCGTCAAAACCCGCTCCCGGCGACGCCAGGACAAGCCCGTCATTGCGTTTGTCGCTCACTTTGCCCATGCCCCAAACACAGACGCTGCAAAATGGCTCATTCTGGACATTCTGCCGCGCCTTAAAAACCGCATTCCCAATCTTGTTTGTCGCCTGATCGGGAGCGCCATGCCGCACGCAGTTCATATGCTTGCAGACGAAGACATAGAAGTTACAGGGCACGTCTCCAACCTTGAAGATACCCTGTCCGACGTATCGCTTTGTGTCGCTCCGCTCCGTTATGGTGCAGGAATCAAGGGCAAGGTTTTGGATGCATGGTCTGTTGGGCTGCCGATTGTCATGACGTCCGTCGCAGCGGAGGGGCTCGTAGATGCGTCCAGCCCGATATGGGCAAAATCCATCGCTGACAGTGCGGAAGATTTTGCGGAAAAAACAGCTGCTCTTCTGGTACCATCTGCGGCAAAGGCTCAGATAGCGGCCGCAAGGAAGCTACTGAAAGAGCGTTTTTCCGAGAAGGCTATACAAGCCAGTCTGGAAGACATTCTTCCGCCCGTGATGATCGAGACGCCCCCATTGCCAGAGGACAGGTCAGAACCCGTCCTGAACTAACAGTTTTCTAGAACCTGAATGTCACGTTTGACTGCGCATAGCTGCCACTTTGCGCGCCCGCTTTGCGCAAACTCTGTGACGCCATGAACCGCGCTCCATAGATCTGCCAGGTCAGATGATGGTTGATCTGAAGCGTCAACGACGCCTGCGGTACGACGCCCACATATCCTCCCCGATAAGCATGAGCGAATGTGTATGGGCCAGATGAACTCCAGATCGCACCGTTTGCGTTTTCCCGCCACATAAACGGTGCCTTCAGACGCAGGGACGCAAATCCTTTCCAGGGTGTGATGCTGATAACCGGAGACAGGCTCACTAGATTGGACGGTGAAATATAGGTCGTCGTATCCAGATAATTGGTCTGTGGATTAAACGGCGCCATGTAAGTGCGCACCGTTCCGTTCTGACCATCCGACCCACCGGAATAAATATCTGCCTGCACACCCAAGAAGGGATGCAAGGGAGAAGGTGTATGCCTGTAACCTATGATCGTGTTGACGGCCCACGCACGAACGCTGCTTTTCCGCTCTGTCCCAGCGTATTGGAATGTTCCGTTCTGGTAGAGTGCCCCCACCGAGTATTCGACGGAGGCAGATGTTCCATACCAGCGAAATCCCAGATTACCGCGGGAGGATGTCCCTTTAAGAACGCGCGCTGCTGTCGGAACCGCAGACAGACCGCTGCTGTATCTGTAGCGGATATAAAACAGGTCCAGAAACGAGTGAACGCGCTCGCCACCAACGGAAAATGCTGGAACGATCATCGTGGTGTTTCCACCATAAAGGCGCGTCCCATAATCCTCGGTGTTGTGGAACATGAGAGGACTGTCTGTTTTCGTCTGAACGAAATCGTATGCGTCCACTCGGATCCGGGGCCAGAGGGCGTAAAACCGGCCACCATTCCAGGACAGTGGAACGTTTGGAGTTTCACGATTGTACAACATGTAGGACGGAGCATCGAGGAACTGCTGGCGTCCAAACATAAAACCTGTCTGTGCCCCGGCGACTTTGCTCTTCAGTTCGACGAAACCCTGTTGCAGGTCCAGCCTCTTGCGATATGTCGACCCATACCCGAACCCCTTCCAACCGCCTGCATCCGCATTGATGAGCTGACCGAAAAAACGCACGTGCTCACCCAGATGCAAGTCTGCCCCGATCAGATTTCGGATGCCGAAGCGGCCTGACTGGGCTTTTCCACTGCTCCCCAGAAATGGCGCTTCCTCATACCAGTTTCGTAACCGCGATTCTCCCGACAGGGTCAGCCAGATCGTGCGACTATTGTTCAAGGCGATGAATTTGAGTGGATCAAAAAAGTCCGTGCGCTGGCTTTTGTCTCGCAGGTAGCTCCAGTCCTCCGCCCAGGCCGCTGCACCGTAGCGACCCACGGGGCCAAACCCCGCCGCTTCGCCGTTTCCGTAGTTGAAATCACCCCACGGCCCCTGATGACCATTCGGTGCACGGTTCTGCTTGGCAGTGATTCGGCGTGGCTGGCCGACCACGCCGGCATGAGGATAATCTTGGATCATCGGTCGCTCGGTGGAAGGAACCTTGATCCACTCCTCCTCTGTCGGAGGGGACTCAATCGGACTGGCTTTCAAAGGAACGGTCTGGGCACCTGCGTGATGACCCAGGTTGACCATCAACAGAAGCACTCCGGCAATGAGGCTTCTTTCATGACGGAAAGAGACGACAGAAAGAAGCATCGAGAACCATGAATTTGACATGAAGAGGCAACGAAAACGAGTGAGTCTCACATTACACATTATGTAAAGAGAGATTTTATTTATAACTTTTTTATTTAGTTGTTTATAGATCCGGGCGAGAGATGGCCATCTGGCCACGTGTCAGGTCTCGCAGGTATTCCGTGATCATGTCTGCCTCTTCAACAGGCACAGCGACCGTCAACCACGCACCCTCTGCATCAAAGTCACACAGTGTCTTTTCTGCACACCACCCCGGCAGTTTGGCTTCAACCTGCGCATAAACTGAGAAGGGACAATGAAACCGCAGGGGCAGGGTTTCGATCCGCTCGATTTTTGCCGCCTCTCGCAGACAGGCCGCAGCCGCACCGCCATATGCCCGGACGAGCCCACCGGCCCCCAACTTTACACCACCGAACCACCGGGTGACGACCACCATCACATTGTCGAAATCCTGCCCCTCAATGGCAGAAAGGATCGGGCGCCCTGCTGTTCCGGAGGGTTCTCCATCATCGCTGGCACGGTATCTTTGACCCGTCCGGAAGGCCCAGCAATTATGAGTCGCGTCCGGGACAGCAACCTCAGCAAAGAACGCCAGTGCTGCGGCTTCATCTGCAACAGGGGCCGCGCGCGCAAGGAAAGTGCTGCCCTTGATCACACTTTCATGTTCAGCCAAGCCATCGAGAGTCCACGTCATGGCTTCCATTGTGCCCCATGATGGCGGAAATGTCAGGTTGGGGTAGGGAAATGCTGCCCGTTCTGTTAAGGGTAGGCCCCATGTTTTCGGATCTGATCGGCCGGCTGAATGCCGCCTGTGCACGTCGTGCGCCACTGGTGGTGGTTCTGTTTGCGCTCCTCTGTGCGGGATGTGTCGCACTGAGTATCACGCGCCTCAGTGTGACAACTGATACCGGCAAGATGTTTGCCAGCGACTTGCCGTGGAAACAGCGGACGGACGAGATGAACCGTCTCTTCCCGCAAGATGACAATCAGCTCGTTGCCATCATCGACAGCCGCATTCCGGAACAGGGTCGGGCCACGGCACGGGCGCTTGCTGCGGAGCTCAGCAAAGACCACGAGCACTTTGAGCTGGTTAGCCTCCCCGGCGACAACCCCTTCTACAACAGTCACGGCTTCCTGTTTCTGGACAAGAAGGACCTCGAACCCCTTCTAGATTCCATTGTCTCCGCTCAGCCCTTCCTTGGGACCCTGGCAGCAGATCCTTCTGCCCGAGGTCTATTCGGCGCTCTTGGCCTGATCGGAGACGGCATCCAAGCGGGGCAAGGCATTCCCAGCGGCTTCAATGGTGCTCTGGATGGCTTTGCGGACTCTTTGACCAAAGCTGCAGCTGGTCACCCTCAGGATTTGTCCTGGCAAAATCTTCTCGTTGGTCGTCTGGCCGAACTGGGTAGCCGTTACGAATTTGTCGTCACGAAACCCAAGCTGGATTACAGCTCTCTTCAGCCTGGCGAAGGCGCCACGACGGCGATGCGCAAGGCAATCGATAACCTTGAGTTCGTAAAATCCGGTCAGGCCACGGGCAGCATTACTGGTGAGGTCAAACTGAACGACGAAGAGTTCTCGACCGTTGCGCACGGCATGGTGCTTGGTCTGGTCGTTTCGCTGGTTCTGGTCGCACTCTGGCTGATTCTGGCCGTGCATTCGATCCGTGTCATTGTCCCCATTCTGCTGACACTGATTTCAGGCCTTCTGCTGACGACCGGCTTTGCTGCGCTTAGCGTGAAGGAACTGAATCTCATCTCGGTGGCGTTCGCGATCCTGTTCGTGGGCATTGCTGTGGATTTTGCCATTCAGTACAGCGTCCGCTTCCGGGGACAGCGCAACGAAGATGGCTCCATGCCGTCTCTACATGACGCCCTTGTTCTTACCGGACAGGAAAGCGGTGTCCAGATTTTGGTCGCGTCGCTTGCAACGGCTGCGGGCTTTCTGGCCTTTACCCCGACAAGCTTCATCGGCGTTGCTCAATTAGGCCTGATTGCTGGCTTCGGGATGCTGATTGCCTTCCTGTGCACCATGACACTGCTCCCGGCCCTGCTGACGCTCTTCCGGGCAAAGCTTGGGAAAGGGGAACCGGGCTTTACGTTCATGGCGCCAGTCGATCACATGCTGCGTCACAAGCGCAGAAAGGTCGTGGGCGTGTTCGCACTTCTCGGGGTCGTGGGCGTTGCCCTGATGCCATTGCTGAAGTTCGATGCAGATCCTCTTCACACGAAGAACCCAAATACAGAGGGCATGCACGCTCTCCACCTTCTGGAAGATAACCCTCTTACCACACCATATTTTGCTCAGCTTCTGGTCCCGAATGTTCAGGATGCGGCAAAGAACGCAGCGGCTTTCTCCAAGCTGTCGAGCGTCCATGATGTGCTGTGGCTGGGAGCGCTCGTCCCGGACGATCAGACCGACAAACTGGCTATGATCGAGGATACGGCTTCCATTCTTCTCCCGACGATTACTGTTCAGACCCCCTCGCCTGCACCAGACGCAGCGGCCATTCGTGCATCCGCACTCGCAGCGGCAGCCAAACTGGACAGCGTGAAAGATCAGCTTCCTGCACCACTTGAAAAAATCCGCCAAGCACTCAACACGCTCTCGACAGCCCCGGACGCAACACTGGTCAATGCCAGCCATGCCCTGACACGCTTTTTGCCGGATCAGCTCTCCATGCTCCGCACGGCGCTTCAGCCGAAGCCCATCACTATCGACAATATCCCAGATGACATCCGGAAGGATTATGCACTGCCTGATGGTCGCCAGCGCCTGACGATCCATCCCAAGGGACAGATTTCCGAGACGCCCGTCATGCACCGGTTTGTGTCCCAGTTGCGTTCGGTCAATCCGGATATCAGTGGGCCGGCCATGGAGATCACCGAAAGCGCGAACACCATCGTCCATGCCTTCACGATTGCTGCCATTTCAGCTCTGATCATGATCGGCATCATTCTTCTGGTGGTGCTTCGCCGCATTCTGGATGCAGCTCTTGTTATGGCGCCGCTCCTGCTGTCGGCTCTCCTGACTGTCATCCTGATTGTCACGGTTCCAGAGACACTGAATTACGCCAACATCATTGCTCTTCCCCTGCTTCTCGGGGTTGGCGTGTCTTTCAATATCTATTTCGTGATGAACTGGCGCGAAGGCATCAAGGGGCCGCTAACCTCTCCGACCGCGCGCGCTGTTCTATTTTCTGCCCTGACGACAGCAACGGCCTTTGGATCGCTGGCAACATCCGCTCATCCGGGCACTGCAAGTATGGGCCGTCTGCTTCTGATGTCTTTGGGCTGCACACTGATCTGCACACTCTTCTTCGTACCGGCGCTTCTCCCGAAACGTCCGATCGACGACGCCTGAACTGACATAGTTCGTCACTAATGTGAACGGCTGACCGCAACCGTTCTTTAACTCACAGGTTGAGACCTTCATAACCATGAAGGATCTCTCCGTGAGTGCAGACCATTCAGGACTTCCGCGAGGTATCGACCATGTCGGTGTGACCGTACCCGACATCAACCTTGCCATCCGCTTTCTAGAAACCGCACTGGGTGCTGTTGCGCTATACCGCAACGTTACCCACACCCAACCCCAACAGGGTCTGCAGACAGAGAAGATACTCGGGCTGCCAACTGGCAGTGTGGTCTGGGAGATGTGTATGATGTCTCTGGGGCATGGACCTGGGCTCGAACTCTTTGAAATTCATGGCCCGGATCAGAGACCTGCCGTCCGCGCCTGTGACTTCGGCGTGCAGCACTTTGCCGTCTATGTTGACGATATCCATGCGGCCTGCACCCGCTTCACCAAAGCGGGTGGCGAGCTTCTGACAGAGCCACAGGGGCAGCCTTCTCTCGAAGCTGGCCCTGGTAACATGTTCTGCTACGGCCGTGCGCCGTGGGGCATGATTATCGAGCTTCTGTCCACACCCTCACGCAGCCGCTTTGACGATATCGCCCCAAAGCCTCGCTATCAGCCCCCAGCACGACATGAGGAACAATAAGCCATGCGCCCTATCTCTCTGCTTTTTGCTTTCGCTCTTGGCGTTACCGCATTTTGTCACGCGGCTGAAGCTGCAGATCCTGCACCTCCCACAGCATATTATTGGCACAACTGGACGGACCATAATGGCGTCAGCCATATGACGCGCTGTCCGTTTCACAATTACATTCTGAAAACCATGTCCAAGCCGGCAGGCCCGCAATGGCAGGACCGCCTCAAGAGCGGAGAGGCTCAGATCATCTCCACCGTGCAACCCCCACATTGGGATGGAAGCTGGCACCCTGACCCGAAAGTCCAGTGGATCATTCCCCTCAAAGGCACATGGTACGTCACCGCAATGGACGGAACACGTGTCGAGATGGGACCGGGGGATGTTTCCTTGGGTGAAGACCAAATGAGCCGTAAGGACTCACAAGGTCACATCGGGCATTTTGCAGGAAATGTCGGCGATGATGCTGTGACACTCATGGTCATTCAGACTAATGAACAGCCGACCACAGATCAGCCATGCCGGTTCAAATAAAACCTCCTACCAACTGTACTGTCTTTTCCCATTCGCTCGGTATTGAATTTTTCTCAATCGTCACTTTTAAAAAATGAAAGGAAAATACCGTAGACAAAATCGATTTTTTTAAAATGTTCTGTATCCGATAACAGATAAGACCCATTTTCGTTAAATACATAATTTGAAATAAATGTGTTGTAATGGACACACCAAGAAAATCTCACTCCAAAATCGTATTGTTACCATTGCGCACAGGAGACATTTCCTTTCAGTTTTGTAATCGAAGATACATTTAGACATGAAATGAAGGGATATCTGCCAGCAATGAACACCTCTTTTCCAACGTTGGGCCGTCCGGGCTTTTCACTGAAACCCTCCCGGACTTTTTTGAAAATTGCCTTGCTGGCTGGTATTTCCTACACAGCGCTTCCTGTTCCTGAAGCCTGTGCAGAGACGACGACGAAGCATCTTTCTGCCGCTCATAAGTCTTCTGCGAAAAAAGCGGCTGCACCCCGTGCAACAGTGCAGTCCGCACGTCCTCAGACAGCGGTTCAAGCCAAGCCCGTTACAGTTGCGCCTGTGTCTGCGCCCGTTCAGACAATTACAAATGCCAACCTGAAGCCAGGCACATCACCTGCCGCTGAAGTCGTTACCGTTACAGGAACGCGTCTTTCCCAAACACGCCTGACGAACGTTATGGCTGGCTCAACCGTCGATGCTGCGCAGCTTCGTGCCCGTGGCTACACGGACATGGGCATTGCCCTGATGCGTGAGAACACCGCCTTCACGGTGGGTGACAACTCCCCTATCGGTTCACAGGGCAGCTTTGGTGCTGGCCAGTCGTTCGTTTCTCTTCTGGGCCTTGGCTCACAGCGTACCCTCACCCTCGTGGACGGCATGCGCATGGTGGGTGGGTCAACCGCTTCCAACTATGGTGCAGGCTCAGGCTCGCAGGTTGATGTCAGTGCAATTCCGACATCCCTGATCAAGAAGGTTGATACCCGTCTCGGCGGCGCAGGCGCGGCTTATGGTGCTGATGCTGTTGCGGGTGTCGTGAACTACCAGCTCGATGATCATTTCAAGGGTGTTGATTTCAACGCACAGGGTAACTGGACGCAGAAGCTGGATGCGCCGCAGGAAAAGATTACGTTCAAGGCTGGCACAGACTTTGACCACGGCAAGGGCGGCGTCGTTTTTGACGTGGAATATCGCAATGCTGGCGGCATGGTCGCGAATGACCGCCCATACATCACGGGCAGCCAGGCAACCACATACGCTCGACCTGCTTATGGCTCGACCACGCCATATGCCCGCGTGCTGACGCCAGGCGTTCGTTTCCTGCAGAACTCGGTCACTGGTCTGCCGACCACAAGCGCCGTTTACGGTCAGCTTCCAATCAAGGCAGGTAAAGCCGGATACGCTATTCCTAACGCCGCCGGACAGGCACTGATGTTCAGCCCTAACGGCCAGTCTCTCGTGCCTATCACGTATAACTCTGCTGTGCAGGACGGACTTCGCGCATCAGGCGGGAACGGCCTCGCGCTGCAGGATTATAACCAGCTTTATGCGCCATCTGACAAGCTGAACCTGACCACGCTCGGCCACTATGATTTCACCGATCACCTGCATGCAACATGGCAGGGATGGTATGCCCGCGGAACAGCGTCCAGCCTGGTTGGTCAGGGTACCTGGAACACGCCTCAGTTCGATGACCCACTGAGCCTGCAAAGCTATCAGACGAACACGGTCGTCAATGGTGCGTACAAACTCAGCACGAACAATCCCTACCTGACGCCCGCCGTACGTGCACAGATCGTCAATGCTCTTCAGGCCGCAGGCAAGCCGACGGATACGTTCTATTTGTCACGCCTGAACCAGGATCTTGACGCAGGCATGTATCGGACCACCATGCAGATGTTCCGCTTCCAGGGCGGCCTGAACGGTGATTTCAACGCAGTTGGCCGTCATTTCGAGTGGTCTGTGAAGGGTGTGTACGGCAAGTACATGAACGACACCTGGCAACCGTCTATTGCCACCCAGAACCTGACCAATGCGCTGAACGCCACGACGGACGCCAGCGGCAATATCGTCTGCGCTCCAGGCTATACAAATTCTACGGCCGTCACACGGAGCTCCACCTGCTCGCCGTTGAACCCGTTTGGTTATAACCAGATGACGCCAGCCGCCCGCGACTACGTCATTTCGGACGCGCACAGCAAAAACACAAATGCGCAGCGCGATCTTCAGGCAGAAATTCACAGCACGGTTGCCCACCTGCCGGCTGGTGATATCCGCTGGGATCTTGGCTACGAGCATCGTCGTGAAGGCTACAACTTCAACCCGGGCAGCTTCTTCCAGGGTGAGCAGCAGGCGGACGGAACCTACAAGCAGTACGGCAACTCAACCGCCATCCCCATTACGTCGGGCGCCTATCACACGCATGAAGTTTTTGGTGAGCTGGATATTCCGCTCGTTTCCCCGAACATGCATGTCCCGGGCGTTTACAGCCTGTCCGCAACAGCAAACGGCCGCTTTATTAACAACAGCATGACCGGCAACTACTGGACGTACATGTTTGGTGGTGCGTGGTGGCCAACGCAGGATTTCGGCCTATCCGGGAACTATGCCCAGTCCGTTCGTAATCCGTCCGTCACCGAGCTTTTTGCGCCCCAGAGCACGACATATAGCACAGCAGAAGATCCCTGCTCCATCGAGTACATCACCTCTGGTCCTGCTCCGGCTACGAGAGCGGCCAATTGCGCAAAAGAAGGAATTCCCAAGGGCGGTTTCAGCTCGAACATCAATTATTACACAGCGCAGGGCAAATCAGGCGGCAACGCAAAGCTGCAGAACGAGACGTCTCACAGCTACACAGGCACGCTGGATTTCCATCCGCACTTCGTCCGTGGTCTCGACATGACGGCCTCTTTTGTTGATGTCAAAGTCAACAATGAAATCACATCTCTGAGTGTCGGCGATCTGATGAATGCCTGCTATGATTCAGGCTCTTACCCGAACAACGCATACTGCAACTCCTTCAAGCGTGATTCAGACCACCAGGTTGAGAGCTTCACGTCCGGCTATTTCAACATTGCCAACCAGCACATGCAGATCATGCAAGCGAACATTGACTACTATGTTCCCCTGCAGCGCCTCGGCTTGCCGCAGTCTGCTGGCAACATTGAACTTCGTGGAAACTATTCTCACTACCTGCGCAATCAGCAGACGTATCTTGGCAGCACGTATGTCCTGAATGGCGATACGACGTCTCCGAACAATCTGTTCACGCTGGACTTTAACTATACGCGTGGCCCGATTTTCTTCCAGTGGCAGACCATTTACTATGGCAAGTCCAAGTATGCCTTGCAGGTTTCAGACTATACGTACGAGCATAACAACCGTCCGGGCTTTGCGTATTTTAACACGACGTTTGGCTATCAGATCACCAAGAACATTGATGCCAACTTCATGATCAACAACATTACCGGCGCACTTCCAAAGTACCCCGGCACAGTCAGCCTAACCCGTTATTATGATGCCATCATGGGACGGTCGTTCCAGCTAAACATCGGTGCTCATTTCTGATCTTTCGATTTAAATATGGCACGAGAAAGAGGGGCTTCTGGCCCCTCTTTTTTTGTGCTCTCAGCCCCGGAGACGTCACGAAAACTTCGCACTTGCATAGGAGGGATGCTCTGTTTTCGTTGGGAAAATTCCGCTTAACTGGAAGCATGAAAAAGCTTCTTACCAAGGCCTTTAGCGCGACCCTTCTGACCCTTATCAGCGGTTGTGCTTCAACGCCGCTTCAGCCGACGCCATGGATCGGGAAGCCAACTGTCATTCTGATTTCTCTGGATGGTTTTCGAACAGAATATCTTTCCAGAGGGCTGACACCTCACCTATTAGAACTGGCTCGGAATGGAGTTTCTGCTGAGGATATGCGGCCTTCTTTCCCATCCATTACATTCCCTAACCACTACACTTTGGTGACTGGCCTCAGACCTGACCACCATGGGATTGTCGGGAATACAATGTATGATCCGGATCATCCCGGAATAAAATTCACCATGCAGAGCAAGGACTCTTATTGGTGGAATGAAGCTGAGCCAATCTGGGTCACCGCGAAACAGCATGGACTGAATGTTGGCACACTGTTCTGGCCTGGATCAGAAGCTATTATTCATAATATACGGCCAGACGAATGGCTGCCTTTCCGTTCGCAGATGTCTGACAGCGAACGCGTGCACACACTGCTATCCTGGTACGACGCGCAACCTGCGAAGCGCCCTGAATTCAGTACACTCTATTTCAATATCGTTGACACACAGGGCCACCATTTTGGACCTGACTCTGTTGCAGTTGAGGCTGCCCTGGAAGATGTTGACGAGGGCATCAGGCAACTGATCGACGGGCTGAAAAAACGTCATATTCCTGCTAATATTATAGTCGTCGCAGATCACGGTATGGCGTCCGTTGGGGAAAATCATATCATTCCCATGGATCAGATCGCGCCAGCCTCCTCATATCATTGGATCACGGGAGGCGCTTACGCCGGGGTAAATGCTGTGCCGGGAAAAACGGCAGTTCTGGAGAAAGCGCTCCTTCAGCCGCACTCGCATATGACATGCTGGCGCAAAGCTGAAATTCCGGAACGATTTCACTATGGAAAGAATCCCCGTGTCCCTGCCTATATCTGTCTTGCTGATGTTGGCTGGATGATTCAGGCCACTACTCCAGACAAATCTCAGAACCCATATAAGGGCGCTCACGGCTATGATCCCGCAGCCCCGCAAATGAGTGCAGTTTTCGTTGCGAATGGCCCGGACTTCAAAGCCGGCAAGGTGCTACCGCCCTTTGACAATGTCGATGTCTACTCTTTAATGACGCATTTGCTGGATATTCCAGCGCAACCCAATGACGGCACACTCAAGACATTTCTGCCAGCTCTGAACACACCCTGAAAAATCATAAAAAAAGCCGGGGTTTCCCCCGGCTTCTTCTCGTGAAATACCTATGATCAGGCGCTTTCTTTGACCTTGTGCTTGACCTTGACGTCATGCCCCTTGAGCATTCCATGCCAGTACAGGCGGGGGAAAACTTCGGTTTTCAAGAGCCAAGCGAAGCGGCTGGGTTTCCGCTGATCATACGGGAAACTCGGAGCAACCTTCCCGCCATACAGGAACTCTGCCAACACGACTTTGCCGTAAGACACTGTCAGTGGGCAGGCACCATATCCATCATACGCCCCTGTTTGAGGGCGGCCGTCGAGAGAGGCCAGCAGGTTCGAGACCACAACGGGAGCCTGCTCGCGCGCGGCAGCAGCTGTCTTGGCATTACTGGTACCCAGAACATCTCCAGCGCCGAAAACGGTATCGTACTTCACATGACGCAGGCTTGTAGGGTCCACATCCAGCCAGCCACCGGCATTGGCAAGGGGGCTTTTCTTGACGAAATCCGGAGCGGACTGTGGCGGGACAACGTGCAGCATGTCGAACGACCGAACAACAGTTTCGTCTGTGCCAACAATCTGGAAGGTCGCTTCACGTTTCTCCCCATCGACCTTGATGAGGTTCTCCTTTTTATGAAGATTGACCCCATAAAAATCGATCTGCTTCTGGAGGGAAGGCACGTAGTATGCCACACCAAACAGCGCGTCTCCCGCCATGCAGAAATCGACTTCCGTGCGGTGAAGCGACCCTTCCTTGCGCCAGTGATCGCTCGCCAGATAGACAATCTTCTGCGGTGCCCCAGCACACTTGATGGGCATAGGAGGCTGTGTGAAGAGCGCCTTTCCACCATCAAGATGACGAATGCATTCCCAGGTGTAGGCAGCCGTTTCCCGGGAATAGTTGGACGTCACGCCATTACGGCCCAGCGTCTCGGGTAGTCCCTCGATTTTATCCCAGTCCAACTGAAGCCCGGGGCATACAACCAGCCGACGATATTCCACCACACGGCCACTTTCGAGCGTCACGGTGTTCGCGTCAGGATCGAAAGACACTACACTGTCTCGCAGCCAGGTCACGTCTTTCGGAATCAGGCCACCTTCCTGACGGAGCGTTTCCGCCAGCGTCATCACGCCGGCTCCAACCAGCGTCCAGCCCGGCTGGTAGGCATGCGTCGTAGATGGTTCGATAATGGCAATCGACAGGTTGGGTCGCTGATGTCGAAGCTGCGCTGCAATGGTGATGCCTGCAGCACCCCCACCAACGATGACGACGGAGAAGCGATCCTGCGGGTTGGAATCTGTCATGTTCGATACTCCAGAGTCATGGGCTGACAAAAGAAGACCCTAAACCAGACGGGCCAGTCTTTCGGTAAGAAGAGTGTAGAACGCGTCGGAATCAATGTGATCAATCCATAACGCATTAGGGAGGCGATCGGTTACCTTCCAAAGATCGACAACGCTCTGTCCCAGACAAAGCGGTGCTTCAATCTCGATCTCGACATTACAGTCCCGTCCGGAGAACAGGTCTGGCCGCAGCAGCCAGCCAATCGTCAGCGGGTCATGGAGTGCACCGCCTTCCCATCCATATTTCAGCTTCTCAAAGCGGTCTTCAGCACCTAGCATCCGGACAACCATATCGCCCACAGGTGTTCCGAGCGCGGCAATGGGTGCCAGCCGAGCAGGAGTCGCGATAGCGCGATGGGTCACATCGAGCGGGAGCAGCGTGACAGGAATGCCTGCACCCATCACGATTTTCGCAGCGTGGGGATCAACGAAGAAGTTGAATTCCGCAGTTGGTGTGATGTTTCCACCTTCGCGCTGCGCGCCACCCATTGCGACAATCTGGGAAATTTTGGGCGCAATATCCGGCGCGTGCGTCAGGGCATGCGCCAGATTGGTCAGAGGACCCAGGCAAACCAGCGTAATGGCGCCTTTCGGCTCCTTCCGCAGCACATCGATCAGATGGGTAGCGGCGTCCATCGGCTGCTCACGGAGACGAGGGGTTGGCAGGTTAGCGCCACCCATTCCGGTTTCACCATGCACGTATTCCGCACTAATCGGCGCCTTATGAAGAGGCCGTGCGGCACCGGCAAAAACCGGTACATCCTCACGCCCCGCCAGTTCGAGCAGGGCGCAGGCGTTTTTCGTGGTCTGGGCGAGCGAGACGTTGCCAGCAACGGTCATGATCGCTTCGACCTGCAGTTCTGGCGAGGCCAGCGCCAGCAGGATCGCCACGGCATCGTCCTGACCGGGATCCGTGTCGATAATAATCCGACGGGGGCTGACCTGCGTCATCATGCGTCCTTTTCGTCGTCCTTGAACCAGGCCTCAACCGTCCCCGTGACCTTCAGGGTCATCGGACGGCCTTTGCGGTCCACGGCCTTGCCAACAGACAGGCGTGCCCAGCCTTCGCTGATGCAGTATTCCTCAACATTGGTCTTCTCTTCGCCTTTAAGGCGAACACCAACGCCGCGGTTCAGCACGTCTTCATTGTAGTATGGGCTGTCCGGGCTGGCGCACAGGCGGTCGGGAGGGGTATCGCTCATAATCGGTTCCTTTCTGTCTTCTGTGGCATCTTCTGTAGCGCCGGATGGCCTCGCCTCCAAGTCAGGATGGCTCCCCGGAGACAACCGGCGCTGCTATGATGCGTTTTCCTCCTCAGGAGACCATGAGTTACCATGACATTCATTCGCTTCCGCCGAACGATGGGCGCTACACTTCTCAGCCTTACCTCTCTCGGTGCCGCCCTGTCCGGTTGTGCATCGCAGGATGACGGAGACTCCTATTCCGTCAGCGTGCCGGTGGCAGCGGGTCAGGCGATGCGTTTGGATCACATGATTTCCCATGTTCCGGGCCAGGCCTGGCGCCTCACTTATCGCAGCGCAGATGCCCGTAATCCGAAACAGCTTGTCCGGGTGTCAGCGGAAGTTCTGGTTCCCGCTGGAAAACCGCCCGCTAGCGGATGGCCAGTCTTGGCCTGGGCTCATGGAGAAAGTGGCCTGCATCTGACATGCGCGCCTTCTGTCATGGGCCTCGGGACTGTTCAGGAACGCTTTTACGGTCCCTGGCTGCGACAGGGCTTTGCGATCGTCGCCACAGACTATCCGGGCCTTGGGGAGCCCGGCGAGGCATTGCTTCTCAATGCCCGTTCAGAAGGGATGAGCGTTCTGGATTCTGTTCGAGCCGCTCACGAACGCCTTCCTTCGATCTCAACAACAGTACTTCTCAGTGGCCATTCGCAAGGCGCTCAGGCGGCTCTGGCAGCCTCTGCAATGGCGGCGTCCTATGCTCCCCAATTGCATATTCTGGGAACAATCGCTGTTGCCCCGCCTTATCTGGATGCGCAGGGCGTTCAGGATCTTTTGCACCCTCGTAATCCGCACAATTTCTCACCAGCTGTTCCGGAACTCCTGTCTCTTGGCGCGTCTCTGGCTCAGGCTGACCCATCCTTTGACGCCAACGCTGTTTTCACAAATCGGGCTCTGGCTTTGATGCATGACGCCGGAAGCACATGCAGTTCGGATTTCTTTCCGATGGCCCACCGTTCAGGCCTGACACCTGCCACGACACTCAAGCCTGGCGCCGATGCTGCATTGGCACCGGCACTGAAATGGGCTGAATATCCGTCCCTGTCGCTCTCAACGCCTGTCATGATTGCGACGGGCGCGCAGGATCTGCATTCCTCCCCAACCGAGCAGCATCGTTTGGTAAATGCATTATGTGCCGCAGGAACCTCCGTCAGCCACACGACCTATGGCGGTGCCAGCCATAGTGGCACTCTTGCTGCGGTCACCACAGATGCTCATGGTTTCGCACGAACCCTCCTTGCTGGACAGAAGCCCGCGAACAACTGCCCTGCACAATGACAATCCTCGTTACAGGGGCTGGTTCTGGAATTGGTCAGGGATTGGCACATCGCCTTTCCAGGCCACACCAGGCCCTGTTTTTGGGAGATCTGCATTCTGACAGCCTGAACCTGACTCAAACGCAATGCTCGTCTTTGGGGGCAGTCGTTCATACTCGCCGCATAGACGTGCGCGACCGAACGGAAATGGCTGAGTGGATAAGCGAATCCGGTCGCTCCAGACTGGACATGGTATTTGCATGCGCGGGCCTGACTGGTGGTCTTCCGCCCTCCCACGGACAGCCGTCGGTCATGGAACGTGAAGAACATGCAAGAGCTATTTTTGAAACCAATCTGACGGGTGCCCTCAACACCCTTTTCCCAGCTATCGAACAGATGCGTCAGCAAAAGCCGGACAGAAACGGTCACAGAGGCCGCATCTGCGTCATGTCTTCAGTCGCGAGCTTCGTCTCTTACCCGGGGACCCCATCTTATTCAGCCTCCAAGGCTGCAATTGATCGGTTCGTCGTTGCCAGTGCTCCGAGCCTGGAACGACAGGGAATTTCCCTCACAAGCGTTTGTTGCGGGTTTGTAAAAACTCCGATGGTGCGGGCCAATCGTTTTCCCATGCCAGGTCTGGTCTCCACAGAATATGCCGTGCGCCGCATTCTGCGTGGAACGCTACGGGGGCAGAGACGAATCATGTTTCCGTTCTGGCTTGGGTTGGGTGCACGTCTGACAGACCTTTTGCCGCCGCGTCTGGCTGAACGTTACTATTGCAGGCAGCCCTCTGCCCAACCGGGCGGAATGCCCGATTACTGACCAGTCTCACGGTACGAAAATGACTTTTCGTGTCCTAATAGTAATGACCAAAAGACCATAATCGGGGATAAGCTGTCGGCATGAATTTCTGCCGCTTTTTCATTGACCGCCCCGTCGCAACAATCCTGATGTCTCTTGCCATCTTCATGGCCGGCGTCATCTGCTATCCTCTTCTGCCTGTTGCGACGATGCCTGATGCCACCACAACCAACATCATGGTCGTGGCATCACAGCCGGGTGCGGACCCACAGCAGATGGCAACCTCTGTCACGACCCCGCTGGAGCGGCGTCTTGGCTCCATTGCCGATGTGAAGAGCATTGAATCTGACACGAGCCAAGGTCAGGCGCAGATTTTCATTGAGTTCTCGTCTTCCCGGAACATCGACGGTGCCCTGCGAGACGTACAGGCTGCTCTTCGGGCTGCCCGCAGTGATCTTCCCACCGGCACGCTCGACGATGATCCTCAGGCCTTCAAACTGGATGGCAGTGGTTTCCCGGTTTACCTGCTCAGTGTCACGACAGACCAGCTGACACAGGCCGAGCTCTATGATGTGGCCAATATTCAGGTCAAACCTTATCTGGCCAAGGTCAAAGGGGTAGGCCGCGTCGAGGTCGTTGGTTCATCGAACCCGGCCGTTCGCGTAGAGCTTAATCCGGGGCCTTTGTACAAGTGGGGCATCGGACTTGAGAATATCCGCTCGGCCCTCGCCTCTGCCAATGCCTTCACTCCAAAGGGTTTCATCGACAGTCATGGCACACGCATGCTGCTGTCGACCAATGATCAGGCCGTCAAAGCGAGCGAATACAGGGATCTGATTGTCGGCTACCGGAACGGACTGTATCCCGTCCGCCTCAAGGACGTCGCAAACGTCTATGATGGTGTGCAGGACGTTTATCAAACGAGCTACATCAATGGTCACCGGGCCATTACGCTCATCGTTTCCGGTCAGCCCCACGCCAACACCGTGGCGATCGTGGACGGGATCAATGCTAATCTGGACAAACTACGAGAGGGTCTGCCGGGTAGCGTCAAATTAACTGTTGGCCTGGATACATCCCGCTCCGTTCGCGCTGCCCTTGATGATGCGAGAGACGCCCTCATCATTTCCGTCATTCTGGTGGTCTTGGTTATCCTGCTTTTCTTCCGCAGGGTCATGACCACTGTCATCCCGGCCGTCACTGTGCCGATTGCCCTGTCCGGCACGCTGGCTGCGATGGCCTACTTCAACTTTACTCTGGATGTTCTATCTCTGATGTCCCTGACGATCGCTGTCGGGTTCGTTGTTGATGATGCCATTGTGGTGCTTGAGAACATTGCGCGGCACATTGAAGATGGGATGGATCATTACGAAGCCAGCATTGTTGGCTCGTCGGAAATCGGTTTCACGGTCCTGTCCATCAGTGCCTCGCTTGTAGCTGTGTTTATTCCTCTGCTGTTTTTGCCGGGAACTGCGGGCTCGATCATGTTCGAGTTCTGCATGACGATGATTTCCGCCATCGTGATTTCAATGTGGTTGTCCCTCACCCTGACACCCATGATGTGCGCTCGCATGCTTGAGATTGATCATGGGACCGCCCCCCGTAAGGGTCTTACAGGCGCCATCGTGCGCTTTACTGAAGCGGGGCTGGATGGCCTCGTGCGTCTTTACGCCCGTTCCATGCACTGGTGCCTGCGGCACACGATCCTTATGGGTCTGACCCTTCCCATGAGCTTTATCCTGCTCGTGGGTTCAGTCATCGTCATGCCCAAGGAATTTATCCCTGAGCAGGATATTTCCCTGATTGGCAGTCGCATCCAGGGCGATGCGACTATGTCCTTTGATGAAATTGACCGCAGGCTGCGTGCTGTCGGTGCAATCGTGCAGCGGGACCCGGACGTAACATCCACGACCATTTTCAGTAACGATAAAAACTCCGGCCAGCTCTACCTGCATTTGAAGGAGAAAAGCGAGCGCGCTCCGGTAGCGACAGTGTTGGCCCGTATTCGCAAGGCTGTTCCCGTTGAACCGGGAGCAGACGTGATGTTCTGGAATGTCGGCGGCAATAGCCAAGGGGGAAGCAGCCAGAAAAATACGGGTGCTTATCGATATGTTCTACGCAGCGAAGATATTGCCAGCCTGACAGGCTATCTCCCTAAAATGCTGGGAGCGCTGCGTGCATCCGGGCAGTTGGTCAACCTTTCTTCCGCCACGGAAAGCCAGTCCATCGCGGCCTACGTCACGGTCCATCGCGATACGGAAGCACGGTATGGCATCACACCGCAGCTGATCCAGAATGTTCTGTATGATTCCTACGGCCAGACCATCGTCTCCACGATCCACCTTCCTCTGACGACACACCGGGTCGTCATGGTTCTGGGGCCGCAGTATCGAACTGATCCCAACATGCTGCATCAGGTCTGGATTTCAACTTCTGCTGGCACAGCGGCGGGCGGTGTGGCGTCCAACCTGATTAGAGCCAAAGCCTCCACCAGCGGGACTGAAAGCACGTTTGCATCTCTTGCAACGGCGTCTATTCAGAACTCACTGGCCAACCAGATTTCCGGCAACAGTTCCAGCGGTGCCGCTGTATCGTCTTCAACAGAAAAGATGATCCCGCTTGAAAACGTGGCTTCAATTCTTTGGAAACAGCAGCCGCTCGATGTCACCCATCGTTCGGGGTACTATTCGACCGCTATTTCCTTCGATCTGGCGCCGGGCGTGACCTATGCTCAGGGCGTGCAGCTCATTCAGGACACGCTGAAAAATACCCATGCTCCAGAAGGTGTTCTGGGCGAGTTCACGGGGACAGCAGGCGATACAACCAAAGTCATGATCAATGCACTGCTGGCGTTCGCAGCAGCCATTGCCGTCATGTATATTGTGCTTGGCATTCTGTATGAGAGCCTGATTCATCCCATCACCATTCTCTCCACGCTGCCCTCTGCCGGCATTGGCGCCATCATAGGGCTATGGTGTTTTGGAATGCCCTTCAGCGTTGTTGCTGTTATCGGCATCATCCTGCTGACAGGCATCGTGAAAAAGAACGCCATTCTGGTGATCGACTTTGCCATTCATGCAGAGCGCCATGATGGCTTGTCGCCCAAGGATGCCATTTTTAAGGCATCCATCACGCGTTTCCGCCCAATTCTCATGACCTCTCTCGCTGCGGCCCTTGGTGCTGTGCCGCTTATCATCGGACATGGTTACGGGAGCGAGATGCGGGCCCCGTTGGGCGTCTCTGTGCTCGGAGGCATGATCGTGAGTCAGTTGCTCACGCTTTATACGACTCCGATTGTTTATCTCTGGATGGATGCGATTGGAAAATGGGTCCGTCGACTGGTGCTTCGCATTGGAAAGGTCTTCCAGCACCGCGCTATGCCCAACAGCGTGCAGAACCAGAGTTAAACCAGACGCGCGGACTGCTTTTCATTTTGAAGCCTGAAATGCCACTGCGTTTCAGGCTTTTTTATAACGTCGGCAAGTTCACTGCTGCAGGACGGTTTCGGCTGTCCGCTGAAAGAGGAGCAATGTCCGGGATGACCTCTACTTCGGTGCGCCCCGTGACGCGCCCCGTCAGAACCATGTGGCTGTTGGCATTGTAAATATGAACAGTATCGCCTTTGCCACCTGCCTCCAGAACATTTCCTGACACTGTCAGGCGAACTCCCGGCAAGGTGTAGGACAAAACCACGGGTGATCCCCGCCGCACTAGTTGAGGGTGCACAAGTTGCGAGGACGCCAGAACCTGTCCCGCAGACAGACTGCTTCGTGCTTCCAGGCCAACTGCATCATCAACGGTCTGCAACGCGTCTTCAGGCACATCGGATGACCGGACCAAAGTAACACTCACATCTTCCGGCAACACAGGCTGCCCAGGATGAAGCCCGTGACGAAGCGTCACGGCCCGGACCTCCATGGTCACGGAGCCATTCACCGAAAAGGATGTTGCTTTCCCACCCGATGTGGCTGGAACCTCCATCCGGGCATTGAAATGGCCACCCCCTCGTGGTGGCCGCTCCAGGTGCAGAAGAACTGGAGCGGCCTGATCCTGCGCAGGAACTGGCACTGACCGAAAACCACTCAGGGTAATTTCAACATGAGCGTCCTGAGGCAAATCCAGCCCCTGGCGCAAAACCGGTAAAATATCATCTTCCCCGATTAAACGTGTGGCCCGCGTCACTGTCGTGGAAACCAAGGGGGATGCATCGGGCCAGTCCACACCAAACTGTGCAGCAATCGCTGTCAATTGCGGGCCACCTACAACATAGCTTGCGCCAAGTGCAGGAGCGTCTCCGATATCGGCGTCCTGCGCTGAGGTCAGGCCTGAAAACAGATCGGAAAGGTGAACACGGGCATGGTCGATACTGATATTCGTGCGGAGCGTGGCCGCATGGACGGAACCCGTTGCTACGGCTGAAAACACCAGCAGTCCGACTTGCCACCACCCTCCTTTCACGCTCAGCGGCCGCCAAGGTTGTTGAGCGTCTGCATCATGTCGTCTGCTGACGTAATGACCTTGCTGTTCATTTCGTATGCACGCTGCGCCGTAATGAGATCTGTAATTTCCGTCACAACATTGACGTTCGAGTTCTCAACATAGCCTTGCATGACACTGCCATAACCTGTTGTGTTCGGGGTTCCGAGCATCGCATCGCCAGAAGCTGTGGTAGGCGTGAACAGGTTCTGGCCCATCGCGTCCAGGCCATTTTCATTCGTGAAGGTCGCCAGCTGGAGCTGACCGACAACAGTTGAATTGTTCTGCCCGGCGACCGTTACGCTGACCTGCCCGGACTGATCAATGCTGACACTCTGGGCGTTATTGGGGATCGTGATGGTCGGGCTTAGCTGGTAGCCATCAGCTGTGACAAGCGATCCCGTATTGTCCATCGAGAAGGTGCCATCTCGCGTGTAAGCCAACTGTCCGGAGGGCAGCTGGATCTGAAAGTATCCCTTGCCCTGCACGGCTAGATCCAGGGAGTTACTGGTCTGTTCAAGACTACCCTGATCGTTGATGCGATAAATAGCGGCTGTCTTCACGCCCAGACCAACCTGTGCACCAGCAGGCACAGTCGTGCCTGTATCAGATGAACTCGTGCCGACCCGGCGGATATTCTGGTAAATAAGATCTTGAAACTCAGCACGGGACCGTTTGTATCCGGTCGTACTCATGTTCGCGATGTTGTTCGAAATGGTTTCAACGTTGGTCTGTTGGGCCTGCATGCCCGTTCCAGCGATATCGAGTGCGCGCATGTGGCTTTAATCCTTGTCCCGTCAGGACGTCTGTCAGGCTGAGACCTGAACGATTTTATCGATGGCGTTCTGCTGACGTGTCGCCTCGGCGTTGACGAACTGCGCCATGAAATCGAAATTGCGCTGGATATCCATCATCTTCGTGACCTCGGACATCATCTGCACATTACTGCCCTCGACCATGCCTTGCAGGATCGAGGGCCTGTCCACGGCATCGGTTGGCTGGTCTGATCGGAGAAGATGACTGCCCTCAGCCTGGAGGGTGTTGTTGTCCCGTGCAGTGACGATACCGATCTGCCCGGCTTCACCGGTTTCAGTGGTTATGACACCGTCCGAAGAAATGGTGAGTTGATGATCCGTTGCTGGCAGCACGATGGGCTGCCCTTCCCGGTCCAGAAGGGCGTTACCACTTTCGTCAACTACCGTTCCGTCCTGCTGCTTCTCAAAACGGCCAGCGCGTGTCAGTCGCACACCGTTAGCGGTCTGCACCTGGAAATACCCCTCTCCACCCAATGCAAGATCGAGCGGGTTTCCCGTCTGCTGCATGTCGCCCTGCTGAAAGTCACGATAGGTCGCGCGATCCTGAGTATAGGCTTGGGTCTCAGCGCCCGTGGGCTGGGTACTTCCGTGCTGGCGGGAGAGATAATCACTGAACAGAACGTTTTCGCGTTTGTAACCAACCGTGGAAGCATTGGACATGTTGTCTGCCACCACCGACATGGCGCGTTGCTGGGCATCCATGCGCGAAAGGGCAATATAGGTGCTGTTCTCCACGGCTGAAGCTCCGGCATTCCACTGTCATGGAGGAAGCTTAACTGTCAGACCCTTTCCCAATCGTTAACTGCCCCCGTCAGGACGAGTCGTCCTGACGGTATGGAGAGCCTGCTGCCAGGGTTTCGGCTTCATCCAGAAGAGCGCTGCGCTCTTCTTCAAGAAAAGCCGCAACAGCTCTTCCCAGCCCCGGATCCAAAAAGGCGTGCGCCGAGCGCGTAAGAGCTGGCAGATAGCCGCGCTGGATCTTGTGTTCCCCCTGCGCGCCAGCTTCCACACGGGTCAACCCATGGGCAATGGCGAAATCGATGGCCTGATAGTAGCACAGCTCAAAATGGAGGAAGGGCCACTCTCCGTCACATCCCCAGTTGCGCCCGAAGAGAGTATCTTTCCCCATCAGATTCAGGGCCCCAGCCACAGGGCGACCTTCATGCTCCGCAAGCATCAGAACGACGCTGTTGCCCAAGCGCTCTGAAAGCATCGGGAAGAAGCTTTCAGACAGGTAAGCACTCCCCCATTTTCTATCGACCGTAGACTGATAGAATCGATAAAAGGCTTTCCAATCCCCAGCGGTAATGTCCGCGCCTTGCCTTGTCACGAATGTAAGGCCAGCGGTCTGGGCTGTTTTGCGTTCCTTGCGAATGGCCTTGCGCTTACGGGATGACAGGGCATTCAGGAAATCCTCGAAAGACGCGTATCCCTGATTTTGCCAGTGATACTGAATGCCTAGGCGCTTGAGGTATCCGGCGCTTTCAAATGCCTCCATCGAGGCATCATCGCAAAATGTCGCATGTACGGAGGACAGACCTAGTTGCCCGGCTGCTTGCATTAAAGCGGATGCCAACGCTCGTGCGACGGCCTGTGGTTCCACCTGCTCAGGCCGAACAAGAAGGCGTGGACCGGGGACTGGAGAAAACGGAACCGCGCACTGGAATTTGGGATAATAGTGCCCTCCAGCAGCTTCATAGGCCCGGGCCCAGGACTGATCGAAGACATATTCACCCATGGAATGGGCTTTTCCATAGAAAGGAGCGAGCGCTGCGATCGTCCCATTGGGAGCGCGTAGTGCAGCATGCCTGACAAGCCATCCGGTTCGATCTGCGACGGATCCACTGTCTTCCAGAGCCGAAAGAAAGCCGAAGGACACAAACGGATTTTCGTCGCCGGCGCAGGCATCCCATTCAGCCGGGCCGATTTCATGGATGGACGCATGAAGCGTCAGCGTCCAGTCATCTGATGGCGGGGAAGTTGAAGCGCTCATGACGGCTGATCCTGCAAACGTACATAACCCATAGGACAAACGTGTTGATCAGGCATGGAAAAAGCAACGTCTTGCTGTCTTTTCCATGGAGTTGGATGGGCAAGAAGCCCATCCAGTCCGGTGAAATCAGACGACTTCGAACAGGGCTTCCACTTCAACCGGTGCATTCACTGGCAGGCTTGGAACGCCAATTGTGGAGCGGGCATGACGACCTGCATCTCCGAAGACTTCAACCGCGAGATCAGACGCACCATTCATGACAACAGCATGTTCCGTGAATTCCGGTGTGCAGGCAATGAAACCACCGAGACGCACAACCCGCTTGATGCGGGACAGATCACCGCCCAGAGCAGCCTTGGCCTGGGAAATGACGTTGATGAGGCATGCGCGTGCACAGGCTACACCTGCATGATTCGAGACTTCGTCGCCCAGCTTGCCGGTAATGAGCAGCTTGCCATCCACGAGAGGAAGCTGACCCGAGACGACCAGCAGATTGCCTGTCAGGACAGTCGTGACGTAATTGGCAACCGGTGCAGCAGCTTCCGGCAGTGTGATTTCAAGGGCGGCGAGACGATCTTCAGGGGTGTTGGACATGAGTGTTCTCCTGTGAATGGACTATTATGTTGAAGCGCATGGGCGTCGATGCCAAGGGTGAACCGTCACACGGCTGATCCCTCTTCGCCTGCAAGTGTTCGGCGACTGCGCTCAAGCTCTTCGGCATAGCGACGCAGAGCGTGCTGTTCCGTCAGGATACCAACTACCTGACGGGACTGAAGGTCTTCCACGACAACGAGAGCATCAGCTTCTGCCCGTTCGAACAGTTCCACGGCTTCACGAACTGTCAGCAGAGGCGTCAACATGGCGTTTTCGAAATGGGCGAGGCTCTGCACGGGCGTTGAGGCCGCGGGAACGGCCTGGAGCTCTGCCACATTAACCATTCCCACATAGCGGCTATCCCGATCCAGCAAGACAATTCTCTGCGCGGAGCCCAAAGGAAACAGAGCCTGTGCCCGGTTCAGGGGGGTGTCAGACGAGATGGTTCGCACCTGTCCACGCATCATGCGCCGAACGTTCAGAGAGCGCATCCACCCGATATCCACGGCAGAGCGAATGGATTCACCGCGCAGATGAAAGCGCCATGTGGCGAAGCTGTAGCCGAACAGACGTCTCACAGTGAGGAGCGACAAAACAGCAGCCACGAATGTTGCCCCACTCATGGAAATACTGCCTGTCAGTTCCAGAAGCAGGCACACCATGGTCATGGGACTACCGATGATGGCCACGGCCATGGCGCTCATGCCAATCAAAGCACAAGCCGTCAGGGACACTGGCGCCAAGCCGATCCATTCAAGCAGCGCGCCATACACTGTCCCGGCAAGGCTACCGAGGTACAGAGATGCAAAGAACAAGCCTCCGCGAAATCCGGAGCCGATGGAAATGCAGGAGGCCAGCGCTTTCAGTATCAGCAGGCCGAGAGCCAGACGGGGCGTAATCCATCCCGCAAAAACCACTCGCATGGCGTCATGTCCCGCCGACAGGACTGATGGGTGAATGACTGCTAATCCACCAACCATCATTCCGCCGACAGCAGGCTTCAGCCACACGGGGCCAGGGAGCTTGCGAAACAGAACCTCGGTCTGGGTCACACAATACATGACGCCGATGGCGGTTAGAGCAGACAGAATGCTGATGACAACAACACTGACACTCCCATCCCACGTCAAAGTCCCCGGGTCTGCAATCACAACCGCGGCAGGCATGTGACCGAACAGATGCGCCACACCCACACCGGCAAGAGCGGCAACAGCGACGGGTGACAGACTGACGAGAGAGTAAGAGCCGATCACAAGTTCAAAGGCGTAAAAGGCTCCCGCCACGGGCGCGTTGAATGCCGCACCGATCGCCGCGCCAGCAGCCGCGCCCACCAGAACGCGTAAATCTTCACGACGGACCCGGAAAGACTGGCCAATGCGGGACCCAAGAGCAGAGGCAATCTGTGTAAAGCCTGCTTCGAGGCCGATGGAGCCCCCTATGCCATTGGACAGGATCGTTTGAAGCGCAACGATCGTGCTGTCTCGCACAGACATGCGACCACCATGCAGAGCATTGGCTTCAATGGGATCGACCGGGCGGCGTGGCATAACTTTTGCAACCACCGCACCGAATATTCCAAGGACAAGGCCGCCCAGTGTCAGGACGAGGAGGAGACGCCATGGAGGAAGCCATGTCAGGCCGGAAAGGTGACCGTCCACAGTGTTCCCGCGACCGAATAGTGCGCTGTGAAGAAACAGGGTGACGGTTGTAACAATCACAACACACAGCCCGGATAGTCCCCCGACCACGGCAGCCAGAACAGTCAGCCAGATCTCGTCAGCGCGCACCATCGCACGCAGCGTCACGGGAGCCTGAGTGGGGTGACGAAGGAGCTCGCGCAGATGGCGACTCACGCGAAAACGCAATTCGTTACGGGTGGGACTGGTGGACAAGAGGTCTCCCCGGCGGCAGGTGTAGTTCTGTTTGGCTGGAACGCTGCTTGCGATCAACCGCTGTCATGGAAGGATCATGCATGAAACTCAACGCCATCGAACGCGGGGACGGACAGGAAACGGTCGTTTTCCTGCATGGACTGTTTGGACGCGCCCGGAATCTTGGTTTTCTTCAGCGTGAGGCAGCCCAGACATTTCGGACGATTGCCCTGGACCTTCGTAATCACGGAGACAGTCCGCATGGCCCCGTTAGCTACGCTGCGATGGCGCAGGATGTGCTGGAAACCCTTGATGATCTCAGGATCGATTCTTTTTCGGTCGTCGGACATTCCATGGGTGGAAAGGTTGCAATGATGCTCGCTCTGGCAGAGCCAGACCGTGTAGTCCGCCTGATGGTCGCTGATATGGCCCCCGCGCGGACCCAGCAGGGCCATGGCGACATGATTGCCCGGCTGGATGCCATCACGTTTCCGCCAGACCTGACCCGGAGTGGCGCGCTGGACTTGCTGGAACCCGTCACAGGCAGCAGAGCCGTCGCGGAACTGATGGCTCAGAATGTTCGCCTCGACGGCACGCCGGGCTGGGCCATTGGATTTGATGACATTACGCACGGAATACGTCTGATCGAAGATTGGCCTGAAATTCAGGCTATTCCTTATGAAGGGCCTGCTCTGTTCCTTCGCGGTGGCAATTCCGATTATGTCAGGCCGGAGCACCATCCCCTGATCATGGCACTGTTTCCTCATGCCCAGATACAAACTCTGGATGGCGCAGGTCACTGGCTGCATGCGGAGCAGCCGCGCCCTTTCATTGCTGAAATGATGGCGTTCCTCAACGAACCGGCCAACTCCCCAGCCTAACCCGTCAACACGTTGGGAGCAGTTTTTCGCCCTTCTTCCGCCACGCGCCAGCAATACCAGGCCAGCGCGGAGCGATGTGGGGAAAAGGGAAGCGTTTCAATTTTCAGGGCTTTGGGCTTCGGAGCAATGTCCAGCACTTTAATCCGGCGCCAGCCTTCCCGGACACCAAAGTCATCCACCGGCATCACATCGGGCCGGTTCAACGTCAGCATCAGCAGCATCTCAACGGTCCATCGTCCGACACCACGAAGGGTAATCAGCCGCTGGATCAGGTCCTCGTCTTCCAGTGCATCAGCGTCTTGTCGGCTTGGCACAAGTCCATCCAAGCGAGCCTGCGCAACGCTCCGCATGGCACTCTGCTTGCTGGCAGACAGGCCGCAGGCACGCAGAGCATCTTCGGACAAAGCAAGAAGGGCATCAGGCGATGGAGGCGTACCATCCTCGGACGCCTCAGGGCCAAGAAGGCATAACCGCCCAAAGATACGGCGCGCAGCCACACCATGAAGCTGCTGCCCGGCGATGGCACGGAGGAGGGCGTCATATGGCTCCTGATCGCCTCTTCCCTGAAGGCGACATGGACCAATCCTGCGGACTGCGGCTGCAACATCCGGATCAACGGAAAGACACGATATGAGACTGTCTGTCATGAAGCTGTCTTTCCTGCCAGGAACATGGCGCTTTGTCTCTTTCGTGAACTGCCCATTACTGCCATGATAGTGACAGACGCAATGCCCACCCCCAGACCGGATACCAGCCTGCCGGATGACGAACCCGCCCGCCCTGGTGCATAAAGCCTGGCGATGACTTGCCGCCACCTTTCCTCTTTTGAGCAGGCCCGCAACGTATGAGCGGGAAAATGCCGTCTGCCAATGGCAAGGTGGAGCGTCGCGAGCCAAAGCTGTTCGCTGCGTCCTTACGCCCTGTGAATGCACATCTTCAGTCACCGAAGGGATTCCGGTCCCGACTGAAGGATTATGTCCCACCTGCGAAAAGCCCGGTTCGTCCCGTCCTGACGCCCATGATGCGTCCACAGACCATTGTGGAACCGGGGCCTATTGTTCCGTTCTGCATTTCTGCTGGCCTTCATGCGGCAGTCCTGGCCCTGCTGCTTACGCAGCATCAGGGCGTGCATGGTTCACCTGCAGGAAGCGAGCAGCCGCAGGTTGAGATGGTTTTTGACCAGCCTCCCTCAAAAAGCAGCATGCAGGGACCGCGCGCCAATGATCAGGGGGGCGCTCCGCCACCACCGCCTACCCAGAGCCAGGAAGAAACCCAGCAGGAACAGCAGCAGCCAGAGCAACAGCAATCTGCGCCAACACCTGCCGTACCGACGCCTGAAACGCCGTCGGCCCCGCCGGTGCCCGAAGAGTCGTCGTCCGAGCTTCCCAAGACCACGCCATCTCAGCAGGTTACGCCGGGCGCCGCACCCAGCCAGAGAAGCACACAGACAACGTCGCACAGTCATCGTGCCCATCGCTCGAACCGGTCACAGAACAACAATCCGTTCGCCCATCCGATGGATCTGTCCTTCGGTGAACAGCCATCGCCCTATCGCCATCGCCGTGGACGCGCAGCGGGATCGGGCGGACCGATTGACATGTCACTGGGGCCGCTCAGCATGAATGGCGCCATTAACGCGCCTTATCAGACACGCACCAGCGTGAAGGGCGTCAGTGAAGATTACGGCAGCGAGATTGATCGTTGGATCCGGTCTCACATGTATTATCCGGAAGATGCCGCCCGCGCCGGAGAGGATGGTCCGTCTTCTGTCCATGTTGTTCTGGACAGATTCGGGCACGTCAAAACAGTCCGGCTGACGGGCCAGTCCGGCTCCTACTCACTGGATGCTGCCACGACGGGTATGTTCCAGGGGGCCAAACTGCCGCCAGTGCCGCCGGACATGAAGGGCGATCACTTCGATATCGATGTGACGATCAATTACATTCTGATCCGCCGCTGATCCGCAGTTTCGACATCGGCGAAGTGATCCCTTACACTTCGCCGATCTCTTTATCACTGTTCCGGAGCCCTGATGCGCCGTTTCCTGCCTGTTCTGCTGCCCCTCTGTCTGGCTGGCTGCTTCAGCATGCCCCGCCCTTTCTCGGACCCAGGACAACAGGCCCGACAGCTCGCAACGGCAAACCTGCCTCCTGCCCGACTGGCCGTTCCGACATCTTCTGAGTCCCTGTTGTCCGATGATGCTGCGAAACTTTGGGCTCATGACGTTGCGGAAGCCATGGTGGCACAATCGGTGCCGGCTATTGCCCAGCCGAAAAAGCCTGGGGACTGGTGGCTGAAACTGAGCGCAAGCACACGCAACGGGGCGGTGGTGCCGCACTACGTCATCATGACGCCTGAGGGGAAAGCCCGCGCTGAAGGCGATGGCGCACCGGTTGATATGGCAGGCTGGAGTGCGGGAGATCCGTTGGCCATTAAGGGCGCCGCAATGCAGGAGGCTCCGGAACTGGCCAATCTCCTGACAGGTATCCAGGCAGATATGATGCAGCAGGACCCTCACAGCCTTATGCGCCGAGCTGCTCATATTTATTTTGAAGGCGTTAAAGGAGCGCCAGGCGACGGAAATACCTCTCTAGCTCGGGCGTTCTATGCCTCGCTGCCTGACAAGACGAACTCTGTGCAGACTAACGCCAAGAACGCGGATTTTACGGTTCAGGGCGTCGTGAAGGTCACAACTGCGGGGACAGTCGATAAAACTTTGATGCAGCACATCGAAATCGTCTGGCATGTCATCGCACCAGACGGCAAGGAAGCCGGGGCAGCAACACAGCTTCACGATGTTCCGGCTCATTCACTGGATAATGCATGGGGCGACACGGCGATCATGGCTGCTGAAGAAGCCGCAGGCGCTGTACGGACCATCATCACCAATTATTCTGGCCGGGAGCACAAGCCGCTGCCCGCGTCGACACAAACTGTGAAACCATCTGACGCAAAGCACGCTTAATTTCAGCTCACGCATTCTGTGAGCCCTGTTTTCGAGGTTTTCATCCTCTGCCCTTCATGCCCTCGGAAAGAGAGCCGAATGCTTGCCCGCGCGTCACAAACTAAAGAATCCCCTATCATTGTCTGGTTCAGGGATGACCTTCGCCTTGCTGATCACCCCGCCCTACAGGCTGCTGTGGAAACCGGGCGACCGCTGATCTGCGTTTACGTTCTTGATGATGAGACACCTGCACTCCACCGTCTGGGAGCGGCATCCCGGTGGTGGCTTCATGGCGCACTGGCCGAGCTAAGAAAATCTCTGGCTCAACACCATGGAACGCTCCTGACGCTTCATGGCTCCGCAGAGACGCTGATCCCGGCGCTTGCAAAAGAAACCGGCGCTAACTGCGTTTTCTGGCATCACCGGTTTCATGCCAAAGAGCGGGAACAGGACGACCGTATTGCTGATACGCTCAGTAAAAACGGTGTCTCTGTGACGGCAGACTGGGGAACTGTCCTGCTGGATCCTCAGCGGGTTCGCACGAAAGAAGAAAAATTCTACCGTGTTTTCACAGCTTTCTGGAAAGCGTTTCAGCTTCAGGATGTTCCCGATCCTGTAGATGCGCCGTCCCATCTGTCGTTCTACCCTATTGAGAGCGACCTGCTTGCAGATCATCATCTCGATGAGAAGATTCTCCTTCCCACCCAGCCTGACTGCGCCGCCGGGTTGCGGTCTAACTGGGAGCCAGGAGAAAGAGAGGGACAGGAGCATCTGGAGGACTTCCTGAAGCATGATTGTACCCGCTATGGAACCGGCCGGGACGAGCTAGGGCGTGAAGGAACTTCGCGCCTGTCCCCTTATCTGGCGTCCGGGGCGGTCTCTCCGCGGCAGGTCTGGGCCGCGATTCAGCATAAAGGGGCTTCCGAAGAAGGCGCGAGAATTTTTCTCTCCGAAATCGGGTGGCGAGAGTTCGCGAAATACACCCTTTTTCATCAACCTCTTCTGCCCAAGACTAGCCTAAATCAGAAATTTTCATCCATGTCGTGGCGCTCGAGCCAGCCAGATTTGGAAGCGTGGCAACAGGGACGTACCGGCATTCCTGTTGTGGATGCTGGCATGCGGCAGCTCTGGGTGACAGGATGGATGCATAATCGGGCGAGAATGATCGTCGGATCATTTTTGACGAAGCATCTGCTGATTGACTGGCGTGAGGGGGAAGCCTGGTTCCGTGACACTTTGGTGGACGCGGATTGGGCAAGCAATGCCATGAACTGGCAGTGGGTTGCGGGAACGGGCATTGATGCCGCGCCGTTCTTCCGGATTTTTAATCCGACCAGACAGGGTGTGAAATTTGATCCTGACGGCGATTATATCCGTCAATGGGTGCCCGAGCTGAAAAAGCTCTCAGGAAAGGCACTGCTCGAGCCTTGGAGCGCGCGGGAAGATGAACTGCGCCACGCCGGCATCATTCTGGGAAAGACATACCCACGTCCGATTGTCGAGCTTCAGGACGGTCGGGACCGCGCTATGAAAGCGTTTCGCTCTCTGTAACCTAACAAGATACCAGCCGGATTACTCCGGCTGGCAAGGCTGTCTCAGAGACCGCCATTCAGAAAGTTCGTCGCATCGCTACGGCTTTTCTTGCCAAGCGCATTCAGACGGTTCTTCTGCTCCTGCGGCGCATTGCGCAGCTTCTGAACCTTTTCCGTCTGGGCGGTACGAGCCGTGTTCAGCTTGTCACGCTCGTTGTTGATCTTGTTCTGAATGTTGGCTTTTTCGTTAGCCGGAGCATTCGTGTACTGGCTCTTGAGAGCCTGAATCTTCTGTGTGCGCTCAGCCTGGGAAGCAGCCGACTGCGTCTGGTAATTCTTTACGCGGTTGTTGAGATTGTCTTCTTTCCGGGAAAGGTTACCGAGAAAATCGTTCTGTGTGCTCTGCGTGGCAGCAGCCGGGTCAGCAGCGTAAGCGCTGGAAGCCACTGAAACAGAACCGGTCAGCAGGCTGACAGCAAGAAGCGAACGAAAGAAAATACGGTTTGTCATGAAATCTCCTGTAGTCGTCTTGCGGGAAGACATCAGCATTTCATGGCGGGAATGTGGCTTCCCGACAAATCAGTCTTTATTCAAGGCCTTCCGCAATTGCTGCAATGCGGTCAGGTTGCATGATTGTAATGTGAGTGATGCCGCGAATGCTTATGAGACCTTCCCGTTTAAAGGCACTCAGAACACGGCTGACTGTTTCAATAGTCAATCCGAGATAATCAGCGATATCGGTTCGCGGCATGGGCAGATCAAGTTCAATCGGCGCATGAGGCTCCGGTACTGGCGCGGAGAGCAGGCGCGCACGTTCCATCAGGAATGTGGCAAGACGCTCGCGTGCCGTCTTTCGGCCCAGCAACGTCATGCGTGCCTGCATCAGGGTCAGTTCACGCGACGCTTCCTGCCGCAGTCGATGCTCCAGATTGGGAAAGCGACTTGTGAGTCGCTGCATGGACGCATGGGGAAAACGACACAGAACCGCAGTGCCGAGCGCCTCTGCACCAAATGCATAGCTCGTGGACGCTGCAAGCCCCAGGAAATCTCCACCTTCAGCAAAACCGGTAATCTGACGACGCCCGTCTGGAAGAAGTGTGAACAGTTTGACGCGGCCACCAGTCACAACGAAAAAATCGTGGGCTGGCTCGCCCTCCTCTATAAATGACCGTCCATCCGGAATAGTCATTTTTGAAGACTCACTGGCAAGTATAGCAAGATCACAATCGTCAATCGCATTACAGATACTGTGTTCGCGACCAATGCAATGAGCACAGCGATCGTGGATTTCGTCCGGGATACGCGTTGATGTCATGATGATTGGAACTCTCCCGGCCTGTAACATTTGCTGTGCCGCCACACCCATAGCACATAATTCCCCAGACTTGATCCAGGTCAAGGTGAGGCATGGGGAGGAGTGCTTTGTGAGGTCAACTATTGTTGATGGAAACCCTTTAATATGAAGACTTCAGCTCTTGCGCTGGTCGCTGCCCTAGGCCTGGTGGCATCTCCTGCCTTCGCTCAGACGACAGCTCCTGTCGTTGCTCCTCAGGCCACTGTTTCCGCTCCCATGACGGCAGCTCCTGTGCCACAGGTCAACATTGCACCGCCGTCATCCGGGCACTGCGGCCTGTTCGAGACCTGTGCGAACACGAAGATCGGCCTGGGCAAGGGCGACTTCCTGATCCGTCTGTCTGCTCTTGGTGTTCTTCCGCAGGATACATCGTCCCGCGTGAAGGTGATCGGTGGTCGCGTCAAGGCAACCAACCAGGTGGCTCCTGAATTCACGTTTGAGTATTTCTTTACAGATCATATCTCTCTGGATCTGATCGCAGCCAGCACACGTCATGAGCTTGCCGCTGAAGACACAGCTCTCGGCAAGGTTGATCTGGGTAGCACGTGGGTTCTGCCGCCGACACTGACGCTGGCCTGGCACTTCCGCCCGCACAAGCGCTTCAACCCTTATGCAGGTGTAGGTCTGACACTGGCATTCTTCCACAACATCAGCCCGGCAGGCGGAGCAGTTCAGAAGCTTGATCTGCGCACCACGGTTGGTCCGGCAGCCAACGTTGGTTTCGATTACCAGCTCGTAGGCAACTGGTTCTTCAACTTTGACGCCAAGCAGATGTGGCTGTCCGTTCCGGCATTCGTCAACGAACGCGGTGGCGCTTCTGGCCCATACATTCACGCGCGTGACAGCCTGAACCCGACCACGGTAGCCGCTGGTATCGAATACCGCTTCTGATCCGTTCCTGCGGTTCAAGATCTAAAAAGCAGTTCATCCTTCACGGGGTGAACTGCTTTTTTTATGTAATTTTTGGGTCAAAACGATAAAATTTTTGCAATATGTTGCGGGAAGCCTTTAGAAAATCCGAGTTTTCAGCTTCTAGTGATGCTGCCGATGATTATGTCACGTAGCGATTGCCATGAAATCGTCGGGGTTCAGGAATAGCAGGGCGGTTTATGCTTCTGCCGCATTTGCGGCATTGGTCGTCTGGCAGATACGGGGTTTTCAAAAAGTATGCGTGTTGCGCGCGCCAGCGCTCTGGCTCTCGGCCTGCTGGGTCTGGTTTTCCTTGTTCTTTTCTTGAGAACCTATTTCTTCGCTCCGCCTCACGCGGCTACCCCCGAGCAACCGATGTTTGCACGGCAGAATGGTAGTCTCGTCTTGCGGGATGGCAGCCCTTTGCAGAAACGCCTCGTGGTCGCTCCGGTTTCCCTGTCGCATGATACCGCTGGAGTGGCCCTGCCGGCGCAGGTCGTTGCTCTGCCTGATCATCAGGTCAATGTGCTGGCGCCAGCAACTGGCCGGATCATGAGTGTCGCCGTTCAGCTCGGCCAGCATGTTTCACGTGGGCAGGTGCTAGCGACAATTGCAGCCAGCGATCTGGATCAGGCCTGGGCTGACGATCGTCGTGCGCGTGCTGCACTGGATTTCTCCAAGCGTGCCTATGACCGTGCACGCGGCGTTCTGGCTGCGGGCGGAAATGCCGTGAAAGATCTTGAATCTGCACGCAATGATCTGGCTCAGGCAGAAGCGGAAGCTCTGAGAACACATCAGCGCCTGCAGGTTCTGGGCGCACGCTCTGATTACGCTGCGCAGGGGCAGGTGCCGCTGGTCTCGCCCGTGGATGGTGTCGTCTCAGCAACCAACATGGCTGTGGGACAGAACATCACAGACTCAACGGCCATTCAGATGACACTGCTGGACCTCTCTTCCGTATGGGTCGCTGCTGCCGTTCCGGAAAGCCGCATGTCTGACATCACAGGTGGCGCGACGCTGGATGTCACATTCCCTGCCCTCCCCGGGCAGACATGTTCCGGTCCAGTTGCAACACGAGACCCTGCATTGAAGCCTGATACACGGCGCCTCAACGTTTATATTGTCTGCCCGAATACGGAAGGTTTACTGCGTCCCGGCATGTTTGCTTCAGCCAACCTGGGTGTTTCGGAAAACGATGTTGTTCGGGTACCGAAATCCGCGCTGCTGATGAACAACGATCAGGTTTCAGTTTTCGTTGAGGTTGCTCCGGGCACTTTTCGTAGGCGTGAAGTCACCATCAATTATGATGAAGGTGACGATGTGCTTGTTCTCTCCGGCTTGTCAGCGGGTGAGCGTGTTGTGACCAGCGGCGCCATCCTGCTGAACGACGACTGACCGGACGGGCCAGCCATCATGATCGAACGTTTTATCTCCTGGTGCTTCGTGCGCCGGAACATCGTCTTCTTTGCCGCCGTTCTGCTTGCCGTCATGGGAAGCATTGCGTGGCGTATCCTGCCTGTTGAAGCCTATCCGGACCTTGGGTCTGTCAGCGTTCTTGTGACGACCCAGCAGTCCGGTTTGGCTGCTGAGGAAATGGAGCAGCAGGTCACGATTCCTCTGGAGCGCATGCTTGCGAGCGTTCCCGGTGTTTCGGACAGTCGCTCTACCAGCACATTCGGGCTCTCCCTCATCACGTTGATTTTCCGGGATGGGACGGATGTGTTCTGGGCCCGGCAGCAGGTTGAAACCATTCTTGCCAGCAATCCACTATCCAATGGTGCACAGCCTTCTCTGGGACCAATTTCTGGCCCAACGGGCGAAATCTATCGCTATACGCTGGAATCAGACGACAAAAACCTGATGCAACTGTCGGACGTCCAGAAATGGACGGTTATTCCGGCAATTTTGCACGTTCCTGGTGTTGTGAGCGTCAATAATTTTGGCGGCTTCACGCGAGAATATCAGCTCGTTCTCAAGCCTTCCTCCCTGTTCCGCTATCACATCGGCCTGGAAGATATTCTGTCCGCGATCCGGAACAACAATATCAACGCAGGTGGTGGTCGGGTCACGCGAGGCGAGCAGTCCTATATCGTCCGCGGTGTAGGCATGATCCACTCCCTTGAGGACATGGGTAATATTGTCGTTGCCCAGCGCGATGGCGTGCCTGTTCTGGTGCGTGATCTGGGCACCATCCAGTTCGGGCATCAGGTACGCGAGGGTATTCTAGGCAAGGACCATAACCCCGATACCATCGAGGGTGTGGTCACCATGCTGAGTGGTGAGAATCCGTCTGTAGTGCTGGAAAACCTGCACCAGACGGTTGCGAAGCTTCAGACACAGCTCGCCCCTCAGCACATCCGCGTCGTTCCCTATATTGATCGCGACAATCTGGTTCTTTCCACGACCCACAAGGTCACGGAGACCATGATTGAGGGTATTCTCCTTGTAGGCGTAATCCTGACGCTGTTTCTGGGAAGCCCCCGCAGTGCGATTGTCACGGCCATTACCATTCCACTGGCGCTGTCAGTTGTCTTCACCCTGATGCATTTCCTCGGCATGTCAGCGAATTTGTTCTCGCTGGGTGCGGTCGATTTCGGTGTGATTGTCGATGGTGCCATCGTCATTACCGAGACGATCCTGCGTGTTAGAGAAGAACGACCGACCGAAGCTCTGAATGCCCAAGAAGTACTGACCGTCGCGAAGCGGGCAGGTCATGCCATCTTCTCCTCAACACTCGTCATTATTCTCGCTTACAGCCCGCTCTTTGCTTTTGAAGGAAGTGAGGGGAAGCTGTTCCGGCCAATGGCTTATACTGTCAGCTTCGCTCTGCTGGGTGCCCTGCTGTGTGCTCTGGCGCTGATTCCGTCTCTCAGCTTTCTTGCGCTCCGCAAGCCACGTCATATCTGGCATAATCGTCCGCTGGAGTGGCTCCATGGGCGCTACATCCACTGGCTTGGCCATTTCATTGATCGCCCGCTGATTGCTTATGGCGCTGGTCTTGGTGCCCTCGTGGCCGTCGTGTTTCTTGGAATCAGCATTGGCAGAGAGTTCCTTCCCGATCTCGATGAAGGCGCCCTGTGGTTGCAGGTGCAGATGCCGACCGGAATTTCAATGGAAAAAGGCGAGCAGATCGCCAACGAACTTCGAAGCGCCGTTCGGGAATTTCCGGAAACCTCCTATGCCATCACACAGCTTGGTCGCTCCGACGACGGTACTGATCCTTGGACGCCGTCTCATATCGAGATGCCGGTTGGCCTGAAATCCTATGACCAGTGGCCATCAGGTGAGACAAAAGCCCAGTTCGTTCAGCGTCTGCATGCACGGTTGTTGAAAATTCCGGGCATCGAATTTGGCATCAGCCAGCCGATCGAAGACAACATGAGCGATCTGGTTGGTGGTGCGCATAGCCCGCTCGTGCTTCGCGTTTATGGAAATGACTTCGAAGAGCTGCGTCGCGTTGGCCAGCAGATTGTCGATGTGCTGCATCAGGTTCCAGGAACGACGGAAGCTTCCATTTTCCAGGAACCACGCATTCCACAGATTGATGTCACGGCTGACCGTCTGGCGGCAGCGCGCTATGGCATCAACATTTCTGACATTTCAGATGCTGTGTCCTATGCGATCGGTGATGCACCAATTTCCACGGTGTATGAGGATGACCGCTTCTACAATGCTACACTGCGTATCCCTCGCAAGGATGCACAGGACCTGCAAAGCCTGTCGCAGTTTCCTCTCCTGACGGCGCAGGGAGCCTACGTTCCACTGTCTCAGGTGGCCCGCGTGAACCTGCGCATGGGTGAAAGCAATATTGCCCATGAGCTGAGCCATCGTCAGATCACTATCCGTGTCGATAATGGCGAACGCCCGCTGTCACAGTACCTTGCTGATGCGCAGGCCCGCATTGAACAGTCCGTACATTACGACAAGCAGAAGTACACTTTGGAATGGGCAGGCACATTCCAGCAGCAGGAACGCGCACAGAAGCGTCTTGCCGTTGCTCTGGCCGTCATGTTTGCCATGATGCTGGTGCTGCTGTTCATCGAGTTCGGTAAAATTCGCCAGGCACTGCTCATTCTAAGCGTTGTTCCGCTCGCGACGCTGGGTGGCCTGATTGCGCTGCATGTGCGTGGAGAGACCCTGAATATCGCTACAGCTGTGGGCTTTATCGCCCTTTTCGGTGTAGCGGTGCAGAACGGCATCATCATGATCTCAAGCATCAACCGACATCGCTCCGAAGGCCGTTCTGTACGGGATGCCACGATCATTGGTGCTGGTGAGCGTTTCCGTCCGGTTCTGATGACGGCAACCGTTGCAAGCGCCGGCATGCTCCCGGCGGCACTGGCAACCGGCGTTGGCACGGACGTGCAGCGTGGGCTTGCAACAGTCGTCGTAGGTGGGCTTGGGATTGCCACACTGCTGACCCTCTTTGCATTGCCCGTCTATTTCAGCGAGCTTGAAATGTGGGTGGAGCGTCGGGATGCCCGTCGTCCGCGCCTGTCTGAAGAGAATGGAGCCCCGACATGAAGCGGGTTCTTAAAAATACGACCGCCCTTCTAGGGTCGGTTCTGATATCAGCCTGCGCAGTCGGTCCAGACTTTCATCGTCCGGACCTTCCAAAGGATGTGAACTATCAAGCTACGCCGCTCGCCGGGACGGTTGGCAATGCCCCAAGCGGGACAGGAGTGGCTCAACACTTCCAGAGTGGCGTGGACATTCCTGGAAAGTGGTGGGAAGCCTTCCGCAACCCGCAACTCAATACGCTTGTTGAACAGGCTCTGGCCAACAACCAGTCCATGAAAGCCATGCAGACAGGGTTGAAGTCTGCATGGGAGCAACGGCGGATTGAAGGGGCGGGTCTGTATCCGACGATCTCGGCCTCTTTCAACCCAACACGCAATAAGACCTCACGCGTCTACTCTCCGGTTCCGAACAACAACACCTGGCTGTATAATGTTCATACCGCTCAGTTGACGATCGGATATGTTCCGGATCTCTGGGGTGGAACACGACGGGCAATTGAGGCGGCGGGCGCGCAGGCCGAAATTCAGAAATTTCAGCTTGAAGCTACCGCTCTTACCCTGATCTCTGATCTGGTGAGCGCTACAATTGACGAGGCCACGCTGCGTGCGCAGATCGAAGCGACACAGGATCTGATTGCCAGCCAGAAATCGGCTCTCAAGCTGATTACGGCCCGGCAAAAATTCGGAGACGCTTCTGAGCAGGACATGGTGGCGCAGCTTGCTTCGGTGGCGCAGCTTGAAGCTACCCTTCCCTCTCTGAATCTTCAGTTGGCTCAAACCCGGGATCAGTTAGCTGTTCTGGTTGGGGTGGCACCCAATACTCCGCTGCCGACCTTCAGGCTGGAACAGTTTACACTTCCGCAGACATTGCCGGTCTCCCTGCCCTCAGATCTTCTGAATCAACGCCCGGATATTCGGGCGGCACAGGCACAGATCCAGTCTGCAAGCGCGCAGATTGGTGTGGCGATCGCCAATCGCCTGCCCAACGTGCAGCTTAGTGCCCTCCCAGGGCAGGCCGTCGGGACCATGAGCGACTTCTTCAAGCCGGGATATGGAAACTGGACGATCGCTGCGACTGTCATGCAGCCAATCTTCCAGGGCGGCTCCCTGCTGCATGCCGAGCGACAAGCACGCGACAACCTACTACAGGCCAACGAGACCTATAAGGCCACAGTCCTGAGTGCCATTCAGGACGTTGCAGACAGCCTTCATGCACTGGACTTTGATGCTGATGCGCTGATGGCGAATGAGAGTGCCTATACTGCTACGGGGAAGAGTCTGAAGATTGCTCAGGCTCAGCTTCGCTTGGGAGATGTCAGTGAGCTGATGGTGCTCCAAGCCCAGCAGTCTCATGCTCAGGCGCGATTGGCCTATGTTCAGGCCCAAGGCGCAAGGTTCTCTGATAGTGTGGGTCTGTTCCAGTCCCTTGGCGGCGGCTGGTGGAACCGTAATGACTTGGGGATGACTCCTGAAGCACAGAAAGCTCTCGGAAAGTCTCTGCTACCTTGGTAATTTTTGTACCGAAATCATCTTTTACCATGACAGCATCTTTGACTGTTAAGTCTGAGACGCTCTCATGGTGACGAAACTCAGAGCCAGTACGGCATTGTTTCGCCAACATATTTTTCTTGTCCTCTCTCGTCCTGCCATCATAAATTTTAGAAGAGATGCCGGGTCACGCAGCATGACGTCTTACTGCATCTCCACAACCTTTGTTTCAGGAACACCCCCTGTTTTCCGATCGGGAAAACGTTTGACGCGCGAGAGGCACAGGAACCTCTGAGGTGCTGACATCAGCTTCTAATTGACTTTTTGAATAAAAAATGCATTAATTAAGGCATTATAGGAATAGTGTATTCCTGTATAATATTTCCCTTAAAATAAATGGTTTCAATATGGATTTAAATTTTCCAAGGAAACCGGGTTTCCTTATTGCTGTTTTGTCACTTCTTTCTGGAGTGATCGGATATTCCCCTTCTTTTGCCGGGGATGTTCCACTTTATTACAAGACATCTACAGGCTCTATTGCCCCTGTTACCGTGGGGACAGGTATAAATTCGCAGGGCTATCCCCTTGTTCCCACTTATAAAGGCAAAGACGGAGCGTGGCATTCCACAACTGTTATTGCCCAAGTCTGCGGAACAAATGCCGATGGCACTCCTGTTGCATGCAATATAGCAGACCAACTTCCCTCCAGTGTCCTGACTACAGCAAAAATCAACGTACAGTCAGGCATTGCTGGCCTGAATGATCAGGCTCAGGTTACGGCTGGGGTCAACACAGCTTCACAAATTTTGACACAAACAGGTTTATCTGAAGGGAATCAGGGGAGTATTCCCCTAAATCTGACGAGTAATGGCTGGCAGGGCGATGCTCCATCCCATCTCGCAGGACCACGAATTACTGTTGGTGTTTCCATGAACAATATGGCCGATCAAATGGCCATGTTTGGTGGACATCGCCTGTACGATAGCGTTTTCAGCAAGTTCTATGCCCTTCCATATGGCGTTGGAGATAATGGAGGATGTGTCCATTCTTCAGTCATGACCTATGCCCCGGGAACGGGCGCTAACTGTGGTGCAGGGGGTTGGGACGCCGTCACGGAATATGAGCTTGCAACCAATAATCCACCTTGGTATATTGCTGGTGCAGATTTTCCCGATGAAAATGGAACGTCCCATAGTGTGACGTTTACAACGTCTGGGGCAATTATTCGACCGGCTCTGCCCGCAAGCTACACTGATTACATGCATTACCACATGAATGTCATGACCAATATTGTAGCCGGACCAACGCTTTATTCAGGTCTGTCGCTGGATGGTGTGCAGGGACATCGCAATCAGGACCAACAGTTCTACGGAGGCATGTTGGAATCATGGAAAAATGATTCTGACACTACTGGAACATTCACGCAGTTTACGATGACCGGACAATGGCAGCCTATCAGTGGCTCTGCCGTTGATAGTGGACACGTGCCACAGGTTGGCACTCAAAACACAGCGTCAGCCACAGATCGCGTAGATGCGCTGGATCAAACCCAGTATGCTGAATTCACGCATCCTTTCATTGAGTTTGGGACGTACATCAAACACTTCACACGCAACACCAGCTGTGAAGTCATAATCAAATCCGGAACAGATGGCGAAGCCATGAAACGGTTGGGTCTTTCTCGCAAATGCGATGAAGAACTCGACAACTGGTATCATGGCCCAGACTACGGCGCGACCATGCATGGTCTGACCATCGGGGCAGGGTTCGACAATAAGGTCAGCCAGGATAGCTATGGTCTTTCAGTCGCGGGCCTCTGGCCGGAAGGCATTCGGGCGTGGCTGGGCTCCGACGGAATAGATTTTGATGGAGACGCTTATAAAGTTGGCTCCCGGATCGGTTCAGCCGCTGTTATTGGCACGAAAAAAATGATTGCTGAGTACTGGCAGGAGCCAACAGCAAACATTGGATACCTGGAGAGCGTCAAACTTTGGTCTCAAACTGATAGTCTTTCAGAGACCAATAATGCTAATACAGGGGGAGCAGCCGCGAATGGTATGGATGTTTCCTATTGGTTTGGTCCACGCCAGTCGTCTTCATCATTTAACATAGACGGTACATTTGAAGCAGCGATTGCCTTCAATCCTGGCTGGGCCAAAAATGGTTTGGCTCTGTGCGGGTCTAATGCAGCATCGTTTGATATGACGTCTTCAGGGGCGGCGTGCCTCACAGTCGATAGCTGGGGTAATACGTCGACGACGGGCTCCTTGGCAGCAGGGAATGGTTTGACTGTGAGCAGTGGCACGACAACACTCAAAGACGTAGTAGCTACGTCTTACAAGGAAGCGTTGAAAACACCTGCTTCCAGCTCTGCGCCCTGTCAGGCCGGAGAATTTACTGATGATGAAAACTACCATTATGTCTGTGTTGCAGACAATTCCTGGAAACGAGTTGCTTTAAGTTCATTTTAATTTTTTAATATTTATGTTTTGTGCGGGTTTAATTTACTTTTTTATTCGCACACACAAAAAATCTCTTAATTTTCTTGGGTTATGTGTCTTTATCCTCCTGTTTTCTACTGGATAAAGACGTCCCAACAGGGCTTCCCCTACGAGGAGAGTCTCGGGTATGCAGGCAGACAGCATCTGGTTGCCTTGTTTTTGCAGCGCCGGGTCTCTCAAGCTGAGGAGTGCTTTTCCCCATGGTGCCGTCATCTGTAGCTATCGCCCTATTCGTCAAGAATGAATTTTCTGACATTGCAGGATGGATTGCCTGGCACCTCGGGCTGGGAGTGAAAACCCTTTTCATTTTTGATGATCACTCCACAGACGGAACATGGGAAATCATCCAGGCTGCGGCCAAGTCTTTTAATATTCGTGCTTTTCAAACCGACCCGGTAGCAGAACCCGATTTTTACTGGCGTCAGCGGAACTGCTTTATGCAGGCTGCTGAAATGGCCAAAGGTCATTATGCCTGGCTCGGATTTCTGGACGGCGATGAATATGTTTACTTTCGTCATGCAAACAGCCTTCCAGAATTCCTTGAACGCTTCCCCCATGCCGATGGGCTCGCGTTAAGCTGGCGTATTCAAGGAAGCTCCGGACGGGTCGTTCGCCCCCGTAAAATGACAGTCGAAGCTTTCACTCAGCATTCGACGCCAGAGTTGGGCGACAATGTTCTCGTCAAAAGCTTTGTCAGACCAGAATGCATGGGCGACACGTATCATAACCCACACTGGTTTGATGTCCCGGCAGAACGCTATGTCAGACCCAATGGGCAGTATGTTCCTTCAGCGAATGCCGTGCAGGAAATTGACTGGGAAGATGCTTTTGTCCTGCATTACATCTGCCGCAGCATGGAGCACTACATCCAGCGCATCAAACGCCGCCTGAATGCCGATCTCAGTGACAGTCTCGGCTATTGGGACCATTTTGATCGCAATGATGTCGAGGACTTTGAGCCTCTTCGGTTCATTCCGAAAATTCGCCCGATCCAGGTCAGTATTAATCGAAATATGGTCGCGCGGGCTATTGAGGATTTAAGAAAGCAATATCCTCCCACAGTAGCGATTTCAGATTACGAGGGTGAAATACTGGAATCCCGTGTCTTCAGCATTCACTCTGCATATTTTGAGACACAGCTCTGTGTTGATGCCATTACGGGAGATGTCTGCCAAGCTTCGCCTGCGGTGATGTCCGAACGTAGCTTGTTACCCGTGTATGGTGCCGTTTTCGCTGATACGCCCGATTTGATTACGTTCTTCGTGCGCGACGGTGTGCATGTCGAGCACAATCGTGCGCTAAAGGTTTTTGGAGACGACAGGGTTTTCAGTGAACTGACTTATCAGATTGCGAAAACCATACAGGACAAGCCTGAAGGGACAGCGCTGAGAACAACTCTCTCCGGAGAATACCTCTGCTTCATTCTTCCTCATGATGGTATCGGACAGGTAGAAGCTAATCGCAGACAGGCCAAGGACTGGGAAGAAGCGTCACTCAGGCCCGAGTTTAATGTCACTTATAGCTGGCAGAGGATGACGGCACCTTTACCAACATCTGGAAAGATGACGTTTGATTCTTTAATCACCTGGCTTCGGAATGAAAAAGACGCTCCAAGCATCTATCTTTTCCTGAAGATGATCGCTCTTCTATCACCCAGTGATCGCGAAAAACTTCATAGACATGTCCCCGGACTTCTCTGGGGATTTATTTGAAATTGAAAATACCGGGCCAAGGGATCACTCACCCAAGGCCCGGGATATAAAAAGCTGGTTTTAGGCTGAAACCGGCACGTTCCGAAGGAAAGCTACGCTTTCCACGCAGGCCGCAGCAGCTTCACGGCCTTTGTTCTCAGCATCTTCGCGTGAACGGGCAACAGCCTGCGCTTCGGTGTACGTTGTCAGAATACCAAACGCGACCGGCACTTCCGTTGCGAGTTGAGCCTGCATAATACCGATGGTCGCACCCAACGAGATAAACTCGAAGTGGGCAGTGTCTCCCTTGATGACGCAGCCGAGGCAAATCACGCCTTCATATTTGCCCGATTTGGCCAGTCTCTGAGCAAGAAGCGGCAGCTCAAATGCACCAGGAGCATCATAGACGTCCACATCCGTGATGCCGCGCTCTTCCATCCATTCGAGCGCCCCATTCTTCAGGCCACCTGTAATACCAGTGTTAAAACGGCTGACGATGATCGCCATTTTGGGGGCTGGAGAAAGGCGCAGGTCAGGGGCGACAGGGATATGCTTGCTCATGCGGGCTGTTCCTGGAGAAAGTGGCCCATCCGCGTCCGCTTGGTGGCGAGATAGGCACGGTTAAAAGGGTTGGCTTCAATTTCCAGTCGCTCGCGGGACTGCACATCAAAACCGAAGCGAACAAGATTGGATTCCTTGTCCGGATTGTTCGTCAGAAGGCGAAGGGACGTGACGCCCAGATGCCGGAGCAGGTCAGCAGCTGCATCCCATTCACGGGCATCCGCCGGCAGGCCCAGAGCCTCGTTTGCCTCTACGGTGTCCATGCCGCCATCCTGAAGCTCATAGGCCCGGATCTTGTTGGCAAGGCCAATGCCCCGGCCTTCATGACCACGCATATAAACCAGCACGCCGCATTCGGAGGCCGAGATCCGCTCAAGAGCTTCCCGAAGCTGAGCGCCGCAATCGCACCGCAAAGACCCCAATGCGTCACCCGTGACACATTCTGAGTGCAATCGAACCAGCGGGGTTCCCTGAGACGGATCTCCCTTCACGAGAGCCACGTGCTCGACACCGTCTACGGCCCGGAAAGCATGGATCTTCAGATCATGGCCACCGAAAATGCTGGGAAGAGCAGATACAGCCACCATTTCACCGGTAGCAGGGACTGGTGTGCTGATCAGTTGAGCATCATCCACGGAGCCACGCCCGTGCTCGCGGCACCACTCCTGCAAGTCCGCAATACTGACGACTGGCATTCCATGCTTTGCGGCGAAGCGGCGTAATTCGGGCAGGCGCATCATGCTCCCGTCGTCCGCCATGATTTCGCAGATCACGCCCGCAGGCTCGAGGCCAGCGAGGCGCGCAATATCGATCGACCCTTCCGTGTGGCCGTTACGGGCAATCACACCCTCTGGATGCGCGCGCAGAGGAAAGATGTGGCCCGGCGAGATGACATCGGCTGCTGTTGCGTCAGGGCTGGCAGCAACAACGATTGTCCGGGCACGGTCTGCGGCCGAAATGCCAGTGGTTACGCCTGTAGCCGCTTCAATGGAGACTGTGAAGGCCGTGCCCCGCGGGTCACGGTTGCGGCTGACCATGGGTGGTAGACCAAGACGGTCCACCTGCTCAGCTTCCAAAGGAAGGCAGACCAGACCCCGCGCTTCACGCACCATGAAATTGATGGCTTCCGGTGTAGCGAACTGCGCCGCCATGACCAGATCGCCCTCATTTTCACGGTTCTCGTCATCAACCATGACGACCATGCCACCTGCGCGAATGGCTTCGATGGCAGCTTTCAGGGATGGCTTCATGACGCAACCTTTCCAAGTGTAGGCGAGAAGCGCAGCAGGTTTTCGACGTACTTGGAGAGTACATCGACCTCCACGTTCATGCGTGTTCCGACTGTGAGGGACGAGAGGTTGGTATGGTCCCAGGTATGTGGGATGATTGTCAGACCAACCTCAAATCCGGACTGGTTTCCCCGAACAACATCATCATGCAGTTCGTTAACCGTCAGGCTGATCCCATCGAACGTGATGGAGCCTTTTTCCACGACATACTGGCGCAGGGCCTGTGGGACGAAAATGCGGAGGGAGTAAGAATCTCCAGATTTTTCGACACTGGCAAACGTCGCAACATTATCGACATGTCCCTGCACGATATGCCCGGACAATCGGGTATTGGCTGCGACCGCACGTTCCAGATTAACGCGGGAACCGGCTTTGAGCTGCTCCAGAGGTGTCCGGGAGAGAGTTTCGCCGCTCAGGTGAAATGTTGCCACGCCAGCCGCATCAAACGTCTCAACCGTCAGACAGACGCCATTCACTGCGACGCTTTCGCCTAGCTCAAGATCAGGAAAGCCCGTCTCGACGGTCAGGTCCATGGCCTTGTCACGGAGGGATACGGCTTTGACAGTACCCAGACGCTCTATGATTCCAGAGAACATGCGCTTTCCCTCAGCAGTCGTAGCGGGCTCTCGTCCCGCGATTGAAGTTCGATGTGATCAGTGTCGCCGTCTTTGCGGATGGTCAGCCAGTCGTCCCATAGACCAGCGTCGGACACTGTTTTCAGAAGAGATGGACCGGCTTCCACCATGGCCCAGTTCACGCCGCGCTCGGCCAGCATGGCAGGGACGGAGAGAAAGTCAGGACTGACCAGAACCGTGAACCCGGCCTGTTCCATCTCATTTTTCCAGTCTGCGGGCAGACGCCCCTGCCGATCACACACCACAAGAAGGCGTGGACCGCGATCCACGTGATCCGCTACCCGACGCACTGTAAAGCGCGGCTTGTCAGCCAGCACGGTTCCGATGCCAGTGATGATGGCATCGGTGGCGCGACGGAGACGATGAGCCAGCCTCAGTGAGGCTTCGGACGTGAACGTCGTCTGTCCCATCGGCGGAATCATCGTACCCTGTGAATCCAGAGCCTGCTTGACGCTGATCCACGGACGATGACGAACGACGCGGCTCAGGAAAGGCGCCAGAAGGGCACGGCAATCGCGCTCAAGATCAGCCATTTCCGGGACATCCGAAAGGAATGTCACGCTGCGCCCGTTCGGCATCTCCCGCAGCCGCTCTGCGCCGCCTGCAGCCTGTGGATTAGGGTCAGCAACGCCGATCCAGACATGTTCGACGGGACTATTGCGGAGCGCTTCACTGCAGGGAGGTGTACGCCCCGTGTGATTGCAGGGCTCAAGCGTCACAATCGCGGTGCGCACATCGCCCAGAACGCCGGCATCGCGAGCCTGTGCAAGAGCCATTGCCTCCGCATGAGGCTGCCCGACCCTCGGATGAACGCCGACGGTGAGAACACGACCTTCTGCATCGAGCAGTGCGCATCCGACAGATGGATTGGGGGAGGTTGCTCCCAACGTGTCGGCCGCATAGTCAAGGGCCAAGCGAAATCCTGCTCGGATCTGGCTTGCGCTCGCTGCGCTGGAAAAGGTGGTTTGTTTCAACAAGGCTGCGGTCACGGTCCCATTATTCGGGACGTTCGCAGGGCGCACGCCGCCCTCAGCCGATGCTCGCGGTAGAAAAGTGCGAAGATGCACGTTCCTTCCACCCGAGCAATCGGGCAAGTGCTGCGTTCTCTCTCATCCGGACTATGACCGTCGGCTCCGGAGTCTCACCGGATCTGCTTGACCCTTCCTATCCATGGATAAGAAGGCGCTCGCGGGCTTAGGAGGGACCGAAATCCCTTCAATACCGCCGGTGGGGAGTTTCACCCCGCCCCGAGAACGTCTGTTCAGTCAGGAATATGAGACCGGGAAATCACAGATTACAAGTGGAATCGAACACAAAGAGACGTGAAAACTGCTTATGTGTCATATTTCGTGATCTTGTAGGTTTTCTTAAGCCCCACAGAAAAAGCCGCCAGAGAGAACTCTGACGGCTTTTTTTACTGTTCTCTTTGAGTGAGAGACAGCAATCAGTGCGTGGAAGCATCCGTATGACGCTGAATGGCATCCTGCGTTGCGTTCGCACCGCGAGACACATTGTGGCCCACGGAGCTGACGTCCTGACCAGCACCCCGAACAGTGTTGCAGGCCGAGAGAGAAACGGCGGCACCAGACAGTAGCGTCAGGGAAAGTGCAACACGGGCGACGGACTTGATGGACATTGGGTATAACTCCTTGAAGAAGCGTTCGATATCGAAACGCTATTCGCGGAGGAAAGTTCATCCGCGAGAAGACGTTTGTATGGCCCGATTGTTTCAAAATGAAACAGCGCTCGACCGCATCTTTCCAGCATCTCGTTTCGGTTAGCCCAAGGTGAAATCCGCCAGTTCATCTGCGAGTTTCTCCGGGTCAGGGATACGGTAGTTCATTTGGAAACCACCTCCAGCCCCGACAGGCTCCAGGCCAGAACTATCGTACAGATAGCGGGCATGATTGTTGTTCGCCTTATCGACCAGACACTGGTTCGCCCACATATCCGGGCTATGTGCCAGCGTCACAACCCTTCGCTGTGGGAAAAAGATGCTCGTATGAAGACAGGCATCATTATAACCAATCACGAGGGGATTTGAGGCCCAGAGCTTGAGCTGATCCCGGAAAGTCATTTGGCTGGGATAAACAGTCCCTATTCCTTTTGCTCTCAATGCCGCCGTTAGAACGGACTCATTTTCTACCCTGACGTTGCCCTGAGAGAGCTTCTCCTGTGAGAAAAAGAGAACGCGTCCCGGGTGATCCTGCGCACCTTCGGGTAAAATCTTTCGCCCGATGCTGTGAGCAAGATCTGCGAAGACATCATGAACGAGTGACAGCTCTTCAAATGCAGCCGCTGCAACCGTGATCCGTGGAAAGCGCGCAGGTGACAGAACCTGCATGAAGTGATCTTCAGTCAGATCAAGCGCCGTCACGATCGTCCGAAAATAGCTTTGTGCCATCAGTTGAGCGAGAGGCTGCGGGCTGCTGAAAACGAGCTTCAGCCGTGAGCGCGCATAGGGAGGAAGACTCCACAGGCGGGACAATACGTTGGCAAAAAAATAGAGGTAGGACGGATTAATGTTTCCAAGGAACAAATAATCGAACTTGTCGCTCAAAACTGGGCAATCCGGGAGGTCAGGGTAATCCCGGGAGCAGAGAGGTGTGTGGAGTGAGCCCGCGCCCGTATAGAGCATCGCCTCAGGAACGCTTCGGCCCGAAGGTTCGAAAAGTCCCCACTGCGGGGCCGTCCCGGGCGGCACAAAGACAGCATTCCTGACGTCCCGCTGGCTTGGGAGATCCTGAATCAGAAGTCTCCGGCCAACGAAACCCGTACAGTCTTTCAGGGCCATATTCCGACCTTTCCTGAAGCTTGAAGCAGCCTCCAGCAGGCCGCGCAGACAGTTCTTGAATGTGTTTCGCTTGCATCGGTCAGCACATCAAGCCCAACTTCCGTGCAAAGAATGGCTCAGAACTGATGACAGCAGGGGGGTGCGCTGTTAGAAAGCGCGCAATTCTCCCCCTGACGGATACCAGACGAGGCCGTTTCATGAAGATCGTTGCCTGCAACAGTAATCTGCCGCTGGCTCGTGCGGTGGCGAGTGAACTACGGCTGCCCGTGTGCAAAACCGTGGTCAAGCGCTTCGCGGATGGCGAAGTCTTTGTCGAAATTCAGGAGAACGTCCGCGGTGAGGACGTTTTCGTGGTGCAGAGCACCTGCATGCCGACAAACGATCACCTGATGGAACTGCTGGTGATGCTGGACGCGCTGCGTCGTGGATCTGCCCGCCGGGTGACGGCTGTCATGCCGTATTTCGGATATGCCCGTCAGGATCGTAAATCCGGCCCGCGGACACCGATCAGCGCGAAGCTGGTCGCCAACCTTCTGACGGAAGCGGGCGCCAACCGTATCCTGACGATGGATCTGCACGCCATGCAGATCCAGGGGTTCTTCGATATTCCGACGGACAACCTGTACGCGGCTCCGCTCTTCGTGCGGGACCTCAAAACGCGCCTTCCGGACCGGGAACTCATGATCGTGTCTCCTGATGTTGGCGGTGTTGTCCGCGCACGTCAGCTTGCACAGCGTCTGAACGTTGACCTGGCCATCATCGACAAGCGCCGTGAGCGCGCCGGCGTGTCAGAAGTCATGAACGTGATCGGCGATGTCTCAGGACGGTATTGTGTGCTGGTAGACGACATTGTGGACAGTGGTGGATCGCTCTGTAACGCGGCCAATGCTCTCATGAGCCGGGGCGCAGAAGGCGTGGAAGCTTATGTCACTCACGGCGTTCTGACTGGTAATGCCTGCGAGCGCGTGAAAAACAGTCCCTTGAACATGCTGACCCTGACGGACAGCATCCCTGCTACCCAGGCGCTGCTCGATACGCCAAACATTCGCCAGATTACGACTGCTAATCTTCTGGCTCGCGCCATGAGCGCTGTTGCAGACGAAAGCTCGGTTTCCTCTCTCTTCGACTAAGCTTTCCCATCTCTGGAGGTTTCATCCATGCCGAAGATCCTGACCAAGCCTTACTGGTATCTCCGGCACGGTGAAACGGATTGGAACCTCAGAGGTCTCTCCCAGGGCCGAACAGACATCCCCCTGAATTCTACGGGGCTCGCACAGGCCGTCCGAGCAGGACAGATTTTCGCGGATATGTTCCGGAAGGGAGAAAATCCCTTCGATCGGATTATCGCGTCTCCCTTATCTCGCGCTCTTATCACGGCGGAACACACGCGCGATGCCATTCGAGACAGTGGAGGCCCTGACCTTCCTTTGATTATCGATCCGGAGCTCAAGGAAGTCTGCTTCGGAGTGCAGGAAGGGCAGCCCATGGGGGAATGGTACGATCCATGGATCGAAGACGGCTATACGCCCGAAGGCGCTGAAAGCTTCGCTACACTCCAGGCACGCGCTGTAGGGGCTGTTAACCGAGCGCTGCAAGCTGACGGAACCCCTCTCTTTGTCGCGCATGGCGCATTGTTCCGAAGCCTTCGCGCAGGAATGAGTCTGCCAGTCAATGTCCGTTTGCCAAATGCCGTTCCTCTGCATCTGACACCAGAGGTCACAGGATGGACAATCCGCGCATGTCTGCCGGAAATAGCTCAATAGTCTTTCTGCGGATCTGACGCGGGCAAGGTTATTGCCCCTTGTGCAGAGGCGCAGGGACAATTAGGGCAGGAAGGACTTTGATTTACAAATCGGAACCTTTCTTATGATGCGTATGCGCTTTCTGGTGGCATTGACTGCATTCAGCAGCCTGGTTGCCCCAGCCTTTGCCCAGCCTCAGCCAGAGCCGCTCCCTCTGCCTGCCGCCATCCCAGACCCGCAGGACAAGCCCTTTCCCGGCGCTCTGACGGTTGCTGTTGATGCGACAGACACGGCCCATCACGTCATGTCCATCCATGAAACGGTTCCCGTTCCGAAAGAGGCTGTAGAGAAAGGCGAACTGATCCTGCTGTATCCCATGTGGATTCCGGGCGATCATTCCCCGACAGGCGTCATTGAGCAGCTTGCCAGCCTGAAAATCCAATCAGGTGGCAAGACGATTCCCTGGAAGCGCGACACGGTCAATATCGCTGCGTTTCATATTCCCGTTTCCGCTACGACCCCCACGCTCGACGTTCATTTCCAGCTTCTGTCTCCGGTTACGCCGGGTCAGGGCCGTGTCGTCATGACGCCATCCATCGTCAATGTTCAGTGGGATCAGGTTTCTCTATATCCGGCTGGGTATTTCACGCGGGATATTACGGTCAAACCAAGCGTTCTGGTGCCGCATGGATGGCAGATTGGCTCCGCTCTGCGCGCCTCTGCCTATGGCGATGACACCCACTTCAATGCAACGACTTATAATACGCTGGTCGACTCCCCGATTTATGCGGGTCGGTATTTCCGTAAGTTTGATCTGACCGGGCCGGACCATGTGCCTGTCGCGCTTAATGTTGTTGCAGACGATGCAGACTCCCTGAATGCAACGCCGCAGCAGATTGAAGCCCATAAGAACCTCGTCAAACAGGCTACGGCTCTTTTCGGCTCCCATCATTATGACCATTACGACTTCCTGCTCGCCCTGACGGAAGAGCTGGGCATGATCGGGCTGGAGCATCATCAATCCAGCGAGAATGCAGCTGCTCCAGGTTATTTCACGGAATGGGACAAGACGTTCCCTGAACGTGATCTGCTCGCGCATGAGTACACGCACTCTTGGAACGGAAAGTATCGTCGCCCGGCTGATATGTGGGCTCCAAACTTCAATGTTCCACAACGCGGCTCCCTGCTCTGGGTGTATGAAGGCCAGACCCAGTATTGGGGAAATGTTCTTGCAGCCCGTTCAGGGCTTGTAACGAAGGATCAGGGCTTCGAGGCGCTAGCCTATATGGCAGCGACCTACGAAAACCAGACAGGCCGTCTGTGGCGCCCGCTGGAAGACACCACCAATGACCCCGTTATTGCTCAGCGTGCTCCACTGTCATGGCGCGACTGGCAGCGTTCGGAAGACTACTATGTGGAAGGTCAGCTTGTCTGGCTCGACGCAGATACGCTGATCCGCAAGCTTTCCAACGGGCAGAAATCTCTGAACGATTTCGCAAAAGCCTTTTTCGGCACGAATAATGGAAGCTTTATCGTCAGCCCCTATCAGTTCGATGAAGTGGCTTCGACCCTGAACAGTATCCAGCCATATGACTGGGCCAAATTCCTGCATGATCGTCTGGACACCATTCGTCCGCATGCTCCGCTGGATGGCCTGACAAACGGTGGCTACAAGCTTGTCTACACAGACAAACCAACATCCTTCATCAAAGCATCAGAGGCCGTTCGCCATAGTGTGGATCTGACGTTCTCGCTCGGTATGAGTGTCACACGTGATGGCAAAACAGCACGCGTTCACTGGATGAGCCCGGCATACAAGGCCGGCCTGGCATCAGGGGAGACAATCCTGGCTGTCAATGACATGGCCTACACTGGGGATCGTTTGCGTCATGCCATCGCGGATGCGCAGAAAGACCCGAAGCAGCCGATCAGGCTTGTGGTAAAATCTGGCGAGCATATCAGCACGATTTCCATCCCATATCATGATGGCCTGCGTTACCCGCACCTAGACCGTGTGAGTGGCACACCTGACTATCTGGGCGCGATCTACGCTCCCCTTTAAGCTGCCCCGATTTACAGCATGAAAGACCTTTTCAGAGTTCCCAGCGAAGGGGGCTCTGGAAAGGTTGTCCCGTCCTCAGAAAGCTCTGAAGACGGGTGCTGTGAGGCAGGTCAGAGAATATGTTCGCCAAGGATGCCGCGGCTCAAGAAAGAAACTGCCGACTTGGAGACGTCATCAAGCGCTGTAAGAGCATTGATAACCAAACCATCAACTTGCTCTGCGGTTTCGCAGGAACGCTTTAAGTCTTCAAGACTGGTGATACGTCCAAGGTAAACACCTGCATCACGCACAAACTGTGGGCACTCAGCGATGTCCACGAGCTTCAAATTAAAACTTTCCCATGCAAGCGCACGGATTTTACGAATATTATATGTCCCGTCCGGGGCAAAACCTAAATATCTATGGGTTCTTGGATGGGAAATAGAAATGGACCCATCTTCGTTATTCCATACCTTATAAGTCAGAACTTTGGTGACGCGAGAGTCCCCATTGACCCTTAGTTCTTCTCCACTAGACGTGAATACGTGAACATATTCACTTCCTTCACAGTAGATTCCAATTAACGGAATTCCATTTTCAGAATCTGTAGACAGCTTACCGTCGACAGATGTCAGCCTGTAGCCAAAATGGTTTTCAATATGAAAGGCGACAAAAGAGCTTCGACCATCGAAATGTTCGCTCAGTATTTTTCCTGGAGTTGTATGAAATGAAATCCAGTTATGCGCGATTTCATGAGCTTCTGCCTTATAGGCAGGCTGGAACACAGGAACATTAGGGGGTGCAAGGATGCTCTCAAGCTGAGTTATAAAACAGGATGAGGTAGAGCGTAGAACACGTGCAATCGTATGTGTCTGTTGCGAGACAATATGATCCATCCACTTATAAAAATCACGAATGTAATCGCCAGATATAGTGCTCTCGATAGCATTATATTCTGAATTATTCACGACAGTATGAAGCGGGTCGTTCACATCTCTGCGCACGTCTTCCAGATGGCGATCCCGGTTAATATAATGCTCCAGAGACCTGGATTGGTAGTGAATAAGGCGTGCGCCCTTCCACGTCGGAATATTCCGGGTGAAACCACCGCTCGGAGATTCCCACTCAACAGGCAGACCTTCACTGTCTACACTGGTGCCGTGAACATCGACATTATGGACCTGGTAAACCGGCCTCGATAACCGATCAGGACGGAATATAACTTTGGTATGCCGGTTCCAGAAAAGCTCATTACTGCCCGTTCGGGTATAATTCAGAAATGGAACGCCTTCTGGGCGACTAACATACCCGTTTGTGCCAACACAGCACCAATTAAACGCAACGAGCGATGCATCGCCTTGTTCTGACAGATAAGATTTTATATTTTTTCCATACAGATCGAGATATTCGTCTGCATCGAAAAACGCAATCCAGTCAAACTCATGACCATATCGAATGACGGCATCATTATAAGCACGAACCTGACGCACATTATGAATGTCGCGGTTAACGGCGTTTCTCATATAACGAATATCAATTCCGCCCTGCATCGAAAGAATTACTTCTTCCGTTGCATCATCGGAGAAATCGTCATAAATAATTATAGTATCGAAACCTAGCGCCTTATACCACGCTGCCCAATAAATAATTTCTGTTTGTTCATTTTTTACAACCAGACATACTGCAACCTTCATGTCTCATACTCCCACTTAGACAGACGACAGCATGAAGGGTTTCTTACTGTCTCGCCAATTTTAACCCAGGCTTAAGTATTTTCAAGACCTGCAAAATTAATTATTAATAAATGCTCAATTAGTACCAGATCGAGCACCTACCTTAAGCGTTCTGTACGTTAAACCAGGTTTTCAACCTGCGAATTGCCTCTTCAATCAAATCAGTTGAGAGCGCAAAACTGAAACGTATGAAACGGTTCCCATGAACAGGGTCGAAGTCTACACCGGGCGCCGTCGTGACCCCCGTTTCCAGAAGAAGCTTACGACAGAACGACAGACTATCCTCTGTGAGATGTCCAATATCCGCGTAAATATAGAATGCACCGTCCGGTGGTGCGATATGCGTCAAGCCAAGCGCGGGCAAGGCTTCAAGAAGCAGATCGCGGTTTCGCCGATAGGTCTCAATATGGCCATCGAGCTCCCGCCGACAGTCAAAAGCGACCAGTCCTGCATGCTGACTCAGCGCCGAGGGTGTGAGGAAAAGATTTCCCATACGCGCCCGGGCAGCATCTATCTTGTCGGATGGCACAATCAGCCACCCCAGCCGCCACGGAGCCATACTGAAGTATTTTGAAAAGCTGTTGACCACCAGCGCGTGTGAGTCATGTTCCAGAACACTATGGGCGGCCTCCCCGTAGCTCAGACCATGATAAATCTCGTCTGATACAATTCTGATTTCACGGGCCTTACAGACATCAATGATAGCCTGCAATTCACTGTCTGGCAGAATTGTTCCCGTTGGATTGGCAGGACTGGCGATAATAAGACCGTCTGGGGCAGGCTCCAGTTCGGCCATGGCTTTTGCCGTCAACTGGAAGCGCTCAGCTTCTCCGCAAGGCATTTCCACCGGCACCATATGAAGTGTGCGGAGCGTATTGCGGTAAGCAACATAACCCGGTCGCGCGAGCGCAATACGCTGCCCAGGCACAAAACAGCTCGTCAAAGCCAGGACAAGCGCCGGAGAAGCGCCGCAGGTCAGGATTACCTGCTCTGGCTGAACGGCGACGCCGTAGGTCTCCTGGTAATGCCGGGCAATACGCTCCTTGAGGGGCTGGCTTTCCCAGTATCCCATGGGATCTGTCGCCAGAATATGCTGTGCCCGTTCAATGGCTTCCTTTGGCGCACCAGTGGAGGGCTGACCAAATTCCATATGGATGATGCTGCGCCCCTCCGCCGCAAGCTTGTGAGCAAGCGCACTAATGGAGATAGCGTGAAACTGGTCAATGTCCGGAACGGGCATGGGAAACTCGGTACAAAACTTCAGAAGCGGCGGTAAACCAATTCAGGCGTTTCTGCCTGCTCCACCGCCTTCTCGACGATGTCATGAAATGGTGAGCGGCTGCAAACCGGGTCCATGTTGGCGGCATTCCCTGTCAGAGCCAGCGCCTGACAACGACAGCCTCCCCAGTCGATCTCCTTACGGTCACAGGCCCTGCAGGCTTCCGGCATCCACTCCGTTCCACGGAACATGTTGAACAGGTGGGAATTGTTCCAGATCTCGGCCAGTGATTCATCGCGGACGTTCGGGAACGTCACATTTGGGATGATTTCCGCAGCATGGCAGGGAAGAACGCGACCAGATGGAGAGATGTTCACGAACCGCTGCCCCCAGCCGCCCATGCAGGGCTTGGGACGGTCTGCATGATAATCTGGCGTGACGTAGTCAATGGCCAGACCTCCCTTCTCACGCTCGGCTTCTACAGCACGCGTGGACTCTTCGAGCTGTTCTCTGCTGGGAAGCAGCGCATCGCGGTTTTTGAGGCCCCAGCCATAATACTGGGTATGAGCAATTTCGACGCGGCCAGCCCCAAGCTGACGTGCCAACTCAAACATTTGCGGAATGCGCGCGACATTTTCCCGGTGGACAACAAAGTTCAATGTCATGGGAATCCCGGACGTCTGAATCAGCCGGGCGGCTTTAAGCTTGCGAGGCTGCGCGCCTTTCAGGCCGCCAATGCGTTCGGCGCCCTCTTCCGTCACATCCTGGAAAGAAAGCTGGATATGATCCAGGCCGGCCTTATCCAGCGCATCAAGTTTGGCTTCATCCAGCAGGACGCCGGACGTAATGAGGTTTGTATAAAGATTCAGCTTGCGCGCCAGCGTCACCAGTTCGACCAGATCTGGCCGGGCCATTGGCTCACCGCCCGAGAAGTGAACCTGCAGGACGCCCATCTCCGCCGCCTGCTCAAGCACCCGCCTCCATCCAGCCGTATCCAGCTCTGCCGCCTTGCGTTCCAGATCCAGCGGATTGGAGCAATAGGGGCAGGCAAGCGGACAACGATGGGTCAGTTCAGCCAGAAGGCTCATCGGTGGCTGGGGCAAGGTCATGCGCGCAGAACGCCCTTTTCCGTCAGATCAGAAAGAAGCGCGAGAACATCCGCGGAGATGACCTCGCGCGGGGCGGAGAACTGCTCTGTCAGCTTCTCTACAATAGAGCCAACAGCCAGCTCTCCGTCCACAAGACCCAGGATATGTGGGGCGGCGCCTTCGATAATGAAAGCCTTTTCGGGAGCCTGGACAAGCCAGACATCCCGAACACGGTCATGTTGCAACCGATGACCACGCGCAAAGGACAGGACGGTCTCTTCCGTCACACTCATGGGACGAAAGCGCCCGGCGGGATATGCCCTTCAACATACGCGTAATCCAACGCATCCAGCATGGACCACAGAACGGAGCACTTGAACTCCAGAGCACCCAGAACTTCGCGCTGTTGTTCCGGTGTACGGGCATTCTCCCGCACGTAGGCCAGCGCAAAGTCAGAATCCCGAGGAGCCTGCGTCAGACGAGGTGTGAAATAGGCCAGCGTTTCTTCAGAAATGAAGTCGTAGTGCCGCAGCATCCCTGAGACACGTTCGCTGATGATCGTCGGGGAGAACAGCTCGGTCAGGGAGGATGCGATAGCTGCCAGAATGGACTGATCACGCACGAAATTCACATATGCATCCACGGCAAAGCGCGTCGCGGGCAACAGGCCATCCGTGCTCTCCACGTAGTCCCGATCAAGACCCAGACCATCCGTGAGTACGAGCCACCGGGCGACACCGCCAGTTCCCGGCTCCGTACCATCATGATCCTCGATGCGGCGACGCCATTCGCGTCGCAGCTCGGCGGTCGGGAGGCGAGCAAGGAGCGTGGCGTCCTTGGCCGGGATCTTCGCCTGATAATAGTAACGGTTCAGGGCCCAGGCCTGCACCTGCTGCTTCGTCAGAAGCCCGTCATGCAGCTTGCGGTGAAACGGATGACGGTTGTGATAGCGCTCAGCACCAATCTGGCGGAGGCGAGCTTCGAGCTGGTCAGGGGTCAGGAGTGTCATGGTGTTTCCAGTCTGAAAGTCATGCCGTCTTCGGACACGGTCCACCCCGCGTTCTCGACGTCTTTGCGTTCCGGACTGTCTTCCATCAGAACCGGGTTCGAGTTGTTGATGTGAATCAAGACTTTACGCGGTTTTGAGCAGGACGCGAAGCACTCCACCGGCCCACCACTATCCCGGACAGAGACGTGCCCCATACGCTGACCTGTCTTGGGGCTCAGTCCCGCACGGATCATTTCATCATCGCGCCACAAAGTACCGTCAAAAAATAGCAGATCCGCTTGAGAGGCACGTTCAATGATTTCTGGTGTGATGTGGGCGCAGCCGGGGATGAACAGAACCGTCTGCGTCCCATCCGTGATCGACACACCCAAAGTTTCATCAGGCCGCGACCCTTCAGCTTCAGCGTAAAGCGGAGCCTTACCCGGCACAGCAAAGGCTGTGAGCGTCAGGCCTGACAGGCTGCCATCCTTCAGCTTCAAAGCTATAGGCACATCAAGCGTCAGAGGAACGCGCGGGACAATTGCAGGATCGAGCGCACCGAAGATCGGATTGGCCGCCAGTTGCTCCAGTGTGGAGTCACTCCCCATGAGCGTGAAAGGCTCACGTTCCCGCAGGGTCAGCAGACCCGTAATGGCGTCGATTTCACCACAGGTTAGAATGACGCTCTGGATCGGCGTCCCGCGCAGACTACCCTGATGGTGAAGGGCCGGAGTCTCGATAATCTGCTGCCGGAGATCAGGGGAAGCGTTGAGAACAAACCAGTGTTCTCCATCAGCACTCACAGCAATGGAGGCCTGAGTGCGAGGGCGTGCGCCCTGTCGCGTGCGGGCGGCTACACAACCCGGCGCTGCGGAGTTCCATTGGGGGAAACCACCGCCGGCCGCGGCGCCGAGCACGATGACATCAATCATTTTTCAGAAAACCGTCTGGGAAGCATGAACAGAAAACGGCCGCCCCTGTGGGAGGCGGCCGCCATTTTTCCCCGAAAGGGAAAAGATGATTACTTCTTCTCGCCGCAGACGTACGAGTTGATTTCTGCGCCTAGCGGAATTTCGGTAACTTTCGGCGTGTTCCAAGCCATGGCTGTTCTCCTAGCTCCAGGTTCGCCAGCAGGGCAGACCCCTACCAGCTCTGATCATTATTTAGTTACCTCTTCCCACTGGAGTTCAAGAGGGTTTTTGGGCAGAACACGCAACTGTGTCCTCTGTCAGGGCTTTTACCCTGATGTCACCCCTCCCCGCTTTAGGCGTCAAACATGTCCGGCTGTCCGACAGAGCCTTCCGCAGTTTCCAGCCAGAAAGGCTCTCTTCCGCCGGAAGAGGATACATCCGGCCCAAGTCGACCCAGTCAGCGGGCAGGAGATGAGCTGCCAGATCCGACGCTCGACCGTAACATATTACGTCAGCACCTGAACGTCAGGGACATCTGCGTCCTGATCCTGACGATTCTGGCCGTGTTTTACTCGCTGTATTTCACCGCTCCCATCCTTTTGCCCTTTGTGTTCGCGCTGGTCGTCAACCTGATGATGATCTCGCCAATGCGTTTTCTTCGGCAAAAACTGCATCTGCCCAAACATCTGGCTGCGCTGTTGCTCATCGTTGCCATGTTCGGTGTGGTTGGCGGAATTGCGACAACAATTTCTGTCCCTGCGGCAGGATGGATTTCCCGTGCTCCACAGACACTGCCTGCTCTTCAAAGCAAACTGGCCGTTATGCGCGGGCCGATTGAAGTCATGGAACGGGATTACATGCGGCTGTCAGGCATGTTCGGCGGCTACAAACCCTCTAGCTCGCATGCTGTAGCGGCGCCAATCGGCGGGGAGAATACCCTGAGCCACCTTGGGACGTCCGTTCTCGCAAGCACCAGAGAAATTGCAGGTGGCTTCTTCTCCATGCTGTTGATGCTCTTCTTCCTCATGACGGAAGGAGACACACTGCTGCGTCGGATTGTGGAAATCATGCCCACATTCCGAAAAAAGCGCCGCCTGGTTCAGATCACGACCCAGATTGAACGGAATGTCTCGCTTTACCTCGCAACCATCACGATGATGAACCTGCTGGTAGGGCTTGCGAACATGATCCAGTGCTGGGCAACGGGCATGCCCAATCCCCTGCTCTGGGGGGTTCTGGCTTTTCTACTCAACTACATCCCGATCATCGGCCCCCTGACCGGAATGGTGGTTTATTTCGTTGTGGGGCTCTTTACCTTCCCGTCCCTGCTTTATGCGCTGGTTCCACCTTCCATCTACCTGCTGATTCATGTGCTGGAAGGAGAAACCATCACCCCCATGCTCCTGGCCCGACGCTTCACGCTGAACCCGGTTTTCGTCATGGGGTCTCTTTTGTTCTGGGACTGGATGTGGGGCATTTCCGGTGCTTTCCTGTCTGTCCCGATGCTCGCCGTTTTTAAGATCATCTGTGACCATATCGAGGTTCTAGCCCCTCTCGGCCATATCCTTGGCGGATCCCGCAGACGGTCTCTCAGCAGCGCAATAACAGCACAGCTTCAGTCGGAAACCTGATGAACATCTGGTCAGACAAGGGGTTTTCAGGCTAGAGGCAGCGACATTGTCCTGCCTCAGGAAACATCAAGGAGACCCTCATGATCCAACAGCCCCGACGCGGTGTCTGCCTGGTGATTTCAGCCCCCTCCGGTGCGGGTAAATCCACGATTGCAAACGCTCTGCGTGCGTCAGAGCCATCGTTGAAGCACTCTGTTTCCGTGACGACCCGTGGGCCCCGCCCTGGTGAAGTTGAAGGTGTTCATTATCACTTCCGGGATATCGAGGCCTTTCGCACGATGGCAGAGGCCGGCGAGCTTCTGGAGTGGGCAGAAGTTTTCGGCCGTGGCTATGGCACTCCGCGTGCGCCTGTTGAAGAAGCGTTGGAAGCCGGTCATGACATGGTCTTTGACATTGACTGGCAGGGCCATCGCCAACTGAGAGCCGCCCTCCCCGCGGACGTAGTGAGCCTGTTTGTTCTGCCACCGTCCCTCGAAGAGCTGGAACGCAGGCTTCACAAACGGGCCTCTGATGATCCCGCAGAGATTGCAAAGCGCATGAAAGCGGCGCTGGATGAAATCTCTCACTGGGCGGAATTCGATCATACGATCATTAATTCTGAACTGGACACAGCTATTTCTCAGGCCAGATCAGTCCTGACGGCTGCTCGGTTGGCAACCAGACGGCAGAGAAATCTCTCCAATATTGTAGCGGCTTTCAACAAGACCGCCTGACATCTTCAAAAACTGAGTTTCCGGAAGGCCGCAATTTCCTGATTGCCGCCTTCATTTCTTTTCCAGAATAACAAAACATTTCGGTATCAGAATTTGCGTAGCCAGACGTAACGAGTTCGTTATGAATAATGACAGCAGCATTGGTGCTGCAGAAGGCCGTAGCTTATTGGGAGTCGACGGTATGTCATCAAGGCGTCTTTTGTTCCTCGCAACCACGTCTCTCCTGGCGTCCTCTGTTGAAACCCATGCTTTGGCCGCAACACCAACGGCAGCAACGGATACTCATCACAAGGTAGTACATCACCATACACCTGCGCAGGCAGCGACCACACCCACGACCGTAAAGCGTCAGGCTGTGCAGCATCGCGCTGCTGAAGGTGGCAATGAGAGCATGATTGTTACGGGCACACACGCCAGTAACAAAAGGGCTCGTGACAGCTCAAGCCCGGTAACAGTCGTGTCCGCCGCAACATTGCGACGGTCCGGCCAGATGAATCTGGCAGATGCCCTGACCCGCACCTATGCTTCGATCAACGTCTCTGCAAAAGGGAGTGATACCGCCGCTCTCACGTCCTCAATCCGGATGCGTGGCCTGAACCCGAACCAGGTGCTGATCCTGATTGATGGCAAGCGCCGCCACGTCACGGCCAACATTGTTCAGAACGCCGGGCCGCAGTTCGGTTCAACGCCAGTCGATCTGAACATGATCCCGGCGAACATGATCGACCACATCGAAGTTCTGGAAGATGGCGCAGCAGCCATGTATGGCTCGGATGCGATTGCCGGTGTGGTGAACATCATCACCAAAAAGCAGAATCACGGCCTGAACATGTCAGCCCAGACCGGCGCGAACGCCTACAATGGCGACGGCTGGCAGTACCAGCTCAATGCTGATGGCGGCCTGAAACTTGGACATGATGGCTATATGCACATCAGCGGACAGGTTTATCACACGGATCACTTTGTCGCTGGCGCGAATGACCATCGCCTTCTTGGAAGCTGGCCCACTGGCGCGAACACCAATGGCTACTACACGGGTGTTGTTGCCAACGCTGTAAACGTGCCGAAAAACTCCAACAAAATCATGAGCACCCCCGAAGAAACCCGCGAAAATCTGGGAATTGATTTCGGGAAGCCGATTACTGAAAAAATCGACTTGTATGGGCAGGTGACCTACGCCCATCGTCATGCCGAAGCCATTCAGAACTACCGCGTTCCCAGCATTGCCCCGACGCTTTATCCCTCCGGTTTCTCTCCCCTCGAAGTCATTGATGAAGACGATTACGCCGGTGAACTCGGCCTCAAAGGGCATGATTTCTATGGCTTCGACTGGGATCTGAGCACAGTTTACGGTGCGGATCAGGACAAGATCAGCAACAAGAACACGGCCAACACCGGTATGCTGGGCTCTACCTGCAACAACGGCAACGTCGCCAATTATTCCTCCACCGGGTGTGGCTGGTCTCCCACGACTGTGCGTGCGCTGAACTACCGTAATGCCCAGTGGACCAACAACCTGGATTTCCGCCGGAAGATCAACATCTTCAACACCGTCCCGATGGTTCTTGCCTTTGGAGGTGAACATCGCCTCGAAATGTATGACATCGTCGCTGGTGAACCCGCTTCTTACGAGGTTGGTGGCACGCAGGGTTATGCTGGCCTCCGACCACAGAATGCGGGCTCCTGGAGCCGAAACATCTGGGCCGCCTATATTGATGGCGATTTCCACCCTCTGAAGCACTGGGATCTGGATTTCGCAGGCCGCTTCGAGCATTATACAGATGTTGGCAATGCGCAGAACGGCAAGGTCTCCACACGTTACGACGCAACGCCCTGGCTGGCCTTCCGCGGAACGATCAGCACAGGCTTCCGTGCCCCGACCCTCGCCGAGCAGCACTACAGCACGATGAGTGTGAGCCCGACCAGCGCCAGCGGTCTTCTACCTGTCAGCTCCGCAGCAGCACAGATCCTGGGTGCCAGCCCGCTCAAGCCCGAATATTCCGTAAGCTCCAGTGGTGGCGTCGTCGTAGAACCGGTCAAGGGCTTCCACGTGGAAGCAGACGTCTATCAGATCAATCTGCGCAACCGCATTTCGCAAGGTGGAACCACGAAGGGTCAGGCGGCTGTCGACGCCATTCAGGCCATGGGTTACGCGCTGCCAGTCAACTCCTTCGATATCAGCAACGTCTCAGCCTATTACTTTGCCAACGTTGCCAGCACGCGGACACAGGGCCTGGACATCAAGGCGGACTACACGTTCCACCTGCATCGCTACGGTAATCTCGCTCTCAGCATGGCCCTGGATCTGAACCGTACCCGCATGCATCATGTTGCCAGCGATACAAATGGCAACCCGCTGCTCAATGCGCAGACAATTGGGTACCTCACGACGGGCTACCCGCGGAGCAAGATCATCCTCAACGCGTACTACACGGTTGGGAAATGGGACATCAACGTGCGACAGACGCGTTACGGCGAGACCACCAGCATGATGACCTATCAGGACTGGACGCCAACCTCTGCTACCTGCGCTGCTGCCGGCGGGGCCGCCCTTCGTTACTCCAACACCTGCTTTGGCCAGTTCAAGAACACTCCGCGCTGGCTGACCGATCTTGAAGTCGGCTATCGCTTCAACGAGCACTGGCATGTGGCTGTTGGCGGTAACAACGTCTTCAACGTTCGTCCCCGCAAGCTTCCGGAAGAGCTGAGCTCCTACGGTGCTGCCGTCTATGACTCCAACTCGGCACAGGTGCCGATCAACGGCGGCTACTACTACGGCCGTATCAACGCGACATTCTGAGCCTGCAAAGGGCTGCCAGGGAGAAAACCCTGGCAGCCCTTTTTTCTTACTTCGTCGTGTATCCACCATTCACAAGAATGGTCTGACCCGTCATCCACCAGCCATCAGACACGAGCGTCCGGACAAAGGGGACAACATCCTCAATATCGGTCAGGCCAGTCTTGCTCAGAGCAGACAGGGCAGCCGCCGTCTTGTGATATGCGACAGCATCTGCACCTTCCTGCCCATAAAAGAAGGGCGTATCCATTGGCCCGGGACCAATAGCATTCACGGAAATACCCCGTGCACCGTACTCTTTGGAAGCAGCCCGTGTGAAATGCTCGACGGCCGCCTTTCTTCCTGCATAGGTGGCGTAGAACGGCGTGTAAGCTCCCAGAAGTGACGTAACGAGCGTCAGAATCTTGCCGTTGTCGTTGAGATGTTCTCCGGCTTCTTTGATGAAGAAAAAAGCCGACTTCGTGTTCACGTCGAACATCTCGTCGAACTCCTGCTCAGACGTCTCTGCCATTGACTTCTTGAGCACTTTGCCAACCGTATTGATCGCAATATCCGGCCGACCAATCGCAGCCACAGTGTCAGCAAACAGCTTGGTGTTCCCACCCGCGGTTCTCAGGTCCTGCTGAAAGGCGACGGCCTCCACGCCCTGAGCTTTGAGAGCCGCGACCGTTTCGTCCGCAGCGGGTTTTGTCGCTGCACTGTTGTAGTGAATGGCGATGGCGCGAGCCCCATGAGCCGCAAGATCCCGAGCGATCAGGCCGCCAAGGTTCTTGGCGCCCCCAGCAATAAGAACCTTTTTTCCTTTGATACTATGATCTGTCATGATCCGGTCTCCGCCTTTTTGAAATGGAACGCGCAGGCTACCGTCTGACGCAACACAACAAAGGTTGTATTCCTGACGACACCTGTCAGGAATCACGAACAAACTCGGGGCCCTGCTCTGCGGAGACTTTTTTGGACCGGATCGACCTCTTCCGCATTTTCACCAGAGTCGTTGAAACCTCCAGTTTCACACGCACGGCTAACATGCTGAACATGCCACGTTCGACCATCTCCACAGCCATTCGTGATCTGGAAACGCGAGCAGGAACACGTTTGCTCGCCAGAACCACGCGCGCGGTCTCTCCCACTCAGGACGGACTGGCTTTTTACAAGCGGTGCCTGCGCGTTATTGGAGAGGTGGAGGACATTGAAACGCTGTTCCGGAAAGACCGTGATGGCCTCAGCGGTGTCGTAAGGGTCAATATGCCGGGCAGGATCGGGCGCCTCATTGTTGCTCCGGCTTTACCCGATTTTTTATCCCGTCACCCGGGCTTGTCCGTCGATCTTGGCGTCACGGACCGCGCCATCAATCTGGTGGAAGACAGAGCGGATTGCGTTCTGCGCGTGGGGCCGTTGCAGGATTCCGGTCTCATCAGTCGCAGGATCGGAGAACTCAATCTGATCAACGTCGCGAGTGCGGCCTATCTTGACCAGTTTGGCTGCCCTGCCCACCCAAATGCCCTGAACGATCATTACGTAGTGCGTTATGCATCGCCCGTCACTGGCCGACCGGAAGACTGGGAATGGCAGGAGGGCGGAGAGACCAGAACCGCTTCGCCACCCAGTCGCGTGACGGTTGATAATGCTGAAGCCCTCATTGCCTGCTGCCTGGCCGGGCTGGGTCTGATCCAGATTCCGGCCTACGACGTGCAGCAGCACATCCAGGCTGGAGAGCTCGTCCGCGTGATGCCTGAATGGTGCGCAGAGGCTCTGCCCATGACCATTCTATATCCACACAGGCACTCCGCTGGTGATCGTGTGACAACATTCGTGGACTGGCTGGAGCCTCTCATCAAAAGCCACGTTCTGACGTGATTCAGGCTGATGGTGCTTCAGAATCCGTTTGCGTTGCGGCCTGCACGGCCGCAGCAAAGGCGGTCGCACTGCCCATCGCGTCGGCCATGGTGGTCGGCATCAGAATGGTCGTTCCACGGTTTTTGTTCATCTCAAAAACGCGGTTGATCTGAAGAATCTGCAGGGCAATCGGTGAGGCTTCATACGTTTTGGCTGCAGCCGCCAGTTCCACAGCAACAGCACGTTCGGCACTGGCGAGCGTAACACGCGCTGCGCGTTCCCTTTCTGCCTGCGCCTGACGGCTCATCGCATCCTGCAAATTATCTGGCAGCTGAACATCACGGATCTCAACGGCCTGCACCGTGACACCCCATTCGCGCGTCTTAACCTCAATCAGATCCCGAAGCTGGTCATCAATTCTGCGACGATCCTCCAGCAACACGGCAAGATCAGAGCTGCTGACCACCTCACGCAGGGTCGTCAGTGCCACCATGGACACGGACCCCTCGTAGTCATCCAGCTCCGTGATGGCGCGGAGCGGATCATGAACCATCCAGAAAACAACAGCATCCACATCCACCGGCGTCGTATCACGCGTTAGGGTTTGCCGCGTATGCACCGGAACCGTCCTAATCCGCTGATCAACCACTTCGGTGACCTGATCTACGAAAGGGATGATGAGAAACAGCCCAGGCCCCCGCAAACCCTGAATTTTACCGGCGCGCAAGACCAGAGCGCGCTGCCAGGAATTGCACATCTTCAGGGATAGAAGGACGAGAACGCCCAGCACCACGCCGATGATCGAAAAGGCGAGGTTAAAGGTCAGAGCCTGTAAGCCTCCGCCGGCCAGAATACACCCGAGAGCCAGTGCAATAGACACCGAATTGACAGGAAGGCCATTGCTGCGCCGCGACACGGACGACGGAAGTGTTGGATACGAAATCATGACTATGCCTTTCCGGCGCCGGTCTCTGGCGCGATTGTGGTCGAAGACGCTTCAAGAAGGTGCTGCATGGCTTGGAGAAGCGCGTCTGGATCGAGCCCCAAGGCATGGCTCCGGGCGATTGTTGCCGCAGCGAGATCCATGAGCTCTCCCCTCTTTCGATCAATATCGGCCGATGGAGGATGCTGGCTCACAAAGCTGCCTCGCGCCCGATACGTCTCGATGGCACCCAGCCGCTCCAGTTCCGCGTAAGCACGCTGCACAGTGTTGAGATCAACCCGAAGATGAACTGACAACGCCCGCATCGTGGGAAGCTGGTCTCCCGGAGAGAGCAGACCAGACCCTATCGCTGTCAGGATACGCTCCCGCATCTGTGCGCGCAGGGGCAGGCCACTCGCAGCAGAAAGGGGGGTCGGAAACAGCAATGTCTCTATGTTTGCAGACATGCATACAAGATGCATCGATATGCACCCTCCCTGTCAAGAAATTTTGGAAGACCGCCGCTTCGTGATATGCGCTGCTGTTCTCTTTTCATTGGCTGCGGACAGCAAGGACAGACGCCCCATGACAGCGCCTCAGACCGGAACGGACACTTCTGACCGAAGCGGTTCTCCGCTGATCCTTGCCCTTCCAAAAGGGCGGATTCTCAAGGCGTTAGCCCCCGTTCTGACACGAACAGGCATCGAACCCGATGCGGACTGCCTTCAGGAAAGCAGCCGTCGGCTGCGATTTGGCACCTCTTATCCAAATCTGGATGTTGTGCGCGTCCGTTCTTTCGACGTCGCAACTTTCGTAGCGTATGGTGGAGCGCATATCGGTGTCTGTGGCGCAGATGTCCTGATGGAATTCGACTATCCGGACATTTACGCACCGCTTGATCTCGGGATTGGTGGCTGCCGAATTTCCGTAGCACGCCCCAAATCCGTCACTGAAGATCCGGCAGCCTCTCAGTCACGCCTGCGTGTCGCCACGAAGTATCCGACCATTGCACGCCGTCACTTTGCGTCCCGCGCCGTGAATGCAGAAATAGTACACCTGAATGGTGCCATGGAGCTTGCGCCGACCCTGGATCTGGCGAGCGTAATCGTGGACCTGGTTGATACAGGCTCCACTCTCCGCGCCAACGGCCTCATGGAAACAGAAACCATTGCCCACGTCACAAGCCGCCTGATCGTCAATCGCGTCGCGCTCAAGACGCGCCCTGAAGAGATTGGCGCATTGATCGAGCGATTCCGGGCAGCCCTCAACACTGAGGGAGCGTCAAAATGAAACGTCTCGACACCCTGAGCACCAGTTTCGAACAGGATCTTACGAACCTTCTGGCAGATCGCAGCAGTGACGAGCGCAGCGTCGCGGAGCCTGTCCGGGCCATCCTGGCTGATGTTCGTCAGCGCGGGGACGAAGCGCTCTGTGACTATACGGCCCGCTTTGACCGCCTGACTCTGCCTGCTGAAAGCCTACGCATCAGCGCGGAAGAAATTGCCACGCAGGCAGATCTTGTCCCGTCATACCTGATGGATGCTCTCAAAACCGCTGCCCGGCGCATTGAAGCGTTCCATGCTGCACAGATGCCGAAGGATCTGGATTTCACGGACGACGAAGGAATCCGGCTTGGCATGCGCTGGACGGCTCTGGATGCTGTGGGTCTTTATGTGCCCGGCGGAAAAGCCGCTTATCCCTCCTCGGTTCTGATGAATGCCCTTCCCGCGCGCGTCGCCGGAGTGCAGCGCGTGGCCATGTGTGTTCCGTCTCCCGATGGGGTGCTGAACCCACTTGTTCTGGCAGCGGCCCGTCTCTGCGGCGTGGAAGAAATTTACCGGATCGGCGGCGCACAGGCTGTGGGCGCCATGGCGTATGGAACAGAACTGATTGCTCCGGTGGACCGGATCGTCGGTCCAGGCAATGCGTTCGTGGCGGAGGCCAAGCGACAGGTCTTTGGTCATGTTGGCATCGACAGCATCGCCGGGCCTTCGGAAGTTGTCGTTGTGGCCGATGGGAATAATGATCCCCGTCTGGCAGCAGTCGATCTGCTGGCGCAGGCTGAACATGATGAACAGGCACAGGCCATTCTCATCACTACGGATGCCGCGTTTGCAGATGCAGTAACAGCGGCTGTCCAGACAGAACTGGAAACCCTTCCCCGTACCGCTATCGCGGCCAAAAGCTGGGAAGACCATGGTGCAGTCATTATCGTTCGGGATCTGGATGAAGCCGCCCGCATTGTGAACCAGCTTGCTCCTGAACATCTTGAAGTGCTGCTCGACGAACCGCGTGCCTTCAGCGCAAAAATCCGCCATGCAGGGGCCATTTTCATGGGCCGCTACTGCCCGGAAGCTGTAGGCGATTACGTTGGTGGCCCCAACCATGTTCTGCCCACAAGCCGCACGGCCCGTTTCGCATCAGGGCTTTCTGTGTTCGACTTCATCAAACGCACAACGACCATTGAAGCGGATGAAGCCGGACTTGAAAAGATCGGCCCCGCTGGTGTTGCTCTTGCACAGGCGGAAGGACTGGATGCTCATGCTCTGAGTCTTTCCCTACGTCTGGGCCAGATCAAAAACTAAGTGTTAGCCCGCCCTTACGAGGGCGGGCAAATCTTTAGGCCGTCTAAATCCTGACAGTGCCGATTGGCTGCAGGCTGCAATCCGCCCACATAAATTTCGAGCGTCCCCTCCGCCTGGTCGGCTTGGGGCTTTTCTCTGCCACATGCAAAATCTTTGGGCGGGCGGGACAGGTAGAACGTATTGATCGGACGGTTCTGTTCGGCAGACAGCCGAAAAACAGTCATAATCCGATCGGAATCCGGGCCGTAGAGATCCAATCCACAGCCTGCCACGGGATAGAGCGCTACCTGCCGCGTGCGCGCAATCAAACTTGTCAAAGACTTGGTAACGCCCGTAACAGGAAAACCGGCCTTCCACAGGTCATGTGCCTGCGCGCGTAACGAGCGGGTGTCCAGGAATTGCAGCAAGGCACAGACAATCAGCAGGCAGCCTCCCACCCTTCTGGGTATGAAGCGGGATAAACGGACTGCCGCGATCAGCAGGCCATATCCTACAGGCCAGAAGCATCGCCCACTCGCCCGAAAAACGTCTGCTAAAGGGGGCGACAGGGCTATATGCCAAAGCGGGTATGGCCCTGCATATCCCGTGTTGGAAACAGCGTAGAGCGCCATAATTCCAAGGAAAATCGACAGTCCGGCATGGCGCCACATCGCGCTCAGAAGTTCGCGCCTGCAAAAGACCACATCACAGAGCAGAAGCAAAAGAAGCCCTGCACCGAGATAGGAATAGCCCTCAAAAGACTGGGTCTCCATGCCGTAATGCAGCGCAGGAATAAACGCCAGCAGATCGGAATGCATGGGCCAGATGGGCGACAGCAGGTTCATGGAGAACAGGCCATACCCGCCAGCGCCTTGAGCATACCGGAAATATCCCAGCACCTCGCTGACAATCAGGACCAATGCAATTCCAGCCCCGCATGAACAGGCTACCTCACGCCAGGCCATAGCCCTCCGACACAGAAGCGTCAGAGCTGCTGCCGTAATGGAACCAGAGGCCAACAGCATCAGGATCGGATGAATAAGCAGGCAGATCACAAGAAAGATCGGCGTCAGCCCCAAAGCCCACTTTTTCCCCCGCACAAGGGAGAAATAAAACGCAAACGCCAACAGAAGAAGGAATTGCCCCATCAAACTGAGATGAATGATACGTCCCAGAAAAAATGGCATGCAAAGAGCCAGGATTGCTCCGGACATCAACGCCGTAAAACGCCGTTCACCCGCAGCGGATAGTGCCAGAACCATAGAGACCGGCTGCATGAGGAAACAGAACACCAGCCAGAGCCTGTAAGGTACAAATCCGGCAGGAAGCAGAGCCACGAACGGTTTGAACAGTAACAACAGTAACGGTGTACTGTCTGTCATTGCTACGCTGGCACCCCGAGGTGCCAGGAGGGAGTGTGTGTCCAGCAAAGGCCACTGCCACGCATCGCCCAAGAAATACCGCTGCCCAGCGGCAGCCTGGATTCCGTCCTGGAAAACTGGAAAACGGCTTAGACTATCCAGCGGGACAAGATGCAGGCCCTCGCCCAGCCCCATGAGCACGGCAAGGACCAAAGCCCAGACAATCGAAGGCACCGCTCGCACCCACTCATACCTTTTCGCCACGCATGTCCTCGCCTGCGGGGCGGAGCTGTCAGAAGCCGTCCCGCTTTTGTTTCATATTACCGAAGCACCAGCTTATTTCTGCCATTTTCATACCCGGTGCCATGGACAATCGGTATGTCTTGTGAAAAGTCCACAATCATTTCGGCCAAAAACATCAGAAAAACCGCGTTAAGCTTGACCTTTTGCCGGACAGTCCGCACATAGCGGAACTGGATTTTCAGGCTCCGATCGGGGCCACTGCCATCCGCAGACCTTTACCCTGTCCCTGAAGCAAGGATTCCCATGTCCAAAGAAGACCTTATCGAGTTCACCGGCACCGTCATGGAACTGCTGCCCAACGCCATGTTCCGTGTCACGCTCGACAACGAGCACACCATTCTCGCCCATACGAGCGGCAAGATGCGCAAGAACCGTATCCGCGTTCTCGCTGGTGACCGCGTAAACGTTGAAATGACCCCATACGACCTGTCCAAGGGCCGGATCACGTTCCGCTTCAAGTAAGAGACTGCGGCGTATGCCCCTTTCCCAGTCTCCCGTGCCTGAAAACGGCATGACAGATCGCCCGGCGCTTGTTCTGGCGTCTGCCTCTCCCCGACGTCTGGCTCTTCTGAAGCAGATTGGAATCGTGCCTGATGACGTCATCGGCACAGATGTGGATGAGGAACCGCGCCCCGGTGAACTTCCCCGCGCGCTGGTCCAGCGTCTTGCCCGAGCGAAAGCTGACCATGCAGCCGCACAGCGTCAGGATGCAGCTCTGGTGATCGGTGCGGATACTGTCGTTGCGGTCGGACGACGCATTCTCCCCAAGGCGGAGGATGAACAAACTGCACGCGCGTGTCTGCGGCTGCTTTCAGGCCGAAACCACAAAGTGCTGACCGCAGTGGCTCTGCGTCCCACCTCTGCCTGGCCGGACGGTGTGGCCAATGAGCGCCTTGTGGAAACGGCCGTCACGTTCCACCGGCTGACTGACAGCCAGATCGACGCACTGATCGCCAACGGAGACTGGCAGGGCAAGGCTGGCGGCTACGCCATCCAAGGGGCTGCCGCAGCTCATATCCGGCAGATTGGCGGCAGTTATTCTGCTGTTGTGGGTCTTCCGTTGTTCGAAACCGCACAGCTTCTGCGCGGGCAGCCCCGTCGTCAGGGTGGGTGGATCGCGTGATCGAGATCCGCGCCGCCTGCTCTCCGGGCGATGTGCGGATTGCGGTTACGGACCATGAGACCCTTCTGGATGCGGCCATTTGGCGTCCCGGCCTTCCGGATGGGTTTGATGACTGGCATATTGCGCGCATCCAAACGGTCGCTCCCGCATTGGGCGGGGCCTTTGTCACACTCCACAACGGAGATAATGGCTTTCTGTCCTGCCGGGATGCGCTGGTTCAAGGAGAACTGATCTCCGTCCGCGTCAGCCGCTCCGCACAGAATGGCAAGGGCCTGCGCCTGCGTAAAGCAGAGTCTGTGCCGGATATGCCTGTTGCACCGACGCTTCTGGCATGCGGCCCTTCACCACTGGAAGAGCTGGCAGACCGCTATCCTGACGCCCCTCTGTACGTTGATGCGCCAGGTATTGCCGCGCGCCTTCCGGCCCGACTGCGCCCTCGGTTTCAGCGATGCCAGCAGGCTTTTGACGACACGCTGGAAAGCGATTTTGACGAACTTGGCTCCGAATTTGCAGATCTTGGCCAACTGACAGCCAGTATCTTTCCCACCCCCGCCCTGATCGCCATAGACTTGGACAGCACCAGAGCTCCTGACTTCAAGGGAAACGTTGCAAGTTTTCCGGCCCTGGCGCGACAGATCCGCCTCCGCAATCTGTCAGGCACTCTGCTGGTTGATCCCGCAGGCGTTAAAACCCGCAAGAGGCCTGCCCTCGTCAGCTTTCTGCGCGATGCCCTGTCGGATGATCCGTTAAAGTCGCAAGTGCTCGGAGCCACGCCTTCCGGCCTTCTGGAAATCACTCGCCCGCGGCGCAGACCTCCCTTGCATGAGCTTTTGTCTTCCCCACATGGGAGGGCACTGTCAGTGCTCCGCACCATTTTACGAGAAGACCGCAAGGGTCGCACTCTGACAGCATCCATTTCTCTCATCAGGGCTCTGGAGAACGATCCAGAAGCCCTGAGTGACTTTACTTCCCGCCGGGCCGCTCCTCTGGAACTGGTCATGGATCCAAACACATCCCCCGCAAGCTGGAGCCTGTCATGAGTGCCACCTGCCCTATCTGCAATCGCCCAACGGAGACGGCTTTTCGGCCCTTCTGCTCACAGCACTGTGCAGACATTGATCTGGGGCGCTGGTTCAACGGTAACTACCGCGTTCCATCCCTCAGGCAGGATAATGAAGAAGACTCTGAAGAATATCCTCATACTGAGGGTTGATCCCAAGCGAATCATCAGCTAAACCCCGTTTCCGCAGCGGGTGTCTCACCTTAAGCCCGGTGCCCAAGTAGCTCAGTTGGTAGAGCATGCGACTGAAAATCGCAGTGTCACTGGTTCGATCCCGGTCTTGGGCACCATTTTTCCAGAAAATAAAAAAAGTCTGTTTGTGCTAAGCCTTAAAGCCTAGCACGTCTGAGCTGCGCCGAGACTCATGAACAGAGCCGTCATTCCTGATCCACCGCATCAATCTGGGATGGCAGGCGCCGATCAATCCATTTCACCAAAACTCTCAACACCGTATTGGCACCAAGAATAAAGACGGTGAGCAGAGCTGCTTCCGCAATCATGTCGCACCCGGTGCACGCGCCAATAGCGGCTGAGCACCAAAGTGTTGCCGCAGTGTTCAGACCCCGCACATTGGGGCCATCTTTCATGATGACGCCAGCGCCAAGAAATCCGACGCCTGATACCACGTAGGCAATCACGCGAATGGCCGAGACATCTCCGCCAATACGCTCTGCGAGATCTACGAAAGCAGACGCACCAATCGCGACCAGCGCATTGGTGCGCAACCCGGCGGTCCGTTGGCGGAACTGACGTTCCGCCCCGATCAGCGTCCCAAATACAAAAGCAGCCAGATAGCTTCCGAACGTATCCAGAAAGGAGTGCGCATCAAAGGTCTGGGTAAAATGCATTGTTATTCTTTCGCTGCCTGCCGTGTATCGCGGTTCAGAAGCCTTGGCTGTTTGCAATCATACGGCGGTCGGACGATCCATGGTTTTCCGCAGAGGATACAGACTGAGATTTTCGATGGTTGCACCAGCGTTTGTCGCCTGAAGACTGAGTGTATCCAAGGGACTTGCAGGAAACACCAGAGCTGTCCCGACCGACAAGCCATCATTGATGAAGATTTCGAGCGCACACGCGTCCAGAACCAGTTTCAACGAGAAACGTCGGCTGTTTGCTGTTAGTGGCGTGGAGAACCTCTCCGTGAAAAATGGCTGCGAAAAGCCATGCAGATCTCCGCGATCCAGCCAGAGCTGAGCTGAAAATGCGTCAAACCCGATAGAGAGAGACTCTCCCTGACCGTTGGAGAAGACAATCAGGAAGCGACCCGCTCGTCCCTTGTTGCCATCAGGTTGCGGGTTTCTGCGCTCATCCACGGTTACCGTCAGAGAAAGTTCAATGGCCTGCCCTGTGGGGATGGAGACCTGAACGCCGCTCTGGGCAGCAATACGCTCAACCCGAAAGGGAATCTGCTCGCCTCTCAGCGTTTCCAGTCCTCGAGGACGCTGCACCAACCGTAGCCAGTTCATATCGTCCCGCCTGAGCGACAAGGTTCGCGGAAGGGTCATAAGACCGCGCCAGCTTCTGTTCGGAACCTCTTCGCAATACTGCCAGTTCCCAAACCAGGCGAAATAGACCGCTTCATTGCGCGGCATGTTTTCATAAACCTGCATGGCGTAGCTGTCTTTGGCGAAGTCCGTCAGACCTATGACCGTATTTTCGGGGATAAAGCGCTCACCGTCGAAGTCCCCTACAAAATACTGCGTGACACTTCCGCCCTGAGGCCCACCGGGATTGACTGAAACGAACAGAACCCACCGAGACGCCTTCCCCTCATCCTCAACCTGCAATTCAATAAGATTGGGGCATTCATAATCCACGCCGAACAGGCCTGCTGGCCCGAAATCACTGAGATGCATCCAGTGCTTCAAATCAATTGATCCGTAGAAGGCCACCCTGTGAGCCCGAGCCTTCACGACGACCATGACCCACTTTCCACTAGGTTCGTGCCAAAACACTTTCGGATCGCGGAAAGAGTTCAGCCCGATATCCAGAACGGGGTTGTGCTCGTAGTCGATAAAGCGCTTACCGCCATCTGGACTCCATGCCAGATACTGCGTCTGCTTCTGGGGTGTAGCGCGCGTGTAAAGAGCGACCAGACCACCCGGCATGGATGGTAACGGCGGAACCGAAGGAGCCGCTGGCAGAAGTTCAGCTGTTGTCGGTGGATCAAAGACATGTCCGAAGGGAGCATTCGTCCCCGGACCAAGAACATCCATGTTTTCCGGCGAAAATGGTACATCTGACGTGGCCTTGGTCAAGCCGGGAGCCAAGGCCTCAACTGCCGCCTGCGTTGCCGTCTTGGGAGCGGGTGGAGTGTCCCCTTGCGTAGGGGAGTTTTCCTTCGGCGGAAAAAGACCAGAATCATTATTCCGGTCCAGAACCACGCACCCTGAATACGCCTCGCCAGCGGCTGTCTGATCAATCGCGATAGGTTGATCTTGCCACGTGTATAAATCCGTACTGGTTGCATGCCCCCAGTGCACCTGACCCGCATAGGGTGCAAAAGGGTCGTACTGGTAATAGAGATGATACGTCTGCCCGTCGAAAATCAGACCATTGGGATCATTCATGAAGCCGGTCTGTGGCGAGAAATGAACCGTGGGGCGATAGAGATAGTCACTCTGCGTTCTGACAACGGGCTGACTTGCTATCCCCGGATGATTGCCCGGCTCCTGATGGGAATTGCTGGGTTCATCGTGATGAGGAGTCATTGCAGACATCGGCGTTTCCTCGGCGGCTCTGGCAATCCGGCTACTGCCAACAGCAGCTCCTGCGGCTAGAATGCTGGCCAGAGCCGCGCGGCGCCCGAGTTCGGGCCTGTCGTTTCGATCTGTCATACCTCCACCATACAGGAGGATCCTTAACCCGGAAGCCTTTCAGGAAAACGTCCGTCTTCAAAAAGAGGAAGGACATTGCATGTCCGTTGCGAATACGCACATAAGGACGTCATGAAGCGCTTAGACCCTTTCCTGATGGCCCTGATCTGCGCGATCGTCCTGGCCTCCGTCCTGCCCTGCCGCGGGGAAATGCAACATATTCTGCAGCAGGTCGTCACAGTTCTCATCACCCTGATGTTCTTCTTCCAGGGGGCCAAACTTGAGCGCCATGCCATTATCGAAAGCGTACGTGACTGGCGTCTTCAGGGAACAGTGCTGCTCTGCACATTTGCTCTCTTCCCGCTTCTTGGCATCGGGCTGCATCTGCTCTTCCGCAATTTGTTCCCGAATGCACTGTTCGGGGAAGATCTGTGGGCTGGCATTCTTTTCCTGTGTTGCCTGCCTTCAACCGTTCAGTCCTCGATTGCCCTGACTTCGATTGCACGCGGCAATGTCCCTGCGGCCATCTGCGCAGCCACTGTGTCGAATATTGCAGGCATTGCATTGACCCCGCTTCTGACAGGCATTGTCCTTGGTCACGTTGGTGCAGGTCATTCCCCCCTTGAGAGCGTTCTGGACGTTGCGAAGGAACTGCTTCTTCCGTTCATTCTCGGGCAGATCCTTCAGAAATGGATTGGCCCGATTGTCAAACGCCACAAATTCCTGATTTCGTTCACAGATCGTGGCTCCATCGTTGTGGTCGTCTACACCGCGTTCAGTTCAGCCGTTGTCGAAGGCATCTGGCACCGCGTTTCACCGCTTCATTTGCTTGAGGTGGCGTTGCTGGACAGCTTCATGCTTGCGCTGGTGCTGGTAGCCTCGCATTTCATGGGCAAGGGCATGAACCAATCCACGGAAAACAGCATCGCGCTTCAGTTCTGTGGTTCAAAAAAATCGCTGGCCTCTGGCGTTCCGATGGCGAGCGTTATCTTCCCCTCTGCCTCGGTAGGCATCATTGTTCTACCCCTCATGATCTATCACCAGATCCAGCTTTTCACCTGCACGCTTCTGGCGCGTCATTATGGAAAACGCATAGGCTTGGAAACGCATTCAAAGCCTCACTCCTGAGCTTCATGACAAAGCTGTTAAAGAGGTTTCTTTTTGTCACGAGGTGGTCTTTGACCCCCCTTGGGTTCGTAGACCAGTGTGGCCCCAGTTTGAAAACCGGAGCTACAGAATATGCCGTCATACTCGACCCTGGTTCAGGAAAAAATTCCTGAATCGTCGGTACTCAGGCCTGTACCAGACGGCATTCCACAATCCCTTCTCTGCCGACTTTTCCGCGTTCAGCAATTCAATGACATTCACGAACGAGCTGCTGAACTGCATCTGCACCTGCCCTTGGGCAAAAAGCGCTTGAAACGTCTGGAATGTATTCGAAGTGCTGGTGCACTGTTTATTCATGTTCCCAAAAATGGCGGAACATCCATCTGTAACCAGCTTTACGGCTGTTCCATGATGCATCAGACGTTTCGATACTATCGCCACGTCACACCAGAGCTGTCCAAGGAACTGCCGAGCTTTGCCATTTGGCGTGATCCGGTAGAGCGATTTGTTTCCGCGTGGGCGTTCGCAAGAAAAGGCGGCACTTCGACAGTCAAGATCCACCCTTCTGTAAATGTACTTTACCGCTCATTCCACACGCTGGACGAGGCCATCACACATGTGGAAAGCCAGTCATCTCCATATGACGTAGACCACGTTTTCCGCCCGCAGGCCTGGTACATTTGCGGAAAGGATGGACAGCTTGAGGTGGATAACCTGTTTCCTATGGAACAAATTGCGCAACTCCCCGAACTCGTTCCAGCTATGCGGGGCCACGTCATCCCACACCTGAATCAGAACCCGCACGCAATCGAAGTTACGGCACTACAAGCTCGCAGAATCCGCAAGCTCTACCAGCAGGATGAAGCGCTGCGCCCGTAACGCCAAGAATAGACAAAGGGAAAAATAGGACCCTTTTCTCTAAACTGTCACAAAGCATACAGCTATCGCTCTATAAATAGCCCCGGAAAGACTGTGTTGTTGCGAAATTACCATACACCCTAAATGTCATAGTGTGACTTACATGATCTGATTGAAGATCACTGCAAACCATGGTCTTTCTCGGCCGAACCAAACCCACCTGGCCGAGAAAGACCCCTCAGACGATGCGCCTTACACGCCTCCTCTCGACCTCAGCGCTGATAGCATTTGGCACACTGCCAGCATTTGCAGCGCCTGTTTCAGATACGAAACATCAAAATCAAAAGGCTCATCCGAAGACGGAAGTAGCCGCCCCATCCATGATGGGTAATACGGCTCCGACGGACGTGCACGAAGAGCATGTCTCCGTCAGCGGTCGGCATTCTTTCGACGGCGTAACACGTCGCGCCGTTGGCGGCGGTCTGATGGAGAAGCAGGACAGCGCAAAGTCTGTGTCGGCCGTCTCGCGTGACTTCATCGAGAAGCAGGTTCCGGGCGCTGACCCGATGCAGTTGATTTCCCTGCTCCCGGGTGCAAACGTCTCTTCAACTGATCCCGCAGGCCTCTCTGGCAGCTCCATGAGCATGCGCGGCCTTGATTCCTCACAGATCGGCTTCACCCTTGAAGGTTTCCCGATCAACGATATCGGCAACTTCGCCGTGTATTCGCAGGAAATCGTTGATTCCGAAAACCTTCGCACCGTTCGCGTTGCCCAGGGTTCGGCAGATCTGGATAGCCCACACATCAGCGCCACAGGCGGTGTGGTCGACATGTATATGATCGACCCGAAGATGAAGGCTGGCGGCGCATTTGACGTTTCATACGGCTCATACGATTACACTCGCGGCTTCCTGCGGCTCGACACAGGCAAGATTGGTCACACCAATCTGCGTGCCTACTTCTCCGGGTCTTATGCAACCGAAGGTGTGAATAACAGCGATGCTACGCAGCGTAAGCTGCACGCAGAAACGAAAATCGTAAACGATTGGGGTGACGGGAACCGTGTCTCTCTCGCGATCGTGGGTAACCGTCTTTACAATTATCTGACACCAAGCGTGAACAAGGCATCCTGGAATGCCTATGGTCGCGGCGTTGGAAACCGTTACGTTGCACCATGCTCCAATAACGCAACGTGTACCCGTGCTGATGGCACGACGTATAAGAATACGACTGGCGCAACGATCTCCAACACGGTTTGGAACTCATCTTACAACACGAGCGCGTCCGACAAGGGCGTTTCGTACTATCAGTTGCACCAGAACCCTTTTACCAACATCTATGTCAGTGGACCTTCCACCTTCAAGTTGGCTGATCACCTGGTTCTGACGGAAACACCGTATTTCTGGTATGGCGAAGGTAGTGGCGGCAGCGCATACAGCACCAACCTGAACAGCCTCAGCTACGGTACCACCAAGGTTACAGGTAGCATCAACGGGCAAAGCGGAACGCGCACCCTCTACAACCCGTCCATCACCAAAACCTATCGTCCGGGTGCAACCACGAAACTGACCCTCACAACAGGTGCAAACCGCCTGATGGTTGGTTACTGGTTCGAATATTCCAAGCAGTCACAGCAGGGTCCTTACACAGGCGTCGGTGAAGACGGTAATCCTTGGGACATCTGGGGCAGCGCAGAAAACGTTGTTCTTTCCAACGGACAGACATACCAATACCGCAATACGCTAACGCAGACCCGCGTCCATACGATGTTCATTGGTGACACCTTGTCACTTCTGAATAACAAGCTGACAATCGACGCTGGTTTCAAATACGCGATTGTACTTCGTACTGGCACCAACATGCTGCCCAACACGTCCACCGGCCGCAATATCAGCCAGACATACAAGGAGCCGCTGCCAACCTTCGCAGCTCGTTACCAGATCAATCCGGAAAACCAGATCTTTGTGTCTGCTGCGACCAATTTCCGTATGCCAACCAACTATGCGCTGTATGACTCCGGCGCCTATTATGCTGGTTCCGGCTACTCAACGCACGCCAACACGAACCAGAAGCCAGAAATCTCGATTTCTGAAGAAGTGGGCTACCGTTACACTGGCCCAACCATTATGGGCTCTCTGACGTATTTCCATTACGACTTCACGAACCGTCTCATGTCCACCAGCCAGTGCATGGACTCTGCATGCACGAATTACTACTCCACCAATATCAATGCTGGCGGTCAGACAACAAACGGTGTGGATGCTGAAATCGGAACGCGTCCGATCTTCTATCACCTCCGTCCGTATGTTTCCTTCGAGTATGTTGATGCCCGTCTGGGCAGCAACCTGCAGGCAGGTAGCGGTACAGGCATCGACTATCTGCGTACCAAAGGTAAGTTCGCTCCGGAAACACCAAAGTTCCAGGCTGCCTTCAACCTTGACTACGATGACGGCCACCTCTTCGGTGCCTACAACCTGAAGTATGTTGCCAAGCAGTACTCCACCTTCATGAACGACCAGTCCATTCCAGGCTATGTCGTCATGAACGTGAATGTTGGCTACCGCTTCAAGACCATTGGCTTCCTGCAGAGCCCGAACATCAAGCTGAACTTCTCCAACATTACAGACAAGGCATACCTGGGCTTCGTGAAGGGCCTTCAGACCAATGCCAAGCCGACAGTTGGTATTTTTGGCAAGACTGTCAGTGCTTCTGTCCCCACCTACGCCATCGCAGCTCCGTTCTCTGCTATTGCGAGCGTAAGCGCCGGTTTCTGATCTTTCGACCAGATATCGCTTCGCACGGTCCTCATGCCAGTCTCTGGTATGAGGACTTTTTTTGTACCCTACGCCCAATTTTCATCATGACGTTGACAGTTCACACGTCATGCACAGATATAAGCCAAGACCCCGTCGTCTTGACGCTAGAGGAAACCCATGGCTGGCAGAACAAAGTCCGCAGAAACAACAGCACTGGATATTTATCTGGAGCGGTTGCAGGACCATCTGGCAATCGAGACCAAAGCTATCGAGACCGTTCTTTCAGAGCTTCCATTCTGCGAGCGCTATGGAAGTGTGAGCGCCCAGATGGAACAGGACCTTATACTGCGTCGAAAACATGTCAGCGACATCACGGCCCTTCTGAGCCGACATGGCCGGCAAACGCCCGCAGCGCATGAGACCGTTTCTTCCATTCTTAGCACTGTTTCCAGTTTATTGAGCACTGGAGAGGAAAGTAATCTCCTCAAAAACGTACTCACCGACGTCAGTTACCGCGCTCATCAGATCGCATCTTTGAATATGCTGGCGATCCTTGCAGACCGCTTGGGTTTCAGCAGCGACCTGTCTCTTCTGGAGCGGCTTCGCAATGAGGAAACAGCTTCGACTGACAAGCTACAACAGAATTTGCCAGTTATCGTGGCGCAATATCTCGCCAATCACTAAAAACATAGTCGCCCTCTTCAGTCAGGCAGACCGTAAACCTGAATCTGACTGAAATGCAGGTATGTTTTTTCACCGAGGATTGTAATCCTTACAAATCTTGCTCGGAGACCTTCTGGGGTCACCCAAATGTAGGGGCTCCCGTCTGCACCACCGAAAATCTGTCCGTCTTCCTTACGATGGACTTCGGCCCAAGCCTTTCCATCAACTGAAACAGAGATTGCCAGATTGTTTGCACGCTCTAATGCAGTATCAAGTCGATTAAACAACCGCACTTCATGAACGCTTACTTCTTCCTGAAGATCAACCTGCCACCACGGGTCTTTTTCTTCAGCAGTATGGTGCGCAGGGAAATTACCGATTTGTCCTGAGAGTGGGCCTTCTGCGTCATCTTCTGGAGAGATGTCCAAAAGTGCTGAAGACTGCGTAGCGGTGCATCCCTCTGACAAAAGCGGCCACATTGAAATCGGAAAAACGCAGGTTACACGCGCATCAGATAATTTTTTCCAGTAATCGGCCAGATAAGTGTCGTGAACAGCATTTGTCATCGAAAAAAAGCTTTCGCGCTCTGACTGCGTCATTAACTTCCAGGTGTTTTGACCGCTAAAATTCCCGACAACGCTCCGCTTTGCACGGATTTCAAAGTCCTTCTCTGATTTTATATTATAATGAGCAATAAAAGCGATATCCATTATACTGTGATTTCGCTCGTTTTTTTTAAGATACGCCCACGCGTTTTCAGGAAAATTTTCATAGTAACCAAGCATCGTCTCTCCCAAAACATTCGTGGCCCTGAGATCCGGTGCTACCGTGAGAAGATTATGGTGAATTGCTTCATGCGGGTTTTCAAAGATAACCTGATAAGGAACAGCCGCTGACCTTACGAGGATTTTCGTAAATGGCGTCGCTCCGTTCTCGCGGCGCGTATAATTGGTCAGGACGGAACCTTTAGGTCGAATTTTATGCCCATTATTGCCAAAAAAAGACCAGTTGAAATACAGAGCATCATTCTGCGGGAATTTTCCAAGAAATTTTTCGATGTTGTCGCAATCTCTCAGACACAAAAACTCATCGACATCTAGAAACATATGCCACTCTGTCTCAGTCGAGTAGTGGCGTAAATAATGAAAAAACATCTGAAACTGGGCACCGACAACCCCATAGTGAACAAATGTCACTTTAGGATTGGGGCCGACAGTTAAAGGAAGAACTTCATCATAAAGTTCGCTTGGGTCGTCATCATTGCAATATATGTAGACGTGCTCGAACCCTATCGAAAAATGATAGGTAAGCCACTCTAAAATATAGGGTGTTTCCCACCGTACCGTGGTCACAAGAGAAAACTGATGCTTGGGAGTGGGCCGTTGTCCTCCTCCAGCAATCACTTCACGAGGTGCAGTACCGTAGGCTGTCCAACTATCCATTGATCCGGCATAGGGTGGGTTGTCTTGCTTCGTCAAGGCCATCTTCCAAAACACTCTTCGCTCGTTTCTGCTCTCGCGTTAGAGTGTCGCTATGTCCAGCTTCCGCTTCCTTCACGCCGCCGACATTCATCTCGATAGCCCCCTTAAAGGACTAAGCCGTTATGAGGGTCTTCCACTGGAAGAAATCCGGAATGCAACCCGGCGAGCGCTGGAGAGTCTCATCGATATTGCCATCGAGGAAAAGGTCAGTTTTCTGATCCTCGCAGGCGATCTGTATGACGGAAGCTGGCAGGACGCCAGTACCGGCCTCTACATGATGAAATCTCTTAGTCGCCTCGTGCATGCTGGAATTCGAGTGATTACTCTTTCGGGCAATCATGACGCTCAGTCCGTCATCGCACGTGAGCTTCCTCGACCGGCTGGTATCGATCACTTCAGTTACGATGCTCCTGAAACCATACGACTGGAAGACATCCAGGTCGCCCTGCATGGTCAGAGCTTTCGTGAAAGACATGTTCGAAAAGACATGACTCCGACCTACCCTGAGCCTGTTTCCGGATGGTTCAATATTGGTGTTCTCCATACCTCTCTTTCAGGCTACGGCGAACATGAAACCTATGCGCCCTGCTCCGTCGAAACGCTTGCGTCGAAGCACTATGACTATTGGGCTCTAGGGCATGTTCACGCCCAACAGATTGTTTGTCATCATCCATGGATTGTTTTTCCTGGAGTAATTCAAGGGCGACACATCCGGGAGACAGGCACTTGTGGCGCAATGCTCGTCAGTGTCGAAAACAACATTGTCCAGTCTGTCACACCAGTTGCCTGTGACGTCATACGCTGGAGCCATATCGTCATAGATATAGCGGACCTGCATGACCTGGATGACGTCATGCATGCCGCGCGGCTCCGTATGGAGCAAGCTCTGGCTCAGGCCGAGGGACGCACCGTTATCGCACGCGTGACGCTAACGGGAACAACCACTCTGCATGACAGCCTCTGTGCATCCACCTGCTGGCAAGACGATTTAAGGAGCGTTGCTGTCTCTCTGGATACCGGTCAGAACCAAATCGCCTTGGAGAAGCTCCGGAACCAGACAACCTCTCCGCCCTCTACAAATACACTCCATGACCTGGATGCGGCTTTGTCGGAGCTCATGAGCGATCCCGAATTTATAGCAACGCTTTCTGATGACTTTGAGATGTTCTTCTCCGCGCTTCCTGGATGTGTCGAGAGAAGTGCTTTGATGGCTGATGAAAATAGTTGGCCGCTGGACGAAGCAAGCTCTGCCTTGCGCGCACGACTGATGGGGAGCGCAAGCTAATGCGGTTTGATCGTCTTGACCTGTTCAGATATGGCGGCTTTCAAGACCGCACTATCACCTTCCCAAAATCGGAAGGGGATTTTCACGTCATTCATGGACACAATGAAGCCGGGAAATCCACGATGCTTGCAGCTATCAGGGATTTTCTCTTTCAGTTCCCGCATCACATCAGTGCTGACTGGTTAAGTGCAGCACCCCTTCTGCGAGTTGGCGGGCAGGTAAGTCACAATGGAGCGGTACTGGAGGGCATACGACGTAGAGCCCGCACACAGACCTTCTACGCCTCCGATGACGCCACCCCCAAAAGTGACGAATTTCTGAGACAATGGATGGGAGACCTGGACGCTAAAAGCTTTGAAACCGGATGGGCTCTTGACCATCGTCGCCTTCGTGAAGGCGGTGAGGAAATGCGCCGCCTTAAGGACGATGCAGGCCTGCAAATTCTTTCCGCAGGTCTGGGCGTCGGCGGTTTGGGCGGTCTGATAACTTCTCTCGAAAAAGAAATGAATTCTCAATGGCGAAAGGGAAGCAGCACATCTGCCATTCTGAAAGCAAAGCGTGACCTTTCAGAGCTGAATAAAACCCTGAGAAATACCGCAGTCCTCCCTCACGATTTAACTGTCGCCCGCGAAACGCAGGAAAAAGAAGAGAAAGCCCTTTCTGAATGTAATGCTGAACAACAACGCCTTGTCGTGCGGCAAAGAGAAAACTCTCGGGCCAGAAACATCAGCATTCCCTATCTTCAGCTTATGGATCTGCAATTACAACTTTCGCAATCAGGACTTCCTGAATTTTCTTTCTCTGAATGCGACAATTTTGAAGTTATTCTTTCAGAAACAAAAACAGAAACAACCATCGAATCTGCAACAAAATTAAAATTAGAGTCGATATCAGAACGTATAAATGAGTCCGCACCTAGAGGCAAAATTTTAGATGATGCAAATCAGATAATATCATTAATCAGCAAGAATGATTTTATCAATAAAATCGATATCGATACCAATTTAAGGTTAGACCGAATTCGTAATGACGAAATCTGGATGGAGCAATTTTGGGCACGACATCGCGCAACGCCCAATCACCTTCCTGACGCAGGCGTGCTGGACGCCTTAAATAAAAAGCTTCAAGAGCGAGAAAATTATCTGACCCTTGAGCATGAAATAAAAGATCGCCTGGAAAAATTACGCCAAGAGTTTGATTTAATACGATCTTCTAATTTTTCTTCTGACGAGCGGAAAACCGTTTCTACAGCCGATTTCGAGCACTTAAAAACCAATTTGAACTATGTGAGAAGCCTAGGTGGAATTGATGATGAAATTGAAAAATTAAAGAAGGATCTGAAAACAGCCATTCACGACACTAATGCAGCATTTGATCGTCTGCTTCCTTGGTCAGCAATTACTGAAAATCGTTGGTCGGCGCTGGATGGTCTTCCTGTTCTGGAAAAAGAGATCATTGACGAAGAGTATCTTAAATGGCGTGATCTTGAGGAGAAGTCTCTTCAGGAAAATAGCCTTCTCCTAAAACTCCAAGAAACGCTTTCGAAGAAAATCTTTGATCGTGATATTTTGGAAAAATCTGGAGATGCCGTTTCCATAGAAACTCTTTCAAATGCACGAGATCTCCGCGATACGACCTGGTGCAACATTCAAGGTATTTTACAGGCAGAGAAATATCCGGATCCATCTGTTTTAAATGCATTTTTCATTCTGCTAAAAAATACAGATATTCTTGCAGATCGGCGTCATGCTCATGCTGAGCAATCGGCTCGACTGAACGATCTTAGCCATCATATTAGCAGCATTAAAATTGAAGCTGCTCAGGTTGAGAAACACATCCTCTTTATTAAATCACAACAAATTTCTCTTCAAAATACTTGGTTTGAAAAATTAAAATATCTTGGGCTGCCCGCACTTCCACCTAAAGAGTTTCTGAGTTGGTGTGACGCTAGACTTGATGCTCTTTCCAAATCAAAGCATCAGGAACAAATTGCAGAATCTTTTCAGAAAAAACAGCAGCAAAAACGTTCTGCACTAGAACAGTTATCACCTTATCTACAGGAGGCTCAGACGGATAATTTTGTTCTCTGCCTCCAGCATGCTCAAAATATTCAGGATGAATATGAGGCTCATTTAAGGAGTGCACTGGATAAAAAACAGGCCCAAGAAAGACTACAAACTGCTATCGCAGCTGAAGAGCGTCAACTTGAGACGCTCAAGCATAATTTGGCCGCATGGCAGGTTTCATGGGAAACAGCTTGTACCTCTTGCCATTATCCTGCTGGGGCCCGGCATGTTGATCTTGTTGATGTGCAAGAGGCGCGATCAATTCAAATCCGTTTGGAAAGCGAAAAGAAAGAGCACCATAAAAATTACGTGGATATTCTGGAATTTAAAAATTCTCTCAATTCCATGCTTGAAAAGCATAACAAGACCTCGTTGGAAAATTTATGTATCTCACTTCAACAGTCCGAAGAGGCTGAACACAAACGTCAAGAATTCATAACCCAAAGAGCAACACTCCAGGAAACTCTCGAAGCCACATCTATAAGGCTCGCCTCATTGCGGCAAAGCCTATATCCCATATTAATTAAGCTTGGCATTCCATACAGTGACGATCTCCATAATATCGCTGCGGAACTTAGGCATCGCGCTACTCTGCTTCAACGCCGTGATGAGCTGAACACCATTATTCTCTCCGCGGGTAACGGCCGGGCTCTTGAGGCCCTTTTGTTAGAAGCAAAGAAGTCTGATCCTGAAACACTTGAAAGGGAATCTGACGAACTTGAGCAGCAGAGTCTTATGCTAAAGCAAAAACACTCGGAAATTGAAAAGCGATTATGGGATGCTCGGCAAATTTTGACATCTCTGGAAAATAAAGGCGGCGCGCACGAAACTGCCGAGCGGATACAGGAAGTAGAGGCAGAGCTGAATGATCGTGCAGTTCGATATGTTTCGCTTCGCCTTCAAAGCCTGATGTTACGTCGTCTCGTTGAAAAACAGCGCCAGGAAACTCATGGTCCTTTGCTGGAGAAAGCAGGGAGCATGTTTTCGCACCTCACACGACATCGATATGCAGGAATTGCTTTGGAGGACACAGGAACGGACAATCTGACCTTGTCCGGCCTTCTTCCAGATAAGTCCTCTCTTGTTCCTGTACACTCCATGAGTGAAGGGACTAGAGATCAACTTTATCTGGCATTACGACTTGCCTCGGTAGAACAATCTCTCGACCGTGGAATCCAACTTCCCTTTATCGCAGATGATCTTTTTATAACATTCGATGAAGAAAGATCTCTTTCCGGACTTGAGCTTCTTTCTTCAATATCAAAACGAACTCAGATATTATTTTTCACACACCACGCACATATTGCAGATATTGCAAAGAATTTTGGTCATATTACCCGTCTTTGAAATATAAAATTTAAAGGATATTTTAATTTTTATGCTTTAGAGGCATTCCTCAGACACATAACGAAATTCTATATTTTCATTCCTATGGCTGAGTAATTTCGTTATAGCAGACCATTCCTGTTTTCTTCTGGAGGCTCCATAGAGTTTCTGCCATGACCCAAAAAGGGCCTTCGCCAGAGCTGCCCGCTCGCATTATTCCGCTTGCGACGCTTGCTACTCCGTCCCAAGGGCTGCAGCCCGTCGTTCAAAGACGACAAGGCGCCTCTCATGAAACGATTGAGAGCCTTTCCCCCTATTTCAATGAAGACAGAGCTCTCTTCACAATCTCACGACATACTGGTGGAAACCTGTATATTGACCGTGAACAGCTCATCAGAACCCATCACTCTGAAAAGCCTGCTTTAGATCACGAAAATCTTCTGACTAATGACAGCATTCTTATATCTGTGACAAAGGGCGGTCTGCTCAATCACCTTCCTGTCCTATCCGGCCTTCCTGTGGTCCATTTTGAAACCCAGTCAGGTCCAGGTCGCTTTCTTCTCACCTCCTGTGAATTAATTCTCGATGGTGCCTTGGAAGCCAGCCCCTCTCAAACGCAGACGCGCTTGTTCAAACACCTGACAGACCTTCTGATCACAACACTTCTGGACTCTCTCGATCTGGAGCTAAGCGTTGCAGGTCGACGCAAACACCGTCAAAAACATATTCGATCTTATATTGAAAGCCGATTACAAGAGCCTGATTTAACGCCAAAAAGCATTGCCAATGCCTACGGCATTTCATCCAGAGCGCTTTATTTGCTTTTTGATGGAGAACCAGGTGCTGTCTCAGGCTGGATCTTAAGCAAAAGGCTGGAGAGAATTTATAAGGACCTGCAATCGGCTGAATACACATCTATGGCCATTGCCGAAATCGCTGCAAAACATGGCTTTAGAAACGCGGCTCATTTTTCAAGGCGCTTCCGTCAAAAATTCGGCCTTTCGCCCAGAGAGCTGCGTCAGCGAAAATTGACTGGCTAGAGTTTCGTTCGTTATCTCAAGATCAAAAAAAGCGGAAGAGTACTCTTCCGCTTTTTTCTATTTTTCCTAAATCGCCGAAAAGCAATTTATTAGGCAGTTGCAGCCCCGGCAAGCAAACCTGCAAGCAACCGAGCAAACCCAGTCGGATCTGGTAGAGGCTCGCCCTCCTGAACACGCGCGAGATCCAACAGCACGCGTGCAAGATCTTGAATGCTTTCCTTCTTTTCAATGCGCTGAGCCAAGGCTTTAATCAACGGATGACGAGGGTTAATTTCCAGAATTGGGAGTGTTTCCGGAAGAGCCTGTCCTGATCGGCGCATCAGCCGCTGCATGGCCAAGTCCGGGCCTCCCTCAGACGTAATCACGACCGCACTATTTGTCAGGCGAACTGTACTCCGGACATCTTTCACTGCACCGCCCAAAGCCTCTTTCAACGCAGGAACCAAGGTGTCTACGTTAGCTGCCTCGACTGTTTCCTCATTATCTGTCGAGAACTTCTCAAGATCTCCATGAGAATAGACGACTGACCGCAAAGTTTTGTCGTTGTATGAATGAAGCCGCTCTGGCCAGAAAGCATCTACTGGATCAGAGAGAAGAAGAACCTCCAAGCCCCGGGCATGGAAGCCTTCCAGCTGTGCAGATGCCTTCAGAGCCTCAAGGTTATCACCCGTGAGAAAGTAGATAACGTCCTGTCCGTCCTTCATACGCGAGATATAATCATCAAGCGTCGTTAGATCGTCACCATGGGTTGTATGGAAACGGGCGAAACCGGCAATTTCCTGACGGTGCTCGCTATCTTCCCACAAACCTTCCTTGAGAACCGCCCCAAAGTTTTCCCAGAATACATTAAATCCAGCATCTGCGTCCTTGGCTCGGGTTTTAATCTCCGTCAGAACGCGTTTCGTGACCGCCTTGCGGATACGAGCAAGAACTGGTGTCGCCTGTAGCATCTCACGAGACACATTAAGCGGCAGATCTTCTGTATCCACTACACCCTGAACAAAGCGCATCCAGTTGGGAAGCAAATCTGCCTCATCTGTGATGAACATGCGGCGGACATGAAGATGGATCTTGCTTTCGCGAGACTGCTCCATGAAATCAAATGGTCGAGCGCTTGGTAGAAACAGAAGGGCTGTGAACTCTGTCGTACCTTCCGCATGCCAATGCATTGTTGCATAAGGTTCATCAAAAGCGCGCGCAATGTGCCTGTAGAATTCCGTGTACTGTTCAGGGGTAATTTCGGCCTTAGGCTTGCGCCACAAAGCTGTTCCTTCGTTGGCAGCTTTCTCTTCGACTGTTCCATCCTCATTGACCTCACGCAGAGTGATTGGCCAGGAAATATGGTCAGCCCATTTGCGAATAATTGACCGAAGACGCCAGCTGTCCAGGAAGTCTTCCGCATCACTTTTCATGTGCAGAACAATGTCAGTGCCAGGCGTAGAGCGAGTGGAAGGCGTGAGGGTAAAAGCGCCCTTCCCGTCTGAAGACCAAGTCCAGGCCTCGTCTGCCCCAGCCTTGCGGGACGTCACATCCACCCTGTCGGCAACCATGAACGCCGCGTAGAACCCAACACCAAACTGACCAATCAGACTTGGGCGATCTTCAGCTTTGGCGGCATTCAGTTTTTCACCAAAAGCGCGTGTGCCTGAACGGGCGATCGTACCTAGATTTTGAGCCAGTTCATCATGCGTCATTCCCACACCGTCGTCGGAAATGACCAACTCTTTCTTGTCTTTTTCCGGGGCAATACGAATTGACGCATTTTCGGGAAGAGCAAGAGCAGAGTTCGTCAGCCCTTCAAAGCGGCGCTTGTCTGTTGCGTCGGCTGCGTTCGCAACAAGTTCACGCAGAAAAATCTCTCGATCCGAATAAAGCGCATGTACGACAAGATCGAGCAGACGCCCCACCTCTGCACTGAATTCATGCTGTTCCGGCTGGCCTTGCGTTGCACTCATCGTCATCAATCTCCTCTTAGGAAAGTAACGAAGATATGCGACGTCAGGGTCAATTTTTCAACAGACGTCAGAGATAACTTGCAAGCGTCATACCCTTCATATTTGCGATAATGGAATATGATGCCTGGAGTTGATTGCTGGTATCATTCAATTGGACGGAAACCTGTGCGAGATCTGCATCCTTCGCCGTTCCCAGTTGGGTCGTAAGAGCGGCTTTCATCTGTGCCAGCATCGTACTCTGACTGGTCAAGCTGTTCTGCTGTATTCCAAGTGAACCACTGATATCGGATAGCCCTTCTGTCACACCGGTATTCGTCGTCTGTAATCCTTGAACCAACTGTGTGTAATCTGTGGTCCCTGCGTCATCAGAACTCAGAGAGGCAACAACCATCAGGTTTCGCATGAGATCTCGGATCGGAGAGCCCGTTGACGTTTCTGACGATGTACTCCCCTCTGTCGCCACGATGCCTGCAGAAACTGTTTGATTAGTCCCAACGGTGATTTTTAATTTCTGCTGTGCAGCAGTAACCGGGTCAGTCGAAAGTACAGCGGAAAATGGCTGATTCTGGCTGGTGTCTTTTGCAAGAGAAAGCGTCTCTGACAGAACATCTGACGCACTACCATTCCCCATGCTTTTTACAGTCTCCTGTATAGAAGATGCGAGACTGGAACTGCTTAAGCTGGTGCTTACGGGAGCAGTGGAAGACTGCAACCCTGAAAAAATATAGCTCCCGCCCTCCTGCGTGTTCAGAAAATTACCTAAAGACGATAAATATGATTTAGCCTGTTCGGACGCAGAACTTATAGCCGTTGAGGAAACATTCCCGACAAGAGTTGAAAGAGTGTCATTCAGATTATCTGCGATTGTCGCAATTTGCCTGACTGTACTCTGCGTGACCGTTAATCTGTTTTGTGCCATGGTTACGTTGGAGTTCCAGGACGAAACCTGAGTGATTGCAGGCTGGAGCGCTAGCGCCTGAGCACGTGTTTCTCCAAGCTGGGCGTAGTTGCTGGATTTTACGCCCGTAGAAGCTTGTTCCTGAAGATTATCTTTTATCTGGGATAACGAAGCCAAGTTTAGCGTCTGTTGATTCGATAATCCGCCATAACCAAACGATGCCGTAATTCCAGTCATAATCAGCTTTCAACAGCATTTAAAAGAGCGGTAAACATGGATTGTACGGAAGAAATAACTTTCGCATTGGCTGAATAGGCGTTCTGTAATGTAACGATATTGGCCATTTCAGTATCAACAGAGACAGTTGATGTTCCTGCCAGGCTTGAAGAGATATTGGTCTGCGTTGTTTGTGCAAGAGACAGACTGCTACTTGCATTATTAGCTGTCGCAGCCTGGTTGGCTGTCAAAGACGTCGCAAGAGCCACAAGACTTTGACTTCCACTATATCCGGTAGACAATTTCCCCGTCACACCTAAATTATTGGTAGGGGCGGCTACCTGTCCTGTGCCATCTGATTGAGTGGTTCCAAACGCATAAGACAGAATGTTCTGGACAACACTACTACTTGCGGTCTCACCAGATACAAGAAGCGATGGATCGTCCTGATAGGACTGGGAAACCTGAATATTCTGGGCAAAACCAGCGCTTCCCTGAGGCACAATGGACGTCTGGGACGCATCGGGAATATTGCCACTGGATGTTGTAAATAAAGACATGCCCTGCGCATCGAAGTGGCTGGCTACAGTATAGGCTAGAGAGTCAAATTGGGCCTGCATCGTTGGGAGCGTGGTATCTCGCAGCGTTATATCGGCTCCGAGGCTTCCACCGGTCAGATGACCAGTAATATCTTTTCCGTTCAGCGTAATTGCCGGAATCGCATTAGCGTCTGAGTTACCCGGATAGCTCATACTGGTTGAAATTTGCGCTGAGGCTGTCGTCAAAGGCCAGGTGCTGGAAATGGTATCTGCTGAACCCGAAGACGTATTGTGTGTAGGGAGTGTGACACCGTCTTGCGTGGTAATGGACATGTCTCCATTGGAGGAAACCTTCCAACTCACACCCAATTCACTGGAGAGCGATGACAAGGCCGTAAAGCGCTGATTTTCAATGTCCGCAGTATCGAGCCCTTGCCCTTTAAGAGCCATGATCTTGGTAGACAAAGAGCCAATAGTCGTCAGGTTGGTATTGATATCCGAAACTGACGAGACAACACCATCCTGTGCGTTCTGACGTTGCTCCTGCACAGTGTCTGCAAGAGTGTTCAACGACTGGGTAAAGCTATTGGCCGCCGAAAGAACTTTGCTTTGGGTGATCGAACTCGACGCGGAGCTGGTCAAAGAAATAAGGGCTGACTGAAGATTTCCCAACTGGTCAGAAAGTGTCCCGCTGCTACCAGAATCTGCAGAGGTTGAACCTTGTAGAGCCGTGACGACAGAGAGCGCGTTGCTTGTTGTCGTATATTGGGAAACATCTGAATTCTGGGAATATAAAGCAGTCTGGATATGTGCGTTTGTAGCCAGACTGGTCGTTGCGCGTCTTACGCCGCCACCCGTCCCGTCATTTACGACAGACTGAACGTTTGCAACTTCTTTGATGTAACCTGCAGTAGACGCATTGGCGACGTTCTGGGAAGCCGTAGACATTCCATACTGGACGGCCTGCAAGCCAGAGACGGCGATCGAAAGTGAATCAGTCAGCCCCATGATATAGAGTTCCCCTCACCCGGCCTTACTGAATCATCGCCAAAGTGGTCTGCAAAAGCTGATTTGCAGTGGTCACGATTTTTGTATTCGCTCCATAAGCCTGCTGCGCGACAATAAGTTTGGTAAGATCGCTGGTCAGATCCGTCGTTGAGCTTTCAGTAGAACTGGTGCTGAGCGTCCCTGCCCCATTCGTGTTCACTGCATTGACTGTCGGTGCACCAGATGATGCCGTTGCCGTATATGCCTGTCCGTTTTGGGCAGAGAGCCCATTAGGGTCTGCGAACGTCGAGAGTGGTATTTTTGCAAGAAGCTGAGAAAGCCCATTATCAAATGTCGCCATCACAGACCCGTCGCTTTGCATAGACAGACCCGTGAAGGTGCCGCTTGTAACGCTGTCCGTCGTCATTGTGGGATTGGTGCTATAATTACTGCTGTCTGTTGCCAGGCTCACACCGGACGTGCTCCCGATGGTTCCCAGGTTGACGGTCATATCCTGCGGCAGCCCCGTATATGAAAAGGTTGCCGCTGAACCCGTAGACTGGGACGCTCCATTTACAGACGCCAGAGAACCATCACTGTTAAACTTCACTGTGGCTGAATTGCTCGAATCTGCTGAATTACTGACAGTCCAAACCAAGGGATCCGTGGAAGACTGTTTCCAGTTCAGGCTCACCTCCTGAGCATTTCCCTTACTGTCATAGGCTGTTGCCGTAGATGTATTGGTACCTTCTGCCCCAGAGGTGCTGCCAATTGCAGCAGACAGAGAAACAGTTGTGCTCTTGGTCGGCTGAAATGCGACAGAATCAGAGATTTTTATAGGTGATAGAGTGCTACTCAAAGCACCCTCTGAACCCACCTGATACCCTTCCAGATAATAACCCGAAGTGTTGACCAGATATCCCTGGTTATTTTGTGAGAAGTCACCATTTCGCGTATAAAACTGCTGGCTGCTGAACGTCGGCGCTGTGCTGGATGTCGTGCTTCCCGTGGGTTGGACAACGTTGAAGAATCCGTTGCCTGAAATTGCGAGCGCCAGCGTATTTGTGGAAGAAACAACCATACCCTGATTGTCAGTATGCTGTCTGGTTGTCGCAGCCACACTGTCGCTCAGTGACTCCCCGTCGCTTGCCAGATCATTGCTCGTCACATAATCGGCAAAGCTTGTTGTTGCAGCTTTATATCCTGTCGTCTGACTGTTCGCGATATTGTTGGAGAGATCGCTGAAAGCATGTGACTGGGAATTGAGGCCACTGACAGCCGTGTTGAGAGAATTGATGATCGACATGGCGGACTCCGGCAGAAACTAGGCTTCGGGCCTCACGCCCGGGTGTTATCTGACCTGACAGTTCCACACCATGCGTTAACGAAACCCTTACACTCGCGGAAAACCTCCTTCCTCCCACGCTCCCTTTCCTTTCTGGCAGACAGAAAACCTTCCCAACAAAGCACTTCAGGCACTGGTTCTTTGTCACGGGACGAGGCAGTATATGCCGACATGCCAGTACCATCAGATGACCCATCCAAGCCCAGAATTCCTGACGATTCTCCCATAAAGCCGGCGAGATTCGTGCATGGCAGCATCATGCGTCATGTCATCACCATGGCTGGAACCGGGGCCATTGGCCTCATGGCAGTTTTTGCTGTCGATCTTCTGAACTACTTCTACATCTCCCACCTGCATGATTCTGCCCTGACGGCCGCCATCGCTTTTGCGACGTCTCTAAGCTTTCTGCAGATTTCAGTCTCCATTGGCATGACCATTGGACTTGGCGCCTGCATTGGTCGTCTGATCGGCGCGCGCCAGCATGCGGAGGCCCGAAGTCTCGCATCTGCTTTCATTGCTGTCATGGTTGGCATCGCGGCCGTTCTGGGCACGCTCACGGCGGTATTTGCCACGCCACTTCTCAGGCTGCTTGGAGCTCAGGGAGCAGCTTTGGAAAACGCGGCGACCTTCCTGCACATAGTATCGCCAGCTCTTCCATTAGTGTGCCTGGGAATGGCTCTGTCAGCTCTGTTGCGCGCAGTCGGTGATGCCAAACGGTCCATGCGCATTACCCTGACAGGTGCGCTTGTTTCAGCTCTGCTGGACCCCTTGATGATCTTTGTGCTGCATCTCGGTCTGGAAGGTGCAGCCATCAGCACCATTCTGGCGCGATGTGCCATCACAGCGAGCGGCTTCCTGAACCTTCGGGGGCACGCCATGCTGGAATGGCCGAAGAAAGAAGCCTTTGAGCCTGCCATGCGGAAAATTGGCGGCATTGCCGTCCCGGCGATTGCAACCAATCTCGCCACACCAACAGGCGCACTGTTCGTAACTCATGCCATGGCACAGTTTGGACTGGATGCTGTTTCAGGACAGGCAACTATCGACCGCATTGTGCCTGTTGCGTTTTCATTAGTTTTTGCTTTGACAGGTTCTGTCGGACCCATCATGGCGCAGAACCTTGGTGCCCAACAATTTGATCGGGTGCGTGAAGCCCTGATGGCCGCACTGAAGCTGACAGCGCTCTGTGTTGGAACCACCTGGTTTGTTCTTGCCGCCGGGCACAATGTCATTCTCCAGCTTTTCAACGTTCAGGGCATTGGAGCGGAAATCGTACGCCTGTTCTGTTGCTGGCTGGTTCTGAGTTATATGTTCGTCGGGTTGCTATTTGTCGCCAATACGGCATTCAACAACCTTGGGCACCCTTTCTACTCAACCGGCTTCAACTGGGGACGCGCCACACTGGGAACCATCCCGTTTGTGTGGTTCGGCTCAGCTTATGGCCCGATTGGTATTCTCGTTGGGCAGTCTCTGGGTGTCGTTATTTTTGGCACGTTTGCAGTTCTGACAGCTTTCCGCGTCATTGGACGGCTCGGACCGCACACAGCCCCCTGACAGATGCAGGCATGATCTCATGCCTGCATCGTTGAAACTCAGGGAGCGGGGTTTGAATGAACCTGATGAATGGCGTTGATCTTGGCTTCCAGTTCAGGCGTGATCTGTAGACGGGTTGAATCCAGAATTGTCTGAAGCTGATCCGTGCTGGTGGCCCCAATGATATTGGATGTCACGAACGGACGCGACGTCACAAAAGCCACAGCCAACTGAACCGGATCCAGTCCTTCCTCACGGGCCAATGCGTGATAGGCCTCAATGGCAACATCCACACCGGGCTTCTCGTAACGCTGACCACGATTAAAGAGCGTGGTGCGTGCGCCAGCAGGGCGTGCTCCGTTCAGGTATTTCCCCGTCAGATATCCCTGAGCCAGCGGAGAGTAGGCCAGAAGCCCGACATCTTCCCGCAGGCACATCTCTGCCAGACCAATTTCGAACGTCCGGTTAATGAGATTGTAGGCGTTCTGAATGGATGCCAGCCGCGGAAGACCATTCTGCGAAGCTGCAAGGAATTGTGAGACACCCCAAGCTGTTTCGTTTGAAACACCGACATGACGGATTTTACCTTGTGCGACTAGATCACCCAATGCGCCAAGAGTTTCAGCAATCGGAACTTCATTGGCTGCCGGCACGTCCCGAAACGTCGTGCCGCCTTCACCAAACAACCCGATTTTACGGTCGGGCCAGTGAAGCTGATAAATATCAAGATAGTCCGTCTGCAGACGTCGCAAAGAGCCTTCAACAGCATAGTGAATTTGCTTTGGCGTCAAACGGGCTTCCTCACCGCCGGGCCGAAACCACGGTGAAGAACTGCGTCCAACAACTTTGCTCGCAATGACCAGTTTGTCACGACCTCCTCGAGCTTTCAGCCAACTTCCAACAATGGTCTCAGTCGCGCCATAGGTCTCAGCACGCGGGGGAATGGAATAAAGTTCAGCAGTATCAATAAAATTGATCCCCTGATCGAGCGCCATATCGAGCTGTGCATACCCTTCGGTTTCCGTATTCTGCTGACCGAAAGTCATTGTGCCCAGGCAGATTTCACTGACCTGAAGACCGGTGCGTCCAAGTTTACGATGTTTCATAAAAGGTCCGATGAGATGATTTTTTGGATGTCAGGTTGCGCATCCAACAGTTAAATGCGCAACCGGTTAAGCTGAGTCTCTCCTGTGCCGGGGTCAAATGCAAGGGCAGGGCATGCATGTTTGCGCTGCCCGCGACAAAGCAATTTCATTCTATCCAATTGAATATTTCTTATTCGGAACATTCAAACATAATATTCCGGAATAAAATCGAATTTTTATAAAGTCTTCTATTTTGATTTCTTTATTCATAAGGCCGGATCAGCGGATGTGGCAAAAACAGTTCGGTAAAATCTCAGCTCTCTCTCAAGAGCATCTTCGACAACTTCACGGGCTCTAAAACCGTGACCTTCGTCCGGGTAAACATGGAGATCAGACTGTGCCAGTTTTGTTCTCATGGCTTCAGCCTGTGCGAGAGGCACCACCTTGTCAGCACCGCCATGCAGGAACAGGACAGGAACGGAAATTTTCTCTGCATGTGTAAGAGGAGAACGTTCCAGATACACAGCTTCCTTTTCGGGATAAGGCCCAATCAGACCATCCAGATAGCGTGCTTCGAATTTATGCGTCTCTGCTGCCAAAGCCCTTAGATCCGTAACGCCATAAAGAGAGGCGCCTGCCGCAAAAAGATCAGACTGTGCCAGCGCTGACAGAACCGTCAGCCCTCCTGCACTGCTTCCGCGAATAACGCAGCGTGCTGGATCAACCAGCCCTTGTTCAATCAGAGACTGAACACCGGCCAGGCAATCCTCAACATCTGCAACACCCCATTGTTCGTTTAGGGCCTCCCGATATTTGCGACCAAACCCTGTTGAACCGCGGTAATTGACATCCAGAACAGCGAAACCGCGGGAGGTCCACCATTGCACTTTGAAAGCAAAGCCTGAATTGGCACGCCCTGTTGGGCCACCATGAGCCATAACAACCAAAGGCGGTTTTTCGCCTTCTTTTAGATGCGACGTGCTGCTCGCAGGTTCATAGAAGAGCGCATATGCCTTCGATCCACCAGCTGTTGGAAAGGAGAACAAAGAAGGCTTGGCAATGTCGTCAGACGTAATCGTATCAGGCAGCACAACACTTGAGCGAAAACGCTCGAAATTCCCATCCATGTGACCAATAGCCAAAGCAGGTGGAGCGTCTTCGGGGGCATCAATCCAGGCAAACTGTCCATTCGACAGACGCTCTGGAACGTTGACAGGCGCTCCCATCTGAACAGTTTTCCAATGTCCATCTGCAAAGAGCAGAACGCCAGTGAGGCCTTCCCGAATTCCTAATGCGAGAAGCTGACCGTCAGGCAGTGGCGTGAGTGTTCTCTGTCCGAAGACCCAATGCGGCAGACCAATCTCAGCTCCAGCCTCTGGGAAAAACTGCTCTTTCCATTCCGTTTGATCATGCACGAATTTAACAGGCGTCCAGCAGCCCTGAGCATCTGATGTCGCATAGAGGCTACCATCTGCCCCCCAACGCGGTTCAATAATGCTGCAGGGTGTCTGACCACTCAGATCTGTGGCTCGTCCAAGCTTGAGGCCGGTTCGGTCAATAGGTGCCACATACAGTCGGGTGACTGTCCATGGCATCTCTGGATTCTGCCAGGAGAACCAGGCCAGAGAGGCACCATCCAACGAGGGGCGAGGGGCTGCATAGAAATCAGCCCCGTCTACCAGAACCGTTTCCTGGCCCGACCGTGATACATGAACAAGCGCCGCTAATGGCAGACCTTCGTCATGCGTTTCACGGACGCAGAAAACACCGTCTCCGGCTGTATCCCATGCCATATCCGCATAACGCATTTCCGGTGCGCGGTCGCCAGATAACGCCTGAAACGTGCCTTCTCTGTTGCTGAACCACAGGCCGCCGACCTTTCGGTCACTGAAAACGACTTCCGGATATCCGTTTTTCAGGCGGACATCCCACGCTCCTCCACCATATTCGTGAACACGGGTTCCGACGGTTCTCTCTGGCGGTATCAAATCTACGAGTGTTCCATCGTGACGTCGTCCGACGATCACCGTGCGGCCTTGCTCTTCTGGTCGGGTCTCCTGCCAGAATACCCAGTCTTCGACCGTTCTGAGTTCAGAGAAAGAAAGAGTGCGGCCAGCCACGAGTTCAGGGCCAACCCAGGAGGGCCAGTTTCCGGCTACGTGAGGAGGGCAAAGCTCAGTCATTTTTCATCCCGTGTCTGATGTCCTAATATCGTAGCTGGCGGTTTTGCCTTCCGCCATATTCGCACAGGATCACGACACTGTTTCATCTCACGCAATTTCTCGATCACCTGCTCCAGGAATATGGCTACGGCGTTATCGGCGTGACAGTCATGCTGGAAAGCATGGGCCTGCCACTGCCAGCGGAAAGCATCATCATTGCTGCGTCCCTCTATGCAGGAAGTACGCACCATCTCGAGATTCGATGGATTGCCCTTGCCGCTGTGACAGGCGCCATCATGGGCGATAATTTCGGGTATCTGCTCGGCCACCATTTTGGTTACAGCATCCTGAAGAAACACGGCAAGAAGGTCGGCTTGACTGACGAGCGCCTGATGCTCGGCCGCTATCTTTTTCGCAAACACGGCGGGATTGTTGTCTTCCTTGGACGCTTTGTCGCTGTTCTGCGTGTGTTCGTTGCTCTTCTGGCTGGAGCAAACCGAATGCCCTGGCATTCGTTTCTTTTTTTCAACGCGCTGGGCGGTCTCTTCTGGGCTGGGGGCTATGCCTTCATCACTTACGAACTCGGTAAGCAGATCGAAAAGATCACTGGGCCGGTTGGAATTGCTTTGGCCGTCGTAGGAGCCTGTTGTCTGGGAGGAGCGTTTCTCTTTCTCAAAAAGAACGAGAAACGACTGACTGAAGAAGCCATGAAACAGGCTGAAGAAGATGAAAAGCGCTCAGCCGCCGGAGCCCACGAAAAAGGACAACACTGATGACCCGTCTTTCCCAGACCAGCTGGTCTCTTGATAATCTGAATCGTCTGGATGGTCAGACTGCGCTCATTACTGGCTCTACAGGCGGCTTGGGTTTCGAAATTGCATGTGGGCTGGCTGAGCGTGGCGCTTCCATTATTTTGAGTGGGCGTAACCTGGAGAAGGGCAGGGCGGCCCTTAACCGTCTATATGAACGTGTTCCAAGTGTGCAGGGTCGCTTTGAAGTGCTGGATCTTGCCTCACTGGCATCTATTGCAGCTTTCGCCACCGCTTTGCGAGAGCAGGGACGCCCCATTCAGCTTCTTGCCAATAATGCTGGCATCATGGGCCCTGCATCCCGGCTAACCACAAAAGACGGGTTTGAACTTCAGTTTGGTACCAACCACCTTGGTCACTTTGCTCTGACCGGACGGTTGCTCCCTCTATTAGCCGCAGGCAATGCGACAATCATGACTGTCGCGTCTCTTGCTGCCCTGAAGGGTGAAATTCCGTTTGGTGATCTGAATGCGCGGCACCGCTACAATCCGATGGCACGTTACCGGCAGAGTAAACTTTCAAATCTGCTCTTTGCTCTGGAACTAGACCGTCGGGCCAAGAAAGCTCCCTGGCCCATTCATTCACGGGCTGCTCATCCAGGCTGGGCGGCAAGCGATATTGTCTCCAATAACGGCTCGCTTGATCGGAATGGTACCCCGGTTGGTCGCTGGGGTCGTAAAATTGCCCGAAGCTTCGCCGGCCCTGTGTTTCATATGATGGGACAGACAGTGGAAGAGGGGGCTTGGCCGCTTCTCTATGCTCTGGCGTCTCCTGAAGCGCAGGACGGAGGTTATTATGGGCCTCTGGGCAAGGGAGAAAGAACCGGTCTCCCTGGTGACGCCGGGCTGCCAGAGGCTGCGTCAGACCATACGCTCGCAAAACGCCTCTGGGCAATTTCTGAAGAAATGACTGGCGTCAAATACGGCCTTCTCTAAGGCCGTATTTTTACAGGCGACGTCCTCAGGGCCGAACCATGATCATGATGACAATGATCACCATGAGAATGGTCGGTACCTCGTTTGCGATCCGGTAATATTTCTCGGAATGCGGATTACGGTCTTCTGCGAACAGACGACGCCATTTGCTGCATGCCCCATGAAAACCCATGAGGCCGAGAACGCAGATCACTTTTGTCCACCACCAGCCGCTGTTCCAGTCCACCAGACCCGGCACAGACGACATCATCCCCCCCACGAGCACGGTAACAATCATCGCAGGCGTCATGATCTGACGGAGAAGCTTGCGCTCCATGATCTTGAAACGTTCGCTCTCCGCAGTACCAGGCGTTGTCTGAGTATGGTACACGTAGAGGCGTGGCAGATAGAAGGTCCCCGCCATCCAGGCCGTGAAGGCCATGATATGGAGGGAGAGGAACCAACTCAGGTGATCAACAACAAAGTCCATCAGTTCTCTTTCTGGCTTTGAAGCGTCTTGCGAAGCAGCGGTACCAGTTCAGAAAGGTGACCGATCCTGACAAAGCCTGGCGTTGGCCAAAATGCTGGAAGAGGAAGGTCTTCCGAACGAAGGAGCACACAGCTCATACCAGCACGCCGGGCGGCTTCAGCACCCGTGTCACTATCCTCAATCACAACACAGTTTTCTGGCAGAACACCTTCTGCTTTTGCAGCGTACAGATAAACCTCAGGAGAGGGCTTCGGTTCATCCATGTCATTTGCTGAATGGACCCGGTTTTCCGGGAAAAACATGGTCATCTGTGTCCGTTCAAACTTAGCATCCATCTCAACGACAGACGAGTTCGAACCAACACGAAACGGCAGTTGCAAACCACGTATTCCATACAGCATTTCTGGCGCACCCTCTACAGGTTCTGCCATTTTCTGCATCAGACGTACAAGATTTTCCCTCATTTTGAGTGCCGTATTTTCAGGCAGAGCACGTCCTGTTTCGTGCTCCAGTTCCTTCACGACCTGAGAGAGTGCCTTACCTGAAAACCGGTCATGAGCCTCATCGTCTGAAATCTTAAGACCCAGGGATCGAGCGAACTCTGCTGTGGCCCGGCAGGACGCACGCTCACTGTCCACGAGTACACCGTCACAGTCGAAGATGACCAGTTTCAGCTGGCCTGCTGCATCCAGAGCCGTGGTCATATCGCGCGCACCGCCTCAACGAGGGCACCGACATTTTCAGGCGGCGTGTGCTGCATAACGCCGTGTCCCAAGTTGAAAACATGCGAACGCCCACGAAGCGCGTCCCGGATCCCCTGAGCTTCACGCACCATGGCCTCACCGCCAGAAAACAGGACCATCGGGTCCATGTTCCCTTGCAGCGTCACGTTTGGTACCAGCTCCGCAATCTGCGCCGGATCAGCCACTGTATCGAGCGCCAGCGTATTGATCCCGGTCTTTTCTGCGTATTCGCGTATCATGATCCCTCCGAGGCGCGGGAAACCGATAATCGGCGTATTCGGATACTTCTCCTGAATATGACGCACGATCTGCCGGGTAGGTTCAATCACATAGCGACGAAATGCGTTGGGAGGGAGAATTCCAGCCCAGGAATCAAAGAGCATGACAGCTTCAGCGCCCGCTTCAATCTGACCGCAAAGCATCTCCGCCGTGCTGATCGTCAGGGTTTCAATCAGACGATCAAACAGCGCTGGATCAGTTTGCATCATTTTGCGGGTATTGGCGAAATCCCGCGATCCGCCGCCTTCAACCATGTAACAGGCGACCGTAAATGGGCTACCAGCAAAGCCGAGCAATGTCGTGACATCTGGGAGTGATTTACTCAGTCGCGAGAGTGTTTCCCGAACAGGTGCCGTGGCGTCCTGTACACGCTTGGGATCAAGTTTTTCCAGATCTGCCTGAGAACGGATGGCGCCAAGAACCGGGCCCCGACCATCAATGAATTCAAGGGACTGACCCATTGCCCAGGGAAGGATGAGAATGTCCGAGAACAGGATTGCTCCGTCCATTCCATACCTGCGGATCGGCTGAAGGGTGAGTTCTTCAGCCATGTCTGGAGTCATGCAGCGTGTCAGGAAGTCAGCTTTGTCACGCATGGCACGAAATTCGGGAAGGTAACGCCCTGCCTGCCGCATGAGCCAGACCGGCGGGGGCCAGACAGCTTCACCCTTGAGAGCTCTCAGGAGCGGTTTCGAGGATGGGGAGAGGGGTGCGTTTTCCGAATTCATGCCGCTCACTAACCATGAAAGAAATAAGAAAGAAATCCTGGAGGATAGGATGATCCCTGTGGATACCGGGGTACCCGGCTCTCTAAAAATGTACCCCGTCTTACTCACACTGTGTACAACTGCAAAACCCGCAGTGGACAAGGGGGTGCAGAATTCTATCCCGATTTGCTCACAGACCCCCTGTGTACAACCCCCAAAATTTGGGGGCGTACCCAACAATCCACGGTACTCGGTACCTTCCCGCAAACTTCAAGTACTGTCCCCATGTACCCCAGTACTGACACAATCTTTTCACCGGGTCATACGCAGTACTGGTACTCGTGCTCGCCGTCGATAGTTTGGAGTCGCATCTTATGACCTTGCTCAATAATTCCATAATCCTCGCAAGTGGCTCGAGTGCCCGGCGAGTACTTCTGGAAGAGAGTGGTCTGATCATTCAGGTTCGACCGGTAGATCTGGATGAAGAGGCCTTGCGCCAGCAGTGTGAAAGTGAAGGAAAATCTCTGGGAGATACGGCTTTGGCTCTTGCTGATGCCAAGGCTCGGCTTGCGGCCGATGTATCGCCGGACACCAGTCTGATTATCGCGGCTGACCAGATCCTCGATCTCGACGGAACAGCTTTTGCGAAGCCGCAGGATCTCAATGAGGCGAAAACACATCTTAAATGCCTTCGAAACCGCACGCATACTCTTCAGACGGCTGTCGTTTTGTATCGGGGCACACAGAAAATCTGGGAGACACTCGCTATTCCTCAAATGACGATGCGCCCCTTTTCTGATGAATTTCTGGAGCTCTATCTAAGAGAAGAGGGAGACAGGATACTGTCCTGCGTAGGGGCTTATCGGCTGGAGGGCTTGGGTATTCAGCTCTTTTCCAAAATTTCGGGCGATCAGGATGCTATCCTTGGGCTTCCACGACTTTCGCTTCTTGAGAAGCTGCGTCAGGAGAACGTGATTCTAGCCTGAAAAAGTGTTTTTATGGCTTGTCACGATGAAAACATCCTTATATACCGCGCTCATCCGGCTCCACCCCAAAGGGGCTGTAGATGAAACACGTGGGGCCATAGCTCAGTTGGGAGAGCGCCTGAATGGCATTCAGGAGGTCGTCGGTTCGATCCCGATTGGCTCCACCAGTTTCTTACAAAAAATCTGAAATTTCTGCTCTGCGATTTTTGTGTCTTTACACACGAAGCGCGTATCGCCGGATCAGACCTTGCCCTTTCAATATGAAGGATCAGGTCTGTGTCCAAATTCAGGGCAGTGGGCGAACGAGGTCTGCGACCAGACCGTTCGTCGCTATGAGAGCATCCTGAGGTCCAAGTTCCAGAAGAAGGCCTCGGTCTCCACCATTGATGACGACAGGGGGGCCATCCATTGCACTCTGATCAAACGCTGTTGGTACAATACTGCGCTGGCCGAATGGGCTTACACCGCCAATCTTGTACCCTGTCCGCTGTTCTGCCTCCGGGCGAGAGAGCATTTTGGCTTTTCTCCCCCCAAAGGCCGCTGCAACACGTTTGAAATCCAACTCGCGATCCGCAGGCAGGACAACACAGGCAGGGCGCCCGTCAATCTGCACCATCAGGGTCTTGAGAACATGATCCGGGGAAAGACCCAGAGCTTTGGCGGCGGCGATACCTAGTTTCCCAGCGGATGGATCATAGTCATAAATGCGACGCTGATAGGGTATGGACAGAGCATCCAAGGTCAGGGTTGCGGAAGTATCCTGTGTATTCATTCCTGTTGCTCTTATTCTTTCGGCTTGTTGTGTCAGGATGGCAGGTAGGGTCAGGAGATGCTAGGCTATGAGCTTCTTTAATAAAGATGACAGGGTTTCATGGCCGCTGGTTTCCTAGCCTGTATGCTTGCTTCGGCTTTGCATTATCGTATTCCTCCCCGTGTTCTTCCTGCCATTCAGCGGGTTGAGGGTGGAGTGATGGGCAAGGTTAGCCAGAATAAGGATGGATCAGTGGATATTGGTCTCATGCAGATCAATTCGCGTTGGATCCTTCCTATTTCATCCATGCTGCACCAGAGCCCTGCCCAGATTGCAACGCGACTGGCCCTTGAGCCTTGTTTCAATGTTGCTGCCGCTGCGATGATCCTGCGCACCGCTCTGGATAATGAACACGGGAATCTCATGCGCGCCATTGGAGATTACCATTCACGGACCGTGCCATTGAATATGGCGTATCAGCGTAAGGTTCTTGCCGCAGCAACCGAACTTTACGTAAGGCCGCCGTCCCGAGGATAGCCAAAGGAAGAATGTTATCTTATAACGTTTTTCCTTTCCATCCGTCCGGGGAAACTCATGCGCTGTGTCCGAACCCTGTTTCTGGCTGGTTCGCTTCTGACTGCGCCTTTTGCGTATGCTGCTCCGTTGCCTGTGGTCTGCGTTGAGGCAGCCTGGTGTAATATTGCAGCGCAGATTGGTGGACCGGCTGTTCAGACACAGTCTTTAATTTCAACTCCGGGCATCGATCCTCATGAATTGACGCCAACGCCATCCATGGCGCGGAACATGGCTCATGCCAGCGTCATCGTTCTGAATGGCGCGACCTACGATGACTGGGCAGTCCATTTTTCTCCTTCATCAGCAACGCGGATTATTGCGGCCGAAGAAGCGGGATGGCGCGCAGGGGATAATCCGCATCTGTTCCTCGATCTGAACGCCGTGCGTAAAGTGGCCTCAGCCGTGGCGGACACGTTTATAGCGCGGGGCCTGGATCAGACGGATATTCGTAGCCGCCTAACGAGCTTTCTGAATCAGGTTGATGCTCTGTCTGGCCAGACAGCGGCCATCAGGCAGAAACACGACGGGACTATCATCGGTGTCATGGAACCGGTGGGAGCTGATCTGATCCAGACGATGGGACTCAGGATCATTGACCCCGGGTTCGCCCTGTCGGTCATGCATCATAGCGAACCGTCTCCGCGGGATGTGGCCCAACTGGAAACTGCAATAGACAGCAGACAGATCAGATTTCTGATCGTCAATCCTGCCGTCAGGTCTCCACAGATTGACCGTATGGTAGAACGGGCCAAGGGCAGCGGTCTGCCGCTGGTTATGATAGGAGAGACGCTCCCTGTCAGCCAGCAATGGCAAGACTGGGTCTCGTCGATCCTTCAGTCCGTTCAGCAGGCACTTGATGGCCAGTCCCGATAACCTTGTTCTTGAGAATGTTACCCTCTGTGCAGGCCAGACACGTGTTTTAAATCAGGTTTCCCTGACCGTGCCTCTTGAAGGCATTACGCTTTTGTCAGGACGAAATGGTGCAGGAAAATCGACTGTTCTCCGGGCTTGTCTGGATCTTGTAAGGCCTGAGAAAGGACAGATCCTGATTGACGGTCTCCCACCCGGAATGGCCTGTGAACGCATTGGATATATGCCGCAGGGTTTGAGCGATGCGGCTCTCATGATCCCGGCGATCAGTCATGTGATGGCTGCCATGGACGGTGCGCGCTGGGGTGTGCCTGTTCGTTTTGGTCAAAGAAAAAAGGAGGCCGAGAGGCTTCTTGCCCTGACTGGAGCACTCTCTTTTTCAAAACGGCCTCTGGGACATCTGTCAGGGGGAGAGCGACAGCGTGTCTGTCTGGCACAGGCACTTGCCGGTCAACCGAGTCTGCTCCTTCTGGACGAACCCCTTGCCGCCCTGGATCACGACGCGCAGCAGCAGATTGTTGCCCTGCTGGTATCACTCACCCAGACCCTTGGCGTTTCAATCCTTATGACATCTCATGAAACTGCTGCGCTGGAAGGAAAAGTAACGCGCGTTCTGGCTCTGGAAAATGGCGAGTTGCATGTTCGAATTTGAATTCATGCGGCATGCATTTCTGGGATGCACGCTCGTCTCTGTTCTCGCAGGAACTGTGGGATGGTTTCTGAGCCTGCGGCGACAGGCTTTTGCCGCCCATGCACTGTCCCACATTGGCTTCAGTGGCGCCGCAGGGGCAGTCTGGCTTGGCGTTTCACCTCTTTTCGGAATGATTGCTTTCAGCCTTCTGGCAGGCCTTGCCATAGGAAGCGAAGGTGAGGGACGCGGCAAAATTCCCCCTCAGAGAGACAGTACGATCGGCCTTGTGCTTGCCGCCAGCCTTGGCTTGGGAACCTGGTTCCTGCATGAGGCCAACGGAGCCTCCAGCATGGCGACGACACTGCTATTTGGGGATGTGCTCGGAATTGACACTCCGACGCTGTTCATTCTGGCTGGAGTGACGGCTCTTTGTCTGTTGGGGCTTGTTTTTCTTGGGCGGCCGCTTTTGTTTTCGAGCCTGACGCCAGAAGTTGCGCGTGCACGGGGCGTTCCTGTGCGCCTGACGTCCCTTGGATTTATGGCTGTAGCAGCTTTGGCCTGTTCAGCATGTGCTGAAGTCTCCGGCGCATTGCTCGCCTTCAGTCTCATGATTGGCCCGGCGGCTACGGCATTGAGGCTAGGGCTATGCCCGGCGATAGGACTACTGGTTTCCGTATTGCTCGCTCTTGTCCTGTCCTGGGGCGGTCTGATGCTGTCCTGGATAACGGATATCCCCATTCCATTCTGGATTGGGTTGGGAGCAGGGATTTTTTATGGATTGGCGAACCTCTGGACGAGGCTGAGGACTAATTAAGGGATCCGGCGAACCAGTGCACGAACACGATGAAAGCAACGATACAGATGTGCATGATGATCAGGATTCTACCAGAAATATAGGGCACATCACGGGTGGTATCGGGTGTGGGCGTCAGCATAGAAGGTCTCCGGAGCAGTCCTGATATTCATATAGAATTCTGGTTTTCGTGGCCACAATAAGTGGAAGCTCACTTAATTTTCAAAAAAATAGAAAAATGCGGAAAAACTGAATAGATTGCGATATGTTAATGTCATTATGCCAAATGATACAAAAACATCTCGACCTGCTCGTGAAAAGATAGACCTCTCACAGGTTGAGGTCTCACCGAACGCGAAATTGATCCTGATGCTTGCAGCCATGGTTGCTGCAATCTGCGGTGGCCTCTACGGCTATGACACAGGCATCATCTCCGGCACATTGCCTTTGATTGGCGATGATTTTCATCTGAACTCTACAATGAAAGAAAGCGTTGCTTCGGCTATTCTTCTTGGAGCAGTATTCGGCGCCTTTGTGGCCGGATCTCTCTCAGAGAAATTTGGACGGCGCACCACAACGTGTCTCGTGAGTGGTGTCTTTGTCCTTGGCGCGACAGCGTGCGCTTTCTCGCCGGATGTATGGAGCCTCATTGCTGCACGATTTGTGCTTGGACTTGCCGTCGGCGGTTCCACACAGGTTGTGCCGATGTATATTTCGGAGCTGGCCCCCCAGGAACGGCGGGGAAGCCTTGTGACGATGTTCAACGTGGCGATCGGCCTCGGTATTCTGATCGCCAATATCATCGGTCTTACACAGCGCACGAACTGGGGCTGGCGCCCTATGGTGGGGATTGCCGCGATACCGGCTTTCCTCGTCTTTGTATCCATGTTTTTCATGCCAAAGAGCCCGCGCTGGTCTGCTGAGAATGAAGGCATGAAGAATGCCATCCTTCACCTTAGCCGTATCCGCACTACAAAAAGGGCAGTTCGCAAAGAAGTTGAGGCCATTCGTGAGAACGCAGAGGGCATCAAGCAGGAGAACCGGGGGTGGCATGGTCTTTTCCAGCCCTGGGTTCGACCGGCTCTCGTCGCAGCACTGGGTGTAGCATTCTTTACGCAGTGCGGTGGCCTGGAGATGATGATCTACTACGCCCCGACATTTTTGAATGATGCTGGTTTCGGAGCTTCGTCAGCGCTCTGGGCATCGCTGGGTGTTGCGATCGTTTATTGCATCATGACCATTCTGGGCTGTCTCTTTGTGGACAGGATTGGCCGGCGTCGTTTGATGTTGATCATGGGGCCAGGGGCAGCACTCTCACTGGTTGGCCTAGGTATCATGTTCATGCTGCACCCTGCTGCAGGTAGTGCAGGGTCATATCTGATCGTCGCGTTCCTGCTGCTGTTCATGATGTTCAACTCGGGTGGCATTCAGGTCTGTGGCTGGCTGCTGGGTGCTGAAATGTTCCCGCTGTCCATGCGTGGACAGGCGACCTCCCTGCATGCCGCTACCCTGTGGGGGGCTGATCTGCTCGTCACCAGCACGGCTCTTACGATGGCAGAGGGAATTGGTCTGACATGGACGATGTGGTTCTATGCCCTCGTCAATCTGGCTTCGGTTATTTTTGTCTTTTTCTTCGTCCCAGAAACATCCGGTGCTTCTCTCGAAGATATTGAAGACGCCCTAGTGGAAAACCGTTTCCGGCCCACTCGCGACAACAAGCGTATTGTGCCGGAAGAGGATGAAGAGGACGCTCGCTCCGCTGCATGATAGCTTTCCCTTTTTGAAGGGAAACATGCATGTTGGATGTTATTGCAAAACGGGTTGTTGCCGCGCGAAGTGGCAGCAACCCGTTTGTCATTGGGCGTATGAAATCAGGCTGGCTTGTTATTGGTGAGACGCAGCCTCTTGCAGGATATTGCCAACTCCTCGCCGATCCTGTTGTGCCTTCCCTGAATGACCTGAAAGGTGAGGAGCGGATTCAATATCTTTTGGATGTTGCCGCCGTCGGGGATGCTCTTCTGGCTCTTACCGCCGCAAACCGCATCAATTACGAAACATGGTGCAATCTGGCACCGTCTCTTCATACGCATATTGTTCCGCGGTATGCCTCAGAACCTGAAGACCTGCGTATCAAAGCCGCCAGCATTGCTTATGATTATGCGTCTGCACGCCCATTCAGTCTTGAGCATGACGGGGCTTTCATGGACGCCATGCGGCGCGAGCTACATATTCAGCCTTGAGAAGGCTGTCGGACCGCGAGAAGAAACCAGAGACGGAAGATAGCGGTCTCACATCGTGTCTGGCGCTGAAGTTCTCTTCGCCTCCAGAGGATTTTAATTCTGGCTCTTAACGTCCGGGCTCCGGCCAGTTCTGACAGAAGGGTTTGTGCGTCTTCTGTCAGGATATCCGGTTCCTGGAGCAGGTGCTGAACATTGGACTCAAAGATCGTCATGAAGACGCCGGGTCCACGTCTGAGAGCACTTAAGCCGCGGCTGAGAAGCGAGCGTTTGGCTCCGACGGTGTTGCGCGCGTGCTGGCGGTAATAGCTGACACACCGCTCATCAAAAAAGACTTTGCCGCCAGAGGCCATCGTAACGAGATAAGCCCACCAGTCATGCAGGATGAAGGGTGGAGGCAGTCGCTCATATAAAAGCTCATATGTCGCTGCGTTGATAACAACTGTGTGCCCGGTTGCGATGTTTTGCGTTAGAGCGGATGCAAAGTCAGGGGTTCTGCTGAGGGACGCTGACTTACTGAACACGTTGAGCGAAGAATCTGTCAGATACTGACGGGCACAATATAAAGTGGGCATGTCGAGCGGCTGTTTCTGGAGCCATTCCAGCGCCCATTGCAGCTTTTGGGGCTGCCAGACGTCATCCTGGTCCGCGAACGCTACGAATGGCGTTGGAGGAATGGAATCCAGAAGATGCAGATAAGACCCCGTCACGCCCATATTGCCCATGACGGATGTAATTTCGACGCAACGCCCGTGTCCGCGATGCTCTTCAAATGAGAGCATGATCACACGGGATGCATCAGTTGATCCGTCATCACGCCAGTAAAGGACCCAGTCCGTATGGGTCTGCGCGAGAATGCTGTCGAGCTGTGCGTTGAGATAGGTTTCGCCGTTATGCAAGGACAGTAGAATGGCGACACGGTCTGTCCTGTCGGCGGTCTGGCTTGCTCCTCCCCGTATCATCTGTGGGTTCCAGCGGCGAATGCCGGAGTGGGGAGAAGACATAATATCCTTGGTTAAGACGGGTCAAAGAAGCAAGGCAAAAGGGTCATCCTGCGTAATTGCTGGATGACCCTTTTTTTCAGATCGCAGCGAAAAGTCGGTGGACTGTCCGTGCGACGCTGTCACGCCATTCAGGCAACCGAACGCCAAACACACGATGAAGTTTTGAACAATCCAGTCTTGAATCCTGCGGACGCTTGGCCGGGGTCGGCCAGTCTTCAGTCCGGATTGCACTGACTGTTGGCATGGATTGACCATGCTTTTCTGCTTCTTCCAATGCAGCGACAGCCAAACCGTGCCACGTCGTCTCGCCTGTGCCGCTGGCATGATAGATGCCAGCAAATTCCGGCTTCCAGCCATCTTTCTCGATGAGGGCCAGAATAGCGAGAATAGCGTCAGCCAGATCGTCAGAACTGGTGGGGTTGCCGCTTTGGTCGCCAACAACCTTGAGCGCCGGATTTTTGGCGCCAGCATTGATCATGGTCTTGACGAAATTTTTGCCGTGCGCGGAGTAAACCCAAGAGGTCCGAAGGATGATGCTCTTTGGGTTTGCCGCCAGAACAGCCTGTTCGCCGTCAGCTTTTGTGCTGCCATAGACTGTTTCAGGGCTGGTAGGATCCTCTTCCGTGTAAGGAGATCCTTTGTCACCGGAGAAAACATAGTCTGTTGAAACGTGGATGAACGGAATGTCGGCCTTTGCGCAGGCTTCTGCGAGCGCCTTTGGGCCGGAGCAGTTGGCGCGTTCAGCACCAGCTGTTTCCGTTTCTGCCAGATCAACGGCCGTCCAGGCAGCTGCATTTACGACAGCTTCAGGGCGGTATTTTTCGATAGCTGCGGAAATGGTTTCCGGCTTGTCAAAGTCGAATTCAGGGCGCCCAACACGGATGATCTGATCACCCCCGATGTTCGCAAGAGACGTCGCGAGCTGGCCATTGCCGCCCGTGACGAGGATAGGACCTGTGCTGGACATAATGCGACTCACTTTTCGTAAGAGAACCAGCCCTTGGCTGCGGAGAAGTGCGGAGCGACCTTATCCTTGTCAGAAAGGATAGCCTCTTCTTCAGCGATGGGCCAATCGATGTTCAGGTCCGGGCAGTTCCAGATGACGGCGCGCTCGGAAACCTTGCTGTAAAGCGATGTGCATTTGTACTGAACTTCCGTGTTCTCTTCGAGAGTCACGAAACCATGCAGAAAGCCCGGCGGAACCCAGAGCTGAGACCAGTTTTCAGCAGACAGCTCTGCAGCTACCCACTGACCATAGGTCGGGGAGCCTGTACGGGCATCTACAGCAACGTCCCAGATGGCACCGCGCGTCACACGAACCAGCTTTCCCTGCTCGTAGGGGGCAAGCTGGCAGTGAAGTCCGCGCACAACGCCTTTTTCGCAGGACAGGCTCTGATTGTCCTGAACAAAAGGAAGGTTGATGCCCGCTTCTGTCATACGATCGAAATTGTAAGTTTCTGAAAAGAAACCCCGGTTGTCACTAAAACGCGGCGGGGTGACAAGAATGACGTCGGGAATGGCGAGACGTTCAACCTTCATAACAAATTCCTTTTTTATAAATGACGTTTGAGAACCGGAGGCCAAATAGAGATTGTCTCCGAAAAAACGCTGTCTGAAAAACTCAGACAGCGTTTGGGGTTTTTATTTCAGGAAGCGTGGTCCGCGAGTTCAAGCAGAAGGCGCCCAAGCTCCGTTTTGCCCATCTTCTTCGCATGGGCGCGAAGCTGGTCAGCGTTGATGAACTTGTTGCGGAATGCGACTTCAGCAGGTGAGCCAACCAGCATACCCTGACG
>NZ_JOPH01000039.1:0-46318 GCF_002153615.1 Gluconobacter sp. DsW_058
TTCGGCTTCGGCTTCGGCTTCGGCTTCGGCTTCGGCTTCGGCTTCGGCTTCGGCTTCGGCTTCGGCTTCGGCGAATGTCCTTCCCGTCAGACACTCGTCAAGCACCTGATCCGCTTTTTCTTCAGGTTCAAGAGTTTCGCGATACTCTGAAAGCGATACGTCTTCTTCGTCGTGAAGCACTGACGTCTCACCAACGAGGACGCTCTCTTCTCTCAGTTCAGGAGTACCAGAGATCTCTGGTACTGCCGGAGCTTCGGGAAAGATAATATCGTCCGCAGCGTCTCCTAAAATTGGCTCCTCAACTGGAGCGGGCGCTGCATGAACACTCGCAATATTCTCCTCTGCCTTAGGAGAAACAGTGCGATTTTCTAGAGATTTCCGAGCTTTTTCTTCTCTTAAAACTCGCAGAACGCCCTGACCCTTATAGCCCTGCACGTAGAGAAGATCGGAAATAAGACGTAGCGTCTCGACGTGTTCAGGGCTGTAATAACGGCGCCCACTCTCCCCACGAAATGGCTTCACACCCGGATAAAGAGTTTCCCACGAACGCAGTCGATGCTGCGGAATATGGAGTTCCTCCGCAACCTCGCTGATGGTTCTGTAAGCGTCTGGGCCCTTTTTGATTTTCCCAGCGCCAGAATCAGCCAGATTATCATCAGAGAAATCAGCGCCATTGTTCGAAGCGGTATCAATCATCTGCGTCGTCCACATCGTCAGCATGGCTTTCCACGCCATTCATCTGGTCCCGCAGAAGCTGCGAAGACCGAAACACCAAGACAGCGCGAGGCAAGATTGGAACCTCAACCCCGGTCTTGGGATTTCGCCCGATGCGTTCTCCCTTCTGGCGAACAGAGAAGGTCCCGAAGCCGCTCAGCTTCACGGACTCACCTGCTTCAAGTGTGGAGGAAATTTTTTCCAACACACTTTCCAGAATCATGGAGGAATCGTGCCGGGACAGCCCAACACGGCTATAGATGTGCTCGACAAGATTCGCGCGCGTGACTGTACTCATGACACATGCGTATCATGACGTTCAGAACAGTCAAAGGAATCAATCGTTAACCTTGAAAGACGATGCGCCGTTTCACATGCGGACGAGCGCAGAACCCCAGGTCAAACCGCCACCCAGCGCTTCCATCAGAACAAGATCGCCCTTCTGGATACGACCGTCTCTGACAGCTTCATTCAGAGCCAACGGGATGGAGGCCGCAGATGTGTTAGCGTGACGGTCCACTGTCACCACGACACGATCGGCAGGAAGAGCCAGCTTTTTGGCCATACCGTCAATAATACGGAGATTGGCCTGATGCGGTACAAGCCACTGAATATCCTGACCCGTCAGGTTGTTGGCTTCCAGCGCTTCATCAACAGCCTGAGACAGCTTAACAACCGCATGACGAAACACTTCTCGCCCAAGCATTTTGAGATGCTGAGTTGTGCCTGCGCAGCCTACTGCCCCGTCAACGTACAGAATATCCCCTGATCGACCGTCAGAATGAAGATGGGTCGAGAGAACGCCCTCACCCTCCTCAGCTCCGGCTTCCAGAAGCACCGCGCCGGCGCCATCTCCGAACAGAACGCAGGTTGTGCGATCATTCCAATCCAGCAGTCGGGAAAAGACCTCGCTCCCAATCACGAGAACCTTCTTGGCCAACCCGGATTGAATGAACGAATTTGCTGAGGCCAACGCATAGACGAACCCCGAACACGCAGCGCTGATATCGAAGCCGAACCCTTTGGTGACCCCGAGCAGGGCCTGCACCTGCGTTGCCACAGCGGGAAAAACCTGATCTGGCGTTGAGGTTGCCACAATGATGGCGTCAACGTCTTCAGCGTTTACACCGGCCTGCTCAAGAGCCTGACGCGCCGCGGCAGCGGCCATAGACGCCGTCGTCTCATCCCCTGAAACGATGTGACGCTGCGTGATGCCCGTGCGTGCCCGGATCCACTCGTCGGATGTTTCGATCTTCTGAGCGAGATCGTCATTCGTGACAATCGTGCGTGGCAGATAGCCACCCACGCCTGTCAGGCGGGCACGAAGGGGACCGGACATAAAGTTTCTCAGCTCACAGGTTCTGGGGCGACCGTGCTGGCAGCAGCAGAAGCTACATCAGCTCCAAGCATACCGAGCTGATCTAGGCGGGCACGGATCTTGTCGTTCAGGTTATGGGTTACGGCATCCATTGCGATATCGACGGCTGAGGCAAAAGCTTCGCCATCTGCGCCACCATGAGACTTCACAACAACGCCATTCAACCCAACAAAAACGGCGCCATTATAACGCCGCGGATCAATCCATTCCCGCATTCGCTCCAGTCCGGGGCGAACCAGCAGATAACCGATGCGAGTCAGCAGATTGGTTTCGAAAACGCGCTTCAACAGACCGAAAGCAAGCTTAAGAGCCCCCTCGCCTGTTTTCAGAGCAACATTCCCCGTAAAACCATCTGTCACGACAACATCAGTCGTCCCGGCCGTAATGTCATGACCTTCGACAAAGCCATGGAACTGTTCCGCCAGCGCGCTGTCTCGAAGGCGCTCGGCAGCCTGACGCAGCCTTTCGTCACCCTTGAGGTCTTCAGAGCCGACGTTCAGGAGCCCGATTGTTGGCTTTGGCAAACCCAGCGCGGCCTGAGCAAAAGCCTCGCCCATGACGGCGAATTCTACCAGATTTCGGGCGTCACACGCGATGTTAGCGCCCAGATCCAGCATAACCGTGTCACCGCGCGCAGAAGGCTGGACAGCTACCATCGCAGGGCGGGAAATTCCAGGCAGCGCTTTGACGATAATCTTGGCGAGGGCCAGCATCGCTCCGCTGTTTCCAGCAGACACAACACCACAGGCCTCACCAGAAGATACAGCCTCCATAGCCAGGCGCATGGAAGAGCCACGAACACGCAGTGCTGCGGTCGGCTTCATTTCCATCGAAATGCTGGCTGGAGTATGACGAATGTCACAGATGCGGGCAGCTTTAGGATATCGTGCCAGAGCCGGCTTGAGAACCGCCTCATCTCCGATCAGGAGCAGTCTGGCTGTCGGATGACGATCAGCCGCCAGTTCGAGACCGGCAAGGACGATATCCGGTGCCCTGTCTCCCCCCATTGCGTCGACGGCAAGGGCATAAGGCCCTAGGGCCGCGGCGTCACGAACAGGCGTGACAGGCGCTTTAGACATTAAGACAGTTTCCCGGACAGCATCGCAGATGCGGATACTCCATCAGAGCATCCGCAGAAGAGATCAGGCGCGGACGGCCGTCTTCAGGCTCTTGCCTGCTGCAACAACTTCACGACCATCGTAATGACCGCAATGGCTGCAAACGTGGTGCGGGCGCTTCAGTTCGCCGCAGTTCGCGCATTCCGCATGCGCTTCAGCCTGTAGGGCATGGTGGCTGCGACGCATGCCAGCACGGGACGGCGAGGTCTTTCTTTTAGGGACGGCCATGGCTTTTATGCCTCTTTCTGCTTCTGTGTCGGCACCCTTGCTCCGCTCCCAGCGGCATCCGGTGCCCCGTTGTTCGTCGTCTCGTATTTACGCCGAGTTCAGGCGGGCGGCTCTAGCAGAGCAAACGCAAACCCGCAAGCTAAAGCGAGGGATTTTATTCTTTTTTATCCCCGTTCTTCAGACCTGCGAGCGCTGCAAATGGGTTTGGGCGACGCTCTGACTCAGGCAGGTCCTCGGACTGATCGTCCCCTTCTTCCCCTTCCGCAGGGGCCACGTCAACAGCATTTTCCAGACCGGCACCCGGAAGACGAGGATATGGGTCCAGCATCAGGGCCAGTTGTTCGGCAGCGGCTTCACCAATGTCCAGCGCCCTGCCATCATGCGGAACGTCGTCAGGGGCATCCAGATTAATGGAATCGATGTCGAATTCATCTTCCGGCATCTGGGATTCCGGAATGAACCGCAGAACAAAGGTCTCGGCGAGCACATCGTCAAATTTTTCTGCCGTGATGACGCATTCCTGTGTCACCTTCGCGCTCAGACGGCCCTGAGCAAGAATTTCGGTCTTGCTTTCAGGTGTCAGAACGAAGCGACACTCAAGATGATGCACTGCCGGAATGCCAAACCGCCGCGCCAGGGCTTCACGCTCCTGCGGGGTTGCCGTCACGGTTTCTTCTGTTCCTGCCCCTACCCGACTCAGGGGGATACGACGTGAAAATTCGGGAGAATGAGACATTTGAGCACTCCATCCCCGGTTACATAGGGGAAATCGTTGACAGGCAGGTATCGTTTAAGGCACCCGCAGGGTTGAGCGGTTCTCTTGCACAGGATAGTTTCCGGTTCCATGAATAACGCATCTTTTCTGACGACCAAAAGCAGAACACGTCTTGTGCAACGCCTCGGTTTCACCGGTTTGGCCTGTGCTCCGCTCCTTCTGGGAGGATGCTCGGTATTCAGCCCGATTCCCGAGCCGCGCGGTTCGCTCATCGAGAAGACCGACTATGCCCAGCTGGTGCCAGGCACCAGCACACGGTCTGACGTGCTCGACAGCCTCGGCTCCCCGACCGCACATGCAACCTTTGACGACAACACATGGATCTATGTGTCCATGATCACGTCTCCAACGCCGCTGGGCTTCCCAACGGTGGATAAGCAGCAGGTTGTGGTTCTGAATTTCGACAATTCTGGCGTACTGCGGAAGATGGATACCCTGAACCGCAAGGATTCCATTCGCGTCGGCATGGTGGGCGCTACAACCCCAACGCCAGGCACCAAGACGTCGGTTATTCAGGAGCTGCTGGGTAACGTTGGTCGTTACAACCCAATGAGCAACATGAGCAGCACATTTGGTGGCAGCCAGGGCCCGCTGGGTAATCAGGGCACCGGCAATGGCGGCGCGGGTAATACCCTGCCCTGATCTTCTACTTATTTTGGCAGGCTGAGCAGAACGCCCAGCCCGCCAAGTGGGCTTTCAAGCAGCCTGATGGTGCCCCCATGGGCATGAACGATATCGCGGACAATCGTCAGCCCCAGGCCGCTTCCGCCGTTACTCCCTGATCGTGTTGACTGCAAAATTGTCTCCCGCTGATCAGGGGGAATACCGGGACCATTATCTTCCACTGTAATCTCGATCCTTCTCTCTCCTTCCCAGAGAGAGATTCGCATGGCGCCCCCATGCCGTCTGGCATTATCCGCCAAATTGGTGAGCGCACGCTTCAGCGCATCCGGCCGGACTGGTATTTCAACACCTTCCCGTCCTTCGACCCCCAAGACCTGACCGCCAGCACGTCTGGCAGCCACAGCAACCTCATCAATTAGGGATCGCAAATCTGTCCGGACGGGACGTTCCGATCCTTCTCCACGCGCAAAAGACAGATAGCTGCCAATCAGCCGCTCCATATCTTCGATATCCGTCACCATGTCCTGAATATCGGGCTGTAGATCTTCAGCCTGAATGCGTCCTTTTGTCGGGAGCATGGCCATACTGAGACGCAACCGCGTTAAAGGGGTCCGCAGATCATGCGAAACCCCCGCCAGAACCGCCGTCCTTTGCGCGACAAACCGATTGACGCGATCCTGCATGCGGTTGAACGCGACAGCGGCCTGACGCACCTCACGCGCACCCTGAGGGCGGATAGCCCCTTCATCACGGCCTAACCCAAAAAGCTCAGCTGCTTGAGCGAGCCTGCGAATGGCGCGTACCTGATTGCGCATGAACAGTGCGGCAATGACAAAAAGAAGCGCAGAACTGCTGAACGCCCAGGCAACGAACATCCAGATCGGGCCAATGCTCAGCCTCTTATGAGGCGTCAGAACATCCAGCACACCATCAGGCAGAGCGATAGAGACTCTGACGGTTTCCGGAACGGCAGACCAGTCCACAAAAAAGGGACGTCCTAGCCCTTGATGCAGAGCACGCTCAAAATCATCATCGATGGGACCGAGAACATGGTTCGTCCCTTCGTGCCCTAAAGTCGCATGCGGATGAAAAACGAATTCGAGCTGGGTTCGAGCAGACGCATCTCGCAGAAGAGCCTCGCGTCGATCCTGCTCAGGCGTTCGCTCCAGCATGGACATGACGAGCGAGACCTCGCCTGTGATGCCATCAGACAGGCGCCGGGACACAACATTCAGATAAGTCCCGTAAAACAAAATCAGGACGATTGCCTGCGTGACGAGCAGCGGCGTCAGGACGATCAGCATGGACCGCCCTAAAAGAGAGCGCGGAAGAACGCGCCTTAGCGGACGATCCAGTCGTCCCCAGTGATCTTCAGATCCCGGGTTTGAGAACATAACCCTTCCCACGAACCGTATGGAGGAAACGTGGCTCCTTGGGATCGACCTCAATGCGCCGTCTGAGACGCGTCACCTGCACATCCACAGCACGTTCTCCGATTTCATCCATGTCGAGCGCTTTGGCAATGTCTTCGCGCGACATAACAATCCCTGGGCGACTGGTCAGCACCCCCAGCAGGGCTGCTTCGCCTCCTGTCAGATGGACCGGTCCATCCGGGCCGGTCAGAAGGCCACGCGGCACATCAAACTCCAGCACGCCCAGCCGTAAAAGAGAGGGCACTTCGGAAACTGCGGAAACGGCGGGCACAATTCTTCTTAGATGTGCACGAAGGCGAAGCAGCAGTTCTCTGGGTTCGAAAGGCTTGCCCAGATAATCATCCGCACCGGATTCCAGTCCGTCGATCCGATCCGCCGGCTCGCCCCGCGCCGTAAGCAGAAGAATTGGTAACGACAGTCCCTCTGCTCTGAGCGCCCGCGTTAGCGAAACACCGTCTTCTCCTGGCATCGTGACATCCAGCACGATGGCATCCGGCTGGATCAGTTGCAGCACTTCGCGCGCCTGACGAGCATCTTGCGCCGTAGTGACACGATAGCCGTTTTCAGCGAGGTACCGCTGCAAGAGCCTGAGCAGGCGGGAATCATCATCGACAACAAGAATATGCTCGTCACTCATCGAAAACCTCCTCCCGGAGCGATCTGGAGAGGTGAAAGAACACGCTTGAACCCCTCAACCGCAGTTACTCCTGCCTCCCTGTAGGCCCGTGTCATGACGTCACGGATTAGCTGAAAGAGCTGTCGCTCGATCGCTTCGCCTTCAGGCGTGAGCTTTAGCGGGCGCTTGCGCCGATCATGCCGATCTTCTTCCTGCACCAGAAAATTTCGCTCACGCAGGTCTCCCAAAGCCCGACCCAGGGACTGCTTTGTGATCCCAAGGCTGGCAAGCAGCGCACTGGGAGTGATCCCGGGATGGGCTGCGACCAGAAAAAGAATTCTATGATGGGCAGAGCCCAGACCGTTTTCCCGCAAAAGTGTCTCGCACTCTGAGTTAAGACTGCGCCACGCGAGCATGAGTGCTTCGTAGGACTGACGAATCTGCTCTTCACGAAGATAGAGATGTGCGGTCGCAGAAGGTGGTCCGTCCGGAAGGCGCATTGTCACCGAACTATTTCCTCAACGTACCCGAAGCGGCTGAAATCTTCGATGCGTTGCGGGTAGAGAATGCCATCCAGATGATCGTTCTCATGCTGAAGAACATTGGCGTGGAACCCGACCGCCTCGCCTTCAACCTCTTCTCCATTTTCATCGACGCCCCGATAATGGACTTTGGCATGGCGAAGGACATCGCCTCGCAAACCTGGAATCGAGAGGCATCCTTCGCCACAAACCATCATCTCTTCACCAAGAGGTGTAATTTCCGGATTGATCAGAACACGTGGCAACAGAGCCTGTTCAGGATCGGAAACCCGGTTTGCCGGCACGCGATAGACGAAAAGTCGCAAGGGGTGATGAACTTGAGGCGCAGCCAGCCCGGCGCCATTTGCATCGACCATCGTGTCGAGCATATCCTTAATCAAATGGCGGATTTCCGGGGATGTTGGATCAGAAACAGGTTCTGCGATCTGGTGCAGGACAGGGTGACCCATACGGGCAATCTTGAGCAGGGCCATGAGCTTCCTCTATCAGTTGCAGAACGTTAACGCACAAATCGCCCGCAGATTGCGCATGGATAAAAATCAGCACAAGCACCATCGAATGAATTGCACATCTCCAAAAGAGTGTGTTAAGGGCTCCATCCCAATTGGATTGCCATATCACGGGTGACGCTAAAGGCGGGCCCAGAAGGAGTTGACGGCACCGTGCAGGTACTCGTTCGTGACAACAATGTTGACCAGGCGCTAAAGGCGCTCAAGAAGAAGATGCAGCGCGAAGGCGTGTTTCGTGAGATGAAGCTGCGTCGCCACTTCGAGAAGCCCTCTGAGCGTCGCGCCCGCGAAGCAGCAGAAGCTGTTCGTCGTGCCCGCAAGATGGAGCGCAAGCGTCTGGAGCGTGAAGGCTTCTAAAGTCCTTCCCGTTGTCTGAACGGACGAGAAAAGCCGCAGCCCTTAGGGGCGCGGCTTTTTTTATTGCCGTACACAGAGATTTCAGAATTCGCCCCCTTACCTGTTACGGCAAGGAGGCAAGCCTCCCCTCAGCATGGGTCCATCAGCCTGCGGCTTAGATAGACTGCTTCCAGGGCCCGTTCATGTGCCACCTCGGCAGCATTGACGGTGCCAGCATGACCTCCCTCCATATCTTCGTAATAGAAGAAGGGTACATGGAGCTCCTGAAGGCGCGCCGCGAACAGGCGAGCATGCACAGGACCAACACGGTCATCTCGGGTCGAAGTGAAAATGAATGGTGTTGGATAGTGCACATCAGGCTTCAAAGCCTGAAGCGGCGATGTCTTGTCCCAGAATGCTTTTCCTTCGGGTGTAGACACACTTCCGTATTCAGCCGCCCATGACGCGCCTGCCGCCATGTGCTCGTAATTCAGCATATCGAGCAGCGGCACACCAATGATGGTCGCGTTCCACAGTTCCGGATGCTGCGTGAATTCTACCCCCATCAGCAAGCCGCCATTGGATCGTCCACGAATACCCAGACGCTTGGCCGATGTAATATTTCTCGAAAACAGGTCCCGGGCCACGGATGCAAAGTCATCATAGGCAGACTGGCGCCCAGCGTGACGCGCAGCTTCATGCCAGGCTGGGCCGAACTCTCCGCCACCCCGGATGTTTGCCATCACGTAAACCCCACCACGCTCGAACCACGTGATCCCAAGGTCTGGATGATAGACAGGCAGATACGAGAGGCCAAAGCCACCATAGGCGGTCATGAGCGTGGGGTTCGCGCCATTCTTCGTCCAGTCTTTCGCATGCACAACAAAGTACGGAACCTGCGTTCCGTCTTTACTGGGCGCAAAAAGCTGCTCAACCGTGAGCTTGGATGAATCAAACAGCTCGGGCTGGCTGTAGAGAAGCTGGGTGTTCTGCTTGGCTGTGTTGACGCTCCAGATCTGCGGCGGCTGAATGAAGCCTTCGAGCTGGAGGTATGCTTCTGAGCTGTGGGGATCAGAGGAGACAATACTGGCGGCCATGTTCTTGGGCAGCTCAATGCTCCGCCCAGACCAATGGCCGCTCGAACCCCGTCGATAGAGCATCAGTACCGGCTGAACATTGTCATACATAACAACGATCAGACCATCCTTGGTCGCCGCAATAGCGCCATCCATTCCATCCCCGATGGTCTGCCGCTTGGTCGGGGTGACAATGATCTCGAGGGCCTGAGGATGATCTGGATCTACCGCGACAACGCTGTCTGCAGGGATTGTCCCCTTCGCCGTGGGCCAGTCCTGGAGCAGATGGAAAACCAGTTGGCCATCCTGATAGCTCAGACCGTCATATTTCTCCGGCATGGGAAGCTGGCTCGTTTTAAGCGTTCCCGGATCCAGTCGTTCAACTTCGCTATGGAAAAAATCCTTATGCCGGTCGATCAGCACGACCTGATGCCCCTGCCCGTCCCGCAGGACAGTGGGAACGACTTCCATATCCTGACCGGTTCCACGGAACACTTCCTGAGCCTGAGACAGGCTCTGCCCGCGCTTCAGGGCACGGACAACATATGGATACCCTGATGTTGTCAGACCGGCATCCGTCGTGCCCCAGTCCCGAGAGACCAAGACTGTATCCTTATCGAGCCATGCGACAGCCTGCTTCCCGTTTGGTAGCCGGAAACCGTTCTGCACAAACTGATTGGTGGTCGTGTCGTATTCGCGTAGCTCGTGCGCGTCTTCGCCCGCATTGGACAGGCCCAGAAGGCAGATCCGGTCTGCTGGTTCCAGGCAGTTCAGACCTTCCATCACCCAGTTGGCATGTTCCGACCGAGAAAGCTCATCCAAGTCAAAGCGCGTCTTCCATAGCGGATGTCCGCTTTTGAAATCAGCCTCGGACGTGCTTCTCCAGACCCCGCGGGCATGGACTTTGTCCTGCCAGAAATTCCAGATCTCTCCCGCCATTTGTGTGGGAACAGCGAGACGATCCGGTGACTGCTGAGCCGAGAGGATCCGATCATAAAGCGGCTTGTATCTGGGGTCAGAAGCCAGAGCGTCCTGTGTTTTTTTATTTTCAGCCTTTACCCAGTGAAGAGCTGCTCCGCCATCGACCTGCTCAAGCTGAGCCCTTGAGGGAGTGGCCGTAGCAGCCTGTACCGACGCAAAAGGAAAAAGAGGAAGTAAGAGACAGAGAGCCCGCAGTGCGGAGGGACGCATGCCTGATCCTTTCGGCCGTCATTCATAGTGATGACGGCATCGTAAAGATCACCCACGGGAAAACAACCTCACCCCACGGCAACGGCACTAACAGCCTCTTCCACCTCCTGAAAGGTCGGCATGAGGTCACAGGGAATGCTTTTGCGGCCGATTTCTACACTGACCTGAGGCGCATTCCCTTGAAGATGCGCGACAATGACGGAACGAACCAAATCAAGGTAAGACGCCTCTTCTTCCACAACGCCCCCGAGCCGACCAGCAATCGGGGCAACAATGCCATATGCCAGCAGAATACCGAGGAACGTTCCGACAAGCGCACCGGCAATCATCTCGCCCAACACGATAGGAGGCTTGCTGATGGATGCCATAGTCTTGATCACACCGAGAACGGCAGCAACAATTCCGAGGGCTGGAAGTGCATCGGAAACGGATTGCAGTGCGTGAGGAAGATGCATTTCCTCACGCAGGTTCTTTTTAAGCTCCCGTCCCATCACGTCGTCCATCTGGAACGGATCTGTCGCATTCATGCCTGCCATCCGCAGGTAATCGCAGATGAAGGAACAGACCTGTCCGTTATCCCGAATCTTCGGAAACGCCCCGAAGATTGTACTGCCTTGGGGATCTTCAATATGGCTCTCAATAGCCATCATCCCCTTGCTGGCCGCCAGCTTGGTCACGTGGAACAGCAGCCCCAGAAGTTCAAGATAATCCTGTCGACCGTACTGCGAGCCTTTCATGGCTTTCTTCAAACCGGCCGGAAGGTGTTTCACAGCGGAAATTGAGTTGGCCATGACAAATGTGCCGATTGCTGCCCCCAGGATCGTCAGGAGTTCAAAGGGCATAGACGCAAGCAATGGGCCTATGGCGCCGCCTGATGCCACGAAGGAGCCAAACACGCAGGCCAGAACGACACCAAGGCCGATAAGAATAAACATTCAATATTTCCTGAGTGGCGACTTGATTATGGTTGATCGGGAGACAGAACCAGAACGACGCGTCTGTTCCGTGGACTCAGCGGATTGGCATGATCAAAAAGGTTTCTATCGGCATAGCCGCTGACGGTTTGCAGGCGTCGGTCGGGGAAGCCCGCCTGAACAAGAACGTCCCTCGCCGCAACTGCGCGGCTGCTGGACAGGCTCCAGTTGGATGGAAAACCGGCTTTGTAAGGCGCCGCATCCGTGTATCCGGCAATGGAGAGGTGCCCGGGAAGCTTTTCAAGATAGGGAGCGACCAGCCTTAGGAGTTGAAGCGCGCGCGGCATTGGAGTGGCAGAGCCCAGCGCGAACATTGGCTGATGTTCAGAATCCGCAATCTCCACATGCAACCCGTCATCACCGACCTGGATGGAAACCTGATCTCGGACGTCTGCCAGTTGTGACGGAGCATTCAGGGCTCTACTGATCTGATCGGCAGCATTCTGGAAGGCCGGCTTGTGGGGGAATGCCCCTTGGCCGGATACGGGCTCTCCTGGCTCGACCTGCCCATCATGCAGAACTACAATCTGTGCGCTGTGCTTTTCCGCATCTTTTTGGGGAAGATGATTCTGTCCTGATGGACCGTCATCTGGATTTGGCCCCGCGGCCTGACCGGGCTTGACCGCCATAGGGCGATCAGATGACGCGATGGGAGAGAGATCAGGCATGACACTCAGTTTGGGGGGTGCGTCCTGCTGAACTGCTATCGGATTAAAGAAATTAGCGATGCCCTTACGTTGCTCTTCTGTCGTGGCATTGATGAGCCACATGACCAGAAAGAACGCCATCATGGCCGTCACGAAGTCCGCATAGGCAATCTTCCAGCTTCCGCCGTGATGGCCACCTTCTACAACTTCAAAACGCTTGATGATGATCCTGCGCTCGTCCTTGCCGTTTGCTTTCGACATGCTGCCTCCTGAGAGAGGTCAGTATGGCAATCAAAGGTTAAGGAGAGCTTTAAGTCCGCCCTGGCAACTGCACACCAGACGGCATTTTCACAACGTCAACGCGGTAACACCGCACATTATGGTCATGGCTCTGGCGACACAGCGTGTCCTGATCCAGCACTGCGGGAATGCGGTGAAGCTCTTCAATTTTTAAACCGAGCGGCACCTCAGCAGGCGGAAAAGAAAACAGGCTCCACCTTGGATCTGATCCCAGAACTGGAAGGCTGTTCTGTGTCAAAGCGAGTTGAGATGCGAGACCATACTCTTCAGCTATGAAAGCAGATGCTCCCGTCTCCTGAGCACGAGCGACAAGTCTTTGACTGAAATCAGGCCATCCAGCGGTCTGTCGCTGGATCGGATCTTTAGCGGCGGGAAACGGCAGCGGAGAGAAAACGGCTTGCCCATAAACCAGCACGGTCAAGACTATTCCGCTGATGACCGGCCACCGAACACTCCGACCTGCTTCTATCGCAGCCAGAGCTAGGACGGGATAAACAACAGCCGGCCAGTTTGCCTGCACCCGATCGCCCAGAGCATGCATGACAAACACAGCGAGAGGCAGAAGGCTTAGCCATGCCAGAAGCCTGTTCCGTTTGATGCACGCCCAGCCACCCAGAGCAAAGAGCCCGAAAACAAGGGGGGTCGCCAGACCAATCTGACCTCCGAGAAGCTCCAGCAGAAACTGGGATGCACGAGCCAGATGCCAATCGCCGGCTCGTCCGCCCTGTTTTAGCAGGCTGACCCAATGATGGGATGCATTCCAGAGAAGGACTGGGGTCGTCGTGATGATCAAAAGCGGAATTGCCAGCCATGGACCAGCTTGCTTCCTGAGCCTCGGGGTCGTGAGAACTGCCCCCCCAAGGGCTAAACCGATGAGAACAGCAGTATATTTTGAATCGAAGGCGAGACCGAGCAAAACACCTGTTAACAGCCACCAGCCGGTTGTTCTGCCCCCCGACGGCGAAACGGCTTTCCCGAGTGCAAAAAGCGACACCGAAACGAAAAATACCAGCGGTGTATCCGGTGTCATGGTCGCTGATCCAAGTCCGAGCATCAGCGTTGCATTCAGGAGAAGAACGGCCTGAAAGCCCGATACCGGCCAAGGGCGCGACGGTAGCAACAGCCTGGCCGCATGGTACAGGGCCCAGCTTCCGGGAAGAACGGAAAGCGGCCCGAGCAGACGCACCCCCAGAGACGTGTCACCAGCCAGCCATGTCCCAATTCTGATCCAGAGGGCTACCATGAAAGGATGGTCGAAATAGCCACCCTGAAGATGGCGGGACCACACCCAATAGTAAGCCTCATCGGGCGTGAGCGGCAGACATGCTGCCAACCCGAGGCGCGTCACAGTCAGGGCAACAAGAAGCGCCCAGAACAGGCTGGCCTGCTTCTTGAAATTATCAGTCACGTCAGCGCCAGATGAGAGTGGAAGACACAGCGTAATTCCAGACGACACCGATCACGGCCCCTGCGGCAGACGCACGGTCCCAGTGCCCATGGCCAACATCGTGCAGCACCATACGGGCCACCCCGATATTAGCGGCCGCCCCAAGAGAACAGACTGCGAAGAAAATAATTAATCCCACCCACATCTTCGCGCCCTTCAGGCGGCGGTCATGATAAGTGAGACGGTTGTTGAGCAGAAAATTCGTCAGGATCGCAACGGCCGTTCCAACCAGTTGAGACTGAGAGAAATCCATTCCTCCCAGTCGGGCAATCTGCATCACGGCAACATTCACGACCACACCAACAAGCCCGACCAGCGCAAATGCCAGAAAACGGGATGGCAGCCAGCCATGCGTGACTTTATCCAGAATCATCATTGCGAACTGGAGAAGAACAACGACATCCAGCTTGCTTTCTCCCGCAAGACGCGGACGGAAAACAAAGGGAACTTCCGTAATCTTCACGGATTTTGGCGCAGACATCGCCAGATCCAGCAGGATCTTGAAACCGGTTCCGGAAAGTTTTGGAAGAACAGCCTGAAAAAGCTCTCGCCGCATGGCAAAGAAGCCGCTCATCGGATCAGTCAGGCGGTGCGGCAAAACCGATTGAGCAGCGCGAATTCCGGTGTCTGACAGGAGATGCCGCCAGTAACCTGCCAGCCCGGCGTTGTCTCCGCCTTCTACGTGGCGGCTGGCGACAACAATATCGGAGCCGGCATCAAGATCTGCCAGCATTTTGGGCAGAACAGTCTCGTCGTGCTGCAGGTCCCCATCCATGACCGCCACATACGGTGCGCTGGACGACAGAAAACCCTCGATAGCAGCGGATGAGAGACCCCGACGTCCTACCCTTTTGATGACCCTTACACGAGGATCATTATTCGCAACTTTTGAAACGCGCTCGGCAGTTCCGTCCGGGGAGTTGTCATCAACAAAAATGACTTCCCAACGTTCTCCTTCCAAAGCTGCGTCCAAAGCCGCGACAAGGGGACCAACATTCTCTGCCTCATTGTAGCAGGGAACAATAATGCTGATCCGGGCAGGCAAAAGCATCCCAGCGCTAACCGTTGGGGATGCTTCTGCCATCAGATAGGAACTCCAGCCAGATCACGACTGGTATGAATGGTCTGGAGTGTCTGCACCCGCACGACGTGGACACTGTCTGTCAGACGCCGGGTCAGAATGTTCTGGTGGGCAGCATCACGAGCGACGAGACGGACGAGGAAATCTCCTCCGCCACGGATCATGTGACATTCGCGTGTTTCGGGCCAGGCACCCACCTGCGCCTCGAAGGCCTCCAGAACACTTCCCTTCTGGCTATCGAGACCGATGAGGGCATAAAAATTGAGCGACCAGCCAAGCAGGGCTGCGTCAACTTCTGCATGATACCCTTTGATGATGCCAAGTTCTTCCAGACGCCTGACACGCCTCAGACAGGGGGGAGCGGAAATACCGGCGCGTTTGGCCAGCTCCACATTGGTCATACGACCGTCTGCCTGAAGCTCGGCGATGATCTGCCGGTCAATGGCATCCAGTTCAACGGGGATGGAAGAGAAAGAAGCGTTCATTTGAATCTGACGTATATGGCAGGTGGCAGCGTCCGCAAAGATGGCACATGCGTCTGAAAGCTCTATATGAGGGGTCAAAACACGGACGAGGATCGATCATGCCTGAAATCCATCATACGGACCTTCTGGTCGTGGGCGCAGGCCCTGCTGGCTACACTGCCGCCATTTATGCCGCACGCGCCAGTCTGAAACCGATTCTCGTGACTGGTCTTCAGCCAGGCGGCCAGTTGACCATCACGACCGACGTTGAAAACTACCCCGGCTTCGCGGCTCCCATTCAGGGCCCGTGGCTGATGGAGCAGATGCGCGAACAGGCTGAACATGTCGGCACACGCCTGATCTATGACCTGATTACCGAGGCAAGCCTGAAGAACGGTCCGGCCGCAGATGGATACTTTCATCTGAAAGGCGACTCAGGGGACGAGTTTCTTGCACGTACAGTCGTGATCGCAACGGGCGCCCAGGCCAAATGGCTTGGCCTCGAGTCGGAAAAACGCCTTCAGGCTGGCGGCGTTTCGGCGTGCGCAACCTGTGACGGCTTTTTCTATCGCGGCAAAACGGTTGCGGTCGTGGGTGGCGGCAACACGGCCGTGGAAGAAGCGCTCTATCTGACTCACCACGCTGACAAGGTTCACGTTATTCATCGACGGGATGGTTTCCGGGCAGAACGCATTCTGCAGGAGCGTCTTTTTGCGAATCCGAAAATTGAAGTTCACTGGAATCGTGCTGTTGAAGAAGTTCTTGGTGCGGGAACGCCGGAAGTTGTGTGTGGCGTTCGTCTGAAGAACACTCAGACGGGAGAAAGCGAAACTCTGCCCGTTGATGGCGTGTTCGTCGCCATTGGCCATAGCCCGAATACGGGGCCGTTCCGCCATGAAGTGGCCTGTGACGAAGATGGATATATCATCACGGAAGCTGGTGGAACGCGCACTTCGGTAGAGGGTGTTTTTGCCGCAGGCGACATTCAGGATCGCATTTATCGGCAGGCTGTGACGGCTGCAGGCACAGGATGCATGGCCGCTCTGGAAGCCGAACGCTACATTTCTGGCATACCTGCTATGACAAAAACTTGACCCTCGTCGCAGGTTCAGACAGTTTCGTCCCTTCAACGACACACCGCTTAAACAACGCCAGGTGACATGGGCAAGAAGGACGAGGACCGACGCGCCAGCGATCGGGGAGACCACCACATGGATTGGGACAAACTGCGTATTTTCCACGCAGTCGCCGAAGCCGGGTCCTTCACCCATGCAGGTGACAGACTTAACCTGAGCCAGTCTGCCGTTTCGCGGCAGATTTCAGCTCTGGAGGAGGTTCTGCGTGTTCCGCTGTTTCATCGGCATGCACGAGGCCTCATCCTGACTGAACAGGGTGAGGTTCTGAATCGCACAGTGCGTGAAGTCTTCTCCAAGCTGGCCCTGACACAGGCATTCCTGAGCGAAAGCAAGGAACGAGCGGCGGGCAAAATAAAGATCACGACAACCACCGGGTTTGGCCTTTGTTGGCTTTCTCCGAGGCTGCATCGCTTTCTGGAACTGCACCCTGATATCGAGGTCACGCTTCTTCTTGAAGACGCAGACCTTGATTTGGGAATGCGTGAAGCAGACGTGGCTATTCGCCTGCATCCGCCGACACAGCCAGACCTTGTGCAGCGTCATCTCGCTAATTTTCCTATGCCAATCTATGCCAGCCCAGACTATCTGGACCGGTATGGCACCCCGACAAATTTGCAGGAATTAGCGGAACATCAGATCATCGGCTTTGCAGGACGCCACCTGCCATTGCCGAATGTAAACTGGCTTCTGGACCTCCTTCGCCATGAAGGTCTGGCCCATCGTGGAAGCAGGCTGGCTATCAACAATATTGCTGCCGTTGCGACTGCGATTGCTTCAGGCACAGGTATTGGTTCTTTGCCGCTCTACACGGCTGCGTCCTACCCCAACCTAGTCAGAGTTCTTCCCAATCAGGCCGTTCCGTTGGTTGAGGCTTACTTCGTGTATCCGGAAGAACTGCGAACTTCCAAAAGAATCGCCGTATTCCGAGATTTTCTGCTTTCGGAAATCAGCAGCCTCAAAGGCCAGGAATAAAACCCATAGAATGCCGTCGCGCTCACCCGCGGCGGCCATGCCCCGTGATGCAAACATGTTGAGCTGCACTGGACCGGAAGACGGCTTCCCCGACAGGCGCAAAGCCATTTCCATGCCTGGAATGAGTGCTCTCTACATTGCTCTTGAGAACAATTAGCCCCAACTGGGAATGATAGCAGGGCGTGACAGTGGCCCGAACTTTCTGATTCTGTAGCATTTTTACTGAAGCTGCTTTTTTCAGAGGAGAACCTGAAGCAGCTTTTGCCGAGGACGCCCCGGCACAGCACAGAGCCCCTATAAAAATCGGGATTATCCAGACAGATAATGAAGGGGCTTTCCACATTGCCCCACAATAGCGCACGACGCTTCTCAACGCGTGCCTGAAAGCATCAGGTTCGCTTTTATGCTTCAAAAAGCGGCATCCAGAACACAGGGAACAGAAACTCCTGTCATTCTGCCGTGGCTGACTTGGTCGCGCTCTGATTCACACGCTCACGCAACTCTTTTCCCACTTTAAAGAAAGGAACGCTTTTTTCTTCGACAGAAACAGTGTCTCCCGTGCGTGGATTCCGACCCGTCCGCGCATCTCGGCGCCTGGGAATAAATGCGCCGAACCCGCGAAGTTCAACACGATCACCTCGCGTCAAAGCTGCACTGATTTCGTCAAAAATGGTGTGAACGATCCGTTCGATATCCCGCGTCAGAAGGTGAGGATAAATCGTGGAAAGCTCTGCAATAAGTTCCGATTTGGTCATGACTGCAGCCTATCTGCCTCCGCCCATGAAACTGGCTTGTCAGGGTTGCAGAATCGCAACGGCCCCGTCAAGGCTGCTGAGGGTTAATCGCCCTTCCAGCATCTCCGTAAAGCCTGATCCAAACACGCCTTCGAGCATGGCCCGTTTGCGAGGAAAATCATACCAGTGTCGCTTGGTTACAGAGAGCAACGGCATCACCGGGTACTGTGCGTCTCCAATTTTCAGGCGCTGCCTGAGCCATTGCCGAGCAGTGTCTTCGTCTCCCAACTCGTCGATCAGGCCCAGGCTCAAAGCCTGACGACCCGTATAGGCCCGACCATCCGCAAGGCTTCGCACCTTGTCTTCAGGCATGTGCCGCCCTTTAACCACCATGGCGACGAACTGATCGAAGAGATCATTGACCAATCCCTGAAGCATCATGCGCCCTTCTGGCGTCAGATGACTTGTGGGATCAGTCTGATCTTTCATGGCGCCAGACGTAATAGCAGCAACATCAATGCCGACACGCCCCAGCAGCTGAGAAAGATCGGGCCGCTGCAGGATTACACCGATCGAGCCCGTCAGCGTTGAAGGCAATGCCACGATATGCTGCGCTGGAACTGAGAGCATGTAGGCGGCAGACGCGCCCATATCACCCATCGTGACGACAACAGGCTTTACCTGTGCAAATTTCTCGATCGAGTCGTGCAGACGTTCCCCGCCCGTGACACCACCGCCCGGACTATCAACAACCAGTAGTAGTCCGGTTACTGAAGAGGACTTCTGTGCTTTGCGAAGAGCCGTCGTGATCTGGGAAACGTCATTTCCGATCACGCCGTGAATAACCAGACGCGCAATGTGCGGACGCGCATCTAAACTGGAAACAGTTGAGTGGCTTTTACCAACAGCAATAATAAGCGCTGCAATAAAAAACAGAAGCGCAGCGCCCCTCCAGAGAAGGAGGCGCTTGCTGTCAGCCATTGATCGGAGAAGCGTCTCTGCCTCTAAACTCATGAAACAGTATTCTCCGACCACATGACAGATAGTGCTTTTTCAGAAAGACAATTCCAGAAAGCCAGGAATTAGTCCTGTTTTTTGGACTGACGCGTCCGGCCAGTTTCTTTCTTGCTTTCGCCTGTTGCGCTGATCTTGCGGCCCAGACCGATTTCGCGAGCCAGAGCCGAGCGACGCTGTGCATAGTTCGGAGCAACCAGCGGATAATCGGACGGAAGACCCCAACGCTCGCGATACTGCTCTGGGGACATATTATAAGCGCTCTGAAGGTGCCGCTTGAGCATCTTCAGCTTTTTACCGTCTTCAAGGCAGACGATGTAATCCGGGAATACTGAACGCTTGATCGGCACAGCAGGCTGCGGACGCTCTGGCTGCGGCTCTTCCTGTGGAGCACCAGCATTTGCAAGAGCTTCATAAACCTGGCGGATCAATGCCGGGAGAGACGCCGCATCCACATTACCCTTGGAAACCTGTGCAGCAACGATCTGCGCTGTAAGCTCCAACAGATCCGGGTGGGATGTATTCTCCGACATAATATCTTACCTTCCATTCAAAATAGCATTTTTACTATGCTCAACAGCTTGAAATCATTCTGCCGAGCCTGTTTGCAGAATATATACCCAATACCACCGAGATAGCCACTCAACTTTAATACCAAATTGACCACACGTTCCTTAAAAAAGAAGTAATCACTTCAGAGCGTGTTTCGGAATTCGCTAATTTTCTTTCCGGGAAGCCTTATGCAAACCGTTGACGCTACACTCTGTTCACCAAGTGATTTTTCAGGATGGCGAACACAATCGCGTAATTTCCTGAGCAAGCGAATCCCGGCGTCTTCCATCACTTGGAGTATTAGAGCGCCTGCCGCTCTTTACGCAGCGAAAACAGATCGGGATTTACCTGACACTCCCTCCCCGTTGCGTCTGCCCCGAAAATTTGCGGCCCTGATCCCGTCCGTGTTTGCATCCGATATTCTGGAGAGATTTGATGTTCTCTATCGCGCACTGGAACATATCCAAGAGCACGGAAGCCCGCTTGAGACAGACATCACCCGGTTTGAGCAGATTGCCAGCACCGTACGAGAGCAAATTCTTGAATTGAGAGGCGCGTTCCCAGAGAACCGGATAACAGACTGGCAGATCATTCGAACACGCCAAAAGTTACAACTCATAGACAGTCAGAGATCCCCTCTTATTAGACTACGGGTTTCTCCTTGGGTTCTCCTTTCAGACGAGACGACTCTTTGCTGGGACGGCCACAAGTACCGCGTTGGACCACCCATTGATGACGCAGGACAATCAGAGGCAGATCTAATTCGTCTTGCACAGAAAGCGGCGACGGCCGGGCAAGACAATGCCTTTTGGACCAACCCGGCCACAGTGCATGTCACACCTGATCTGGAGGAGATTGAAAAGACGTCCTCTTTGTCAAACCTGCGGTCCCTCGCCGTCGATTGTTCTCTCTGTGATCTTTGTCACCACGCGTCACGCACCGTTTCCGGAGAAGGCACAACGCAGGCCCAGATCCTCTTTGTTGGCGAGCAACCAGGAGATCAGGAAGATCTTCAGGGAAGACCATTTGTTGGCCCAGCCGGACAACTCTTCGAGCGCGCACTTCAGGAAGCCGGGGGCAATCGGGAACAGGCCTGGATCAGTAACGCAGTCAAACATTTCAAATTTGTCCGCCGCGGTGCAAGACGCATTCATCAGAAACCCGATGCGACAGACGTAAAATCCTGCTCCCCGTGGATTACAGCTGAACGGCGTATCCTTCAGGCAAAGGTTACAGTTCTGCTCGGCGTGACCGGAGCAAGTTCCGTTCTTGGACGACCCATCACTATTTCACGGGAGCGTTCCCGTTACATGACTTTGGACGATGGCAGTACTGGCATTGTGACTGTCCATCCCTCTTACCTGCTCAGAATTCCGGATGAGGACAGCAGGACACGCGAATACACAAAATTTGTTGCAGATCTGAGAATGGCCATTTCCGCTCTCGCCTAATTGACGGCTTCAGGAGTAAGAAAGCCGCACAATGAGTGGTAGTACTACGTCAACAGGACGTCCGACTCCGAACAGTTCCCCATCAGGTGCAGGTGCGTCAGCCGCTCTGCGGCCCAGGGTCAAGCTGCCCCTGTCATGGATCTATGCGCCATCCGCAGCGACCCTGACTTTTGCTCTGCGAAATACATTTGCAGCCTGTCTCGCCATCGGAATTGCATTCTGGATGGAGCTGGACAGTCCTGCATGGGCCGCAATGACTGTCTGGGCTGTTGCGCAGGCCACTCGTGGGGAAAGCCAGTCCAAAGCCAAATGGCGTATCATTGGAACAATTACCGGAGCGGTCGCATCCATTGCGTTGATGGCTGCCGCGCCTCAGGCACCTTGGCTCTTCTTCCCCATGATCGCCGTCTGGATTGGCGTGTGCAGTGGGCTCGCAACATTTGTAAGTAACTTCCGCTCCTATGCTCTTGTTCTTGCAGGATATACCTGCTCGATCATCTGCATGGATGCGGCTTCCGATCCGGACAATATCTTCACCGTTGCCGTTTCCCGAACCACTTACATTACCCTTGGCGTTCTGTGTGAAGCCTTCATGGGTCTGATCTTTGCCACCACTCAGGAACGGCAGGCCCGGATCCAACTCCGCCAGAAGCTGGAATCTGCTCTGGTTCTCGTTACGAAGACGCTTACGAGTATTCTCGGTGAGGAACGCGGCGCCCTGAATGCCGCACGCAGACAATTTGGCACCATCCTCAGCATTAACGACCAGATTGAATTTGCAGAAGTCGAGATGGGCCCGCATGGACACGAAGGTGACCATGCCCGTGCGGCTCTGGCCTCCGTATCAGCCCTGCTCTCTCGCGGGTTCGGTATGGCAATGCGCCTGCAACTTCTGAACCATGACCACCCTGCCTTCACGCAGGCCGCTGATGAGATCCTCTCGTTTCTGAAGGATTTCCCGAAGCGGATTGCCAATACTGAGTCCGTTCCGGATCTTTTGGCAGAACTCCAGCATCTCCGTGATGTTTGCCGCCTGTATGCTGCCCCTCACCGGATTACCGATCTGGAGAACAGCAATGAACCCATTCCGGGAACAGACCCGTTCGATCTACGCCTGAATGAGCAGGATACCGAGACACACCTCGATGAACGCGTTCTCTTCATGTCACTTGGAGAATTGCTCGGGGATCTGGAACTCGCCATCAAGGAATACGAGGCCAGTACACACTCCATTCCAGGCGATCATTTTCATTTTCAACGCCAGACCCACCGTGACACACGCGAAGCTATTCATAATGGCCTCCGCGGAGCATGCGCCGTACTGGTTACGGCCCTGATTTATGAAATCACAGCGTGGCCAAGCGGACTTGGCTTTATCGCCATTACAACGCTGGTCTGTGGCTTGTTTGCGACCAAAGAAAACCCAGTCCTTGGGACCACGGAGTTCCTGAAAGGAGCACTGGTCGCTTACATTGTGGCCTGGATACTTGTCTTTGTGCTCATGCCCAAAGTCACAACGTTTGAAACCCTGACGCTTTTCCTAGGGCCGGCCATGTTCCTTGGCGGTCTGGCGAAAGGCAACCCCTCCACTGCTGGCGGCGCGGCAGCTTACGGCCTTCTCCTTCCTGCCATGCTTGGGTTGGAGAACCATCACGTCATGAACGAAGTGGCATTTTATAACGGCAATATGGCCGTCGTTATGGCAGTGGGCATCAGCGTTCTGGTTTTCAGGACAGTATTGCCGTTCAACAGTTCTGATGAACGGTTGCGTCTCCGCAGAATTATGCTGGCTGAACTGCGCGGCCTCGCAGATCCCGCACAGACACCACAAATCAGTATCTGGATCGGCCGTAACACGGATCGTTTCGCACGTCTGATCCGCCATGCTGGCCCCACCCCTGCTCCGCTCATCGAAGCCTGTATTCTGGGGACGCTCGCCACACTCACGCTGGGTCTGAACATTATTCGCCTACGAACCCTCTTGGACCGCGAATACCTTCCCGACAGCGCAAGACGCCCGATCCAACTGGTGCTCCATTACGTCGAGCAGTCTACCCGACGCCATGATAAGGCCGCTCGTGTCGCCAATGCGGCCGTAAGACGACTGCGCGCACTGGATGAGCATGAGACAGATCTGGTCACGCGACTGGAAATGACGCGGGCAATCACTTACCTCGTCGTTATTGCTTATACGATGCAAACGAACGCAGACTTCCTGGATGCCAGCCGCCCATTTAGAGGCGAGCGCAGCCATCTGAAAGTACAAGAGTCCCGTTAGGCGACAAGAGAAGTACGCTTCTCGCATAGCTTGGGAATTTCGAAGATTGCAGAGCGATTACAACCCACTCTGATTTGTTCCCAATACCGCGACACAACCCACGCTCCAAGACGGAAGATAGTCTTCGTAAGGGTTAAGGTCAGATACACAGATCTTAGAAATCATGGCGGAGAGGGTGTCCGCCGATGTGGGGCGTCACGGAAAAGCAGACCAGCGCAATAACCCTTGTTTTTCATGGTTTTACAGAAATTCATGCCATCCTGAAGAAGCAGATAGACGCATTGAAACCCATCCCGTAAGGTGGGACGGAAGATGGGACTGAAAAGCCATGAGCAAGCTTCCGCCGAACCAGATGAATGCCCGCAAGGTCGCCTCCCTCAAAGACGGGGTTCACGGCGATGGCGGAAATCTATGGATCACCGTCCGGGGCGACACCCGGGCCTGGACCTTTCGCTACAAAAGCCCTGAGACCGGTAAAAGACGGGAGATGGGACTCGGTCCCGCCCGGGATATTTCTCTGGCCGATGCCCGGCTCCGGGCAGCCGAGAACCGGCGCCTGCTTCTGGAAGGGCTCGACCCTCTCGAAGAGAAAGCCCGGCAGAAGGGACCTGACGTTCAGGAGCGCACCTTCGCACAGGTTGCCGAGCAGTACATCACCGAGCAGGCGCCGGGCTGGAAAGATCCGCGCTCGGCGCCCATGTGGCGCAGCTCTCTGGAGCGTCATGTTTCTCCCATCCTCGGCCGGAAACCGATTGGCAGCGTGCAGACAGAAGACGTGCTCGCCGTCCTGCGACCGATCTGGGAGAGCACGACCGAAACCGCAACACGGCTGCGTGGACGGATGGAGCGTATTCTGGACTACGCGCAGAGCCATCACTGGCGCGAGGGGGAGAACCCGGCACGGTGGCGGGGGCACCTGGCGAACATCCTTCCCAAACCCACAGCAGTCACGAAGGTGGTGCATCATGCCGCCTTGCCCTATCGCGACCTCCCGCCAGTCTACAGTCGGCTCGGCGCCGAGCATGGCGTGGGAGCCTTGGCCGCACGGTTCGTCTGCCTGACCGCCACCCGGTCTGGCGAGGTCCGCAAGGCCCTGTGGTCGGAGATCGATCTGAAGAAAAAGATCTGGACCATCCCGGCCGAGCGGATGAAGGCCGGGCGGGAGCATCGTGTGCCCCTGACGGGCGGAGCGATGGCTTTGCTGTATAAAGTCCAGACTCTGAGATCCAGTCTCGGTGAGGACAGTTTCGTGTTTCCCGGTGGCCGGGTCGGATCACCATTGAGCGATGTCGCGGTCTCCAAAGCCCTCCATCAGGCCGCAGGCACGAAGGATGTGACGATCCATGGTTTGCGCTCCAGCTTCCGGGACTGGGCGGCCGAGGAAACCGACTTTCCACGCGAGGTCGCCGAAATGGCTTTGGCCCATGCCATCGGTGACAAGGTCGAGGCGGCCTATCGTCGCGGGGATCTCTTCAACAGGCGTTCAGAGATGATGCATGCCTGGGAACGCTTCTGCGCCGGGCAATCCAGTGAGGCGGTCGCAAAGCCTCAGCGTCCCAATCCTGACAGCGCCCCGCTCTTCACCTGGAAAGACTCTGACATCGGGGATTCAGACGCCTGAACAGGCCTCAAACTTCAAAAACCTTTCCGGATAAGGAATGGTTTCAGCGCCTTCAGAACCCCGTCTCCGCGTCTGTGGCAAAATGCATGAAGTCTGCCGATCGCCCTGAAGGCCCCTCAAACGCCCGATGACGCGTCACACATGCGTCATTCATGCGTCATGCTGGTCCGAACACTCTCCGTGACGCGTCATCCATGCGTCATACGCCGAGGGTGGATCAGAGCGAGACCCGATCAGCAACTGCAGACCATGGCACTGCGCCATAAAATCGTACTGCCAGATTGTCCGAAATGGCACGATAACAGGTTTTTGGAGCAAGGCTCCAAAAACCCTTTTAAAACAGCACCTTAAAACCGTTTCATGTTCGTGCCCCGCCGGGGGCGTCCGCATCACGTTGTGACGCGTCATCCGGACCTGCACGCGCCCCCGTTCCGGGGTCGCGCCGCCCTGAGGGCGGCGGTGCAGAACCCGGCCTCTCTCCCTCTCTCATGACGGGAAATGATCAGAGAGGTTCTGTCGTTTTTTTGGCTTCGCGAGGGAGGACCGGGCTGGTCCTCACCCCAGAGGGCTCACGCGGGGCGTGAGCTGGAATGGTCGCCGTGCGACCAGAGCTAGGGTTTTCTCTCTGGGGCTCTCTTCTCTTTGGAGCCTTTCGCAATGACCAGATCATTCACCGAACTCGACACGCTTTTTGACACCCACGCCGTCCTGGCAGGCGTCGTTCTTCCCACCCTGCGCGATGTGATCGCACAGCCTGGAGCCTTCACCAGCGACACGCGGCTTGAGGGCACGCTGATCGTTCTGGCGCAGACAGTCCGCTCACTGAACCGGGCTCTGACGGAGAACGCAGGAGACCGGACATGACGTCCTTCCTGTGCACGGACCTGGCTGTCCGCCTGATGGGTCTTGTCTCCTCCCGCGATCGCCCGGACGCTCCGCTCGGGCCGACCGGGACAGCGATCTGTCTGTACGATCTTGTTCTGTCCCGGGCCGAACCCTTCGCCGTAACGGAGCGCCTGGGCCTGTGGTTTCCCTGCCAAGCGGCCGATCAGGATCCGGCCAACAGACAGGCTCTGCGGGATCAGATCCTGCAGCAGCCCATGCCGTCACCAGTCGGTGCAGCGGAGCACACTGAAGATGGCGCTTTTCTCTCTCCTGGCCTGCTTCCAGATCTCGTTCTGCTTATCGGGGAACGAGAGATGACCTGGCTCGGGCCCTGCTCAACGAAAACAGCGCAGGTCATGACCCTTGCCGATCTGATGCACCAGCTTGCGCCAGAGTTGGCAGGGATTGGAGATGATCCGGAAAGACTTCTGGCCCGGTTTGCAGCGGAAGACCGCTCGGGCGTCCATCCGGCTTCCGATCTCGTCCGCATTTATGCCGCGGCAAGACTGATCGAGGCGCTTTGGACCGGACAGATGCCTGGGAGCGGCCTCCCGTATCGCCTGTAACGCCTGACACCGACAGGTCGGACAACTCCGGCCTTTCATTTTCTCCCCACAAAAATCTGGATGCTTCATGCTTCTTACAAAAACCCCGGTCGCTGCTGCGACCGTGTCCCGACACGTGCGCTCTTTCTTCGAGCCCACGGATGACGATCTCGATCTGTATCGCGACATCAGTCTCAGACTGAAGGCACAACCGCCCTCAAGCCTGTTCCGCTACCTTCAGCCGGCGGGGCGGCATCTCACGCAACTGGGTGATGAAGGACCCGGCGTCTGGGCCGGTCTCCTGCGCACGGTCGAGCAGCGCTGGCCGTGTCTGCCCAGCCATGGCCGCGTTGCCTCTGACGGAACGCGGCTGAATTCAACCCCGGAGCGGATTGCCTATGAGGCGATCAAACCCGTCGTTCCGCGAGATGTTGCGCTGGATCTGGAAATTGCCCTCGACCCGTTGCAGCAGCCGCGGTTCTATTCCGATTTCGCCATCCGTCACGGCTCGCGTGTGATGCATATCGAGATCGTGGGCGCCTGCGGTGCGGACCGCGTGACACGCAATGACTGGGAAGCGCATCTGCTGGCCCAGTTTGACCGGCGTCTGGAGGTCTACCGGCAGAAGCGCCTTACGCCCGAGATCTGGTATCTCAACGACCTCCTTGAGCCAGCGCAGTTACAGAAGCGTTTCCTCGCCCTGGTAGCACAGCTGCGCGCGGGAGGCAGATCATGACCCAGGGTCCGATCCGGCTGCCGCGCTGGCCCATCACGCGCCTGAAACTGCTCGATATCACGCCGGATCAGAAAGGAGCGCCCTATGCGGGCGCTCCCGTCACGCTGCTGCAAAGGGATGGCTTCGTCGAAGGACGCAGCCTTCTCTGGCTCGGCGCCCCCCGGCGTTCCTCGGGTCATCTGGAGGAAAGTCTCGACGAGCATGGGCAGCCTGCCCTGAGCATCAGCGATTCCCTGTTCCGGGCCGTGATGCCGGTGGATGCCCCGCGACCCTTTGTTCTGGCAGGGTTTCACATGTCCTTCCTGCGCCGCGTGCTGGGTGGGCCGCAGGATCGACCGCCTCATGATCTCTGCCTGTACCGGCTCGCACGCCAGCGGGCGTCCTGGTTGCGGCCGTGCGGGTTGCAGGAATCCGTCCTCGAACTGCGGACAGACCTGATGACAGAACTGACGCAGGACAGCCCTTTTCTGCGTTTGAACTGCGCAGCTGCTTTGCTTGAAACACTGCTGGAGTGGGAGCCGCTGACCCGGCTGCTGGTGCTGTCAGGCAATGTTGTCTCTCCACCGCCTGGCGAGGAGGAACCTTTCGGCCAGGCCGCAGAGTGGGGCTGCCTGCCTCAAGGCCCCGCCATGCTGGAAGACTGAGTGACCAGCGGATGCGTCGACGGTGACTTAGGAAGGTTTGAAAATGCCCTCAGACCCGGACGATGCATCCAGCTCTTCAGCGGCCTGGGTTACCCCCCTCTGCTCGCAACAGCAGAGGGGCTCTCTTTTGTGTAAACTCAGTCCAGCCCGCGAAGCCTGCGACGGTCTTCAGCGGCTTTCAGTTTGCGAAGAAACGGTTCACGCGACCCGCTCCAGACGCTCATGCCCAGAACGAACGCAAAAAGCGGATGCCAGGGCAGAGCCAGGGCGATGCCGCATAAAAGACAGGCTCCCGTTCCGAACCACGAGACATATCTCAGCAGAACCCGCGTTTCGTCTTCCTCGGCGCCATACTCTTCGAGATAGGCAGCCAGACGGGCCGCGCGTTTTGCTTCGGTCGCTTCGCTGTACAGACCGTCTGTTGAAGACATCATGAGCGCTTATCTCCCCCAGTGGGCATGGAAGACGGCCCGGATCACCAATGCCGTACCCAGCATCAGAGCCGCAGGCGGCAGGATGTCGCGCGCCTTCAGCCAGGCGAACAGCCTGACCGAAGACCCCAGAGCCAGAACCAGCAGGAGAAGAACGATGAGGACAAGAAGGAGAGACACGACCATGTCAGACGCCCCCTGACAGGCAAGAACAGGGGCCAGACCGGAAGACACAACGGGACAGAGACATCATCGCAGCTCCTTGCAGTTCCTGTGCGGCAGGACGGCCCTGCACACACGATGAACTCAACGAAGCTGATGATCTACGATTTCCCGTGTACCGTCAATACGAATGCGCGCCCGTTTGTAGAAACAGGTTCCCGTATATCAAGAACGCCTCAGGGATGAGGCACGCCGCCGATCCAGACCACTTCGCCGAGCAGCTTAAAGCAGTCCAGGCGATCGGCCTCGACGTCCTGAGGCGGGTAGCGATGATTGTCAGCAATCACCCGGACCCCACCACCGAGTTTGGGATCAAGACGACGGATCAGCACAGCGCCAGCGCTCTCCAGCGCATAGAGCGCGCTGCCCGTCACAGCCGTGACGCTCCGGTCCACGATGACCAGATCGCCTGAGGACAAAGTCGGCTCCATCGCATCCCCTGCATTGCTGATGAGGCAGAGGGACGTGAGGTCCCGAGGAATGACGCTTTGCAACCAGTCACGGCCAATCCGCAGACCGTCTTCATGAAGGTTATACCAGGGCACGACGATCTGACGGGTCGATGTGGTCTGGACCGCTGTCGCCCCGGAAGGTGAGCCGCCTGCCGTGCCGAAGGCGATCCAGTCCAGAGACACGCCGCAGACCCGGGCCAGTGACGCAAGGGCGGAGAACTTCATCTCCCCGCCATTCATGTAGTCCCTCAGGGTCGTATACGGCACGGCCGCCGCCTTGGCGGCATGGGTGATGCCAATACTCTGGGCCGCTTCGCGGAGGCGCTCGCCGCGCTCGCGCATCAGGCGGATCTGATCGTCCATGAGTTTACGCTTTCGCCTGGAATGTCGGGGCACGCAGAGGGTCCTCATTCGGAAATGAGGCATGAATACGATATTCCGCTTGATATGGAAGCCGGAAAACCGTATCTCTTGGCATCGAAATGTTGCGTGGCCCGTGACTCGTCATCGTCAGATCCTCGCATGAAACCGACATTTTTGTCCAAGGGATTGTCATGCCTGAAGATCCACTGTTGCCACCACCCCGTCCAGCCGGTCTCGAGGACCTGCATGCTGGCCTGCATGACGTGCTGCGTCTGATCGAGATCGAGCATGCGCTGCTCAAAGGGCGGCTGGAGAGCCTGCGGGCGGATACGGAAGGCGCGCGCCTGCTGGAAGGCGTGATGGTGCTCGGGGCCGTGCTGCAGCAGCGGATGGGCGGTCTGCTCCAGCTCTGCCGTGAGGTCGGGAAGCTGTGACGGAGTGGTCGGTCGGACACAGCGCGTCCTGACCCTGCCGTTTGCTTCATCGAAGCCCCGTTGTTCCCTTCCATACGGTCATCATCTCTTATGCCAGAATACTCAGACCCGTCTTCTGAGCACATCGTGCTGGACGGACACGGCCCTGCGCGTGCCCTTTCTTTTGGTACCTATCCGTTGACGGATGTGCAGAAGAAGATCCGGAAAGCCTTTTTCAACACGCCCTTGGGGTACAGCCGTCTGCGTCGGCCGTTCATGGAGCGGTTCAGGAAAGACTGCTCCTCAGGTCCTGTTGATGCGACCCTGTTCGGACTGAAGGTGCGGTTTTATCCGCAGGATAACCAAACGGATGCAAAATCAGCGGTTTGTGGCGCGTGCTACAATCATCGCGAGCTGAAATGGCTGCGGCGCCATCTGCCGAAAGGCGGCACGTTTGTGGATGTCGGTGCGAATATGGGGTTCTTTTCCCTGTATGCCGCCCAGCGGGAAGCCCGTGTCATCGCCATCGAGCCGAACCCGGTGCTGTTCGAGCGCCTGACAACCAATCTGAGGCTGAACGGGATGCAGGCCGATCTCTTCCGTGTGGCCGTGGGCGATCAGGACGGCTCTGGTCAGCTTGTGCAGGTGAACGGGGATTTTGGCGGCGGTCGGATCGGTGCGGGGCACGGTGCTGCGGTGCGGATACGTCCGCTTGTGGATATTCTGCAGGCCTGCGATGTGACGGCCGTGCATGTTCTGAAGATCGACATCGAAGGTTATGAAGACCGAGCGCTGCTACCGTTTTTTCGCGAGGCCCCTGCGACGCTATGGCCCGATCATCTCATCATGGAAGACACCGAGCATGGCCGGTGGGCCCAGGACGTCTTTCCGGTGCTGCGGCGCTGTGGGTATGAACGCCGCTCCCGCAGCCGGGGGAATATCCTGCTCTCCAGGTTTTGAGGGGATCTGGTGAGGAGAAGCTTGTCAGCTAAGGGGGGGGAAGCGGAATGTCTGGTTTCGGATGGGAACTGGAAAAACCGGACATTCGTTTGGTAGTCCTATTTATAGTTCCCACTCAATTGTTCAAAACCAAGCTAGAGCATTGATATAGCTTGGTTTTTTATCAAGCGGAGCGCAATATGCCGTTTCTCGGGCCGTCAAAATCATACGGTGTAGATTTTAAAGGGAAATCAGCCTGAAATTTTTTGCGCGGTTTCGACATCTATCGGCACCAATCGACCATTTGAGCCGAATATTCTGGTCCGCATCAATCTGCTGCCGACCTCGAAAAGTACCATCATCGCGAGTTTTAGCAGACCGGAACCCGGAAATCGAGGCCGCGTGTCACACGACCCGAAGCGATCAAATCCGCCCCTTGCATGTCAGAAAAGGATACATTATTTTCTGACGCATGAAGATGATCGCCGCCTCTGTTCCTGACCGGGTTATGAAGCGCGTCCGCGCCAGCGGACGCGGCAGCGCCTTCACGCCCAGCGACTTCCTCACCGTCGCCGTACGATCTTCTGTTGACCAGGCTCTTTGTCGGCTGGTCAAGGGCGGTCAGCTTCGTCGTTTAGCCCGCGGGCTGTACGATTTTCCCAAGCTGCATCCGAAGCTCGGGCCTCTCTCGCCCGCTCCCGATGATGTTGCGCAGGCGCTCGCCCGCGAGACCGGCTCGCAGGTGCAGATTGCCGGGGCACGGGCAGTCAACGCGCTCGGTCTTTCGACGCAGGTCCCCGCCCAAAGCACCTATCTGACCGACGGACCGTCGCGACGCGTCGTGCTGGGAAAGCGCGTCGTCGATCTTCGCCACGCCTCGCCCAAGCATCTGATCGCTCCGGGCAGTCCTGCCGGTACTGTGGTTCAGGCGCTTCGCCATGTCGGACCTGCTCGGGCTGCTGACGTAGCGCAGATCGCGGCGCGCCGGCTGTCGCCCAATGACAAAAAGACGCTGGCCTCGGCCGCCATTCAGGCGCCCGCCTGGATGCGCCCGACACTTGTCTCGATCGCAAGCGCAGCGACGGCCGATATCGATGGATAACGTCGCCCTGCTTCCCACCGACGATCGCGCTGCTCTCTTCGGAGAAACCGGCGCACGTCGGGGCGTTGCCAACACCATCATCGAAAAGGACTTCTGGGTCTGCTGGAGCCTGAGACGTCTTTTCGGCCTGCCCAAGGGCGCGACAGCGTCTCTCGTCTTCAAGGGAGGTACGTCGCTTTCCAAAGCTTTCGACGCTATCCGCCGTTTTTCGGAGGACATCGATCTATCTTTTGATCGGGCCGAACTCGGATACACTGGCGAGCGCGATCCCGAGAAAGACGGGATCTCCAAGAAGCAAGCTGCGCGACTGATCGAAGATCTGGTTGGCGACGTCGAGCGTCACATAGCGGAAAAGCTGCTACCGGCGCTCCGTGCTGCGATCGTAGGACAGCTCGGCGAGCCGACCAACGGCGAGTGGAGGCTGGAGATCGATGCCGGAGACGCCCAAATGGTCAACTTTCATTATCCGACGGCACTGCCCGTTACCGAATATGAAGGCATGGCCTACATCACGCCGCGCGTGAAGCTTGAACTCGGCGCGCGAGGCGATCCATGGCCAACGGAAGAGAAAGTCGTTCGCCCTTATGCGGCGGAGGAGTATCCTGACTTTTTCAAGCATCCCGACACCAACGTGACGGTGTTGTCAGCACGGCGCACCTTTTGGGAAAAGGCGACCGCGCTTCATGCTGAAGCGCACCGCCCCGCGGAATCGCCCACGCCGCAATATTTCTCGCGGCACTATTATGACCTCGCCATGCTCCTCGATACGGAGGAAGGTAAAGCTGCGACGACCGATCTTGATCTGCTGGCGCAGGTGGCCAAACACAAGGCAACGTTCTTCCGCTCCGGCTGGGCCAGCTATGACAGCGCGCGGCCAGGAACGCTGCGGCTCGTGCCCAATGAGGCGCGTATCAAAGATCTGCGGGCCGATTACCGAGACATGGCGCCAATGATGTTCGATAGATCGCCACCTTTGTTCGACGACATACTTGCGAAAATCGCGACCATACAAGAAATAATAAACGCATAGCGCGAAGCAACTTTCCCGGGGAATTAGTCATCTCGATACTTTTTACAGATCAGAATTTGGCACGCGACCTCGTCGATTGTTTTCGAGCGCGCCCCCGCCTCTCGCACTTTCCGAGTCTCAGCCCCCTCAGCCAACCGGCCGCGAACTCCTATGCGGGGCTTGTTGGAGAAAGACGGAGGGGCGCTTGACGCCGCAAACGATCGCGCGGCTATTGGCATCCATGAACGCGGGTCGCCTTTTAGTGGTCTGCGGAGCCGGCCTTTCCATGGCGCCCCCAAGCAGCCTCCCATCCGCGCGAGCAGTAGCGGAGCGTTGCTTCGACAAATATCGGCTTGAGTCAGACCCCAATTGCGACGTCGGGCTCCGTGAGAACCTTGAGGCGCTGGCTGAGCACTTCGCTGGCCTCAGCACCCTGCAATCGGTCTTCATCGAGCACCTCGTCCCGTGGTCGTCCTTTGTTCGGCCTTCGAACCCGGGCCATGCCGCCATCGCAGATTTCCTCATCATCCGCGCCGCCGTAGCTGGCATATCGAGCAACTACGACACGCTGATTGAGAGACGCGCCTGGGACTATGGCGCCGACTTTCGTGGATCGCTCGATGGGGACGAAGCCACTTCCGACACCGTTCGACAGGCGCCGTTGCTGAAGTTTCACGGGTGCTCCCATCGTGATCGTCCCGCCACGGTCTGGGCGCCATCCCAGCTCAACGATCCGACCATTTCAGCACGTATCGCCCGCAGCAAGATCTGGATGGCCGCCAATATCCGACAGAAGGATGTCCTCGTCGTCGGTTTCTGGTCGGATTGGGAATACCTCAATGCGGTGATCGGTGACGCCTTGATTGATGTTCAGCCGCTGTCCATCACCGTGATCGACCTGTCGCCGACAAACACCCTTGAGCAGAAGGCGCCGCAGCTCTGGCAGATCGCGCACGCGCAGAACGTAACGTTTGAACACGTGCAAGAGTCCGGCGCGACGGCGCTCGACGAGCTGCGACGGGCATTTTCATCCAATTATCTTCGACAAGTTTTGAATGCCGGACGGGCCGCTTTTGAGCAGGCCACCGGCGTTCAATGCGATCCTGCGTGGCTTGAAGTCGCCGATTTCGATAGCGAGGCTTTGTACGGGCTGCGGCGGGATGCCGAAGGCGTCTCAGCGGCGGAGCCTGCGACGCTCCTGCGTCCTGCCAACCCGGAAGCCCTTGGCTTTTTCCACCTGTTGATGCGTCAAGCTGGGGCTGTGCAAAGCGCGGACGGCTACGAGTTCAATGGCCGGAGCGTCCGCGTCGTCAACGGAGCGCAAACAGTGCTGGGCACTCTGCGCGGGCGGTTTGTCGAGCCGCCGGCAGCAATGGAAGCCGACATCGTTGTCGCCGTCGGCGCGACTGATCTGGGTGTTCCCGACAACGTCATCCGTAGCGGACGGGTGGGCGATCTCATCCGTCCAGATGCAGGCGGCGAATGGTACGATCTCGCTGGGGCAAGAACTGCGTTGGGCATATGATGGACATCTACATCCAATCTGAAATCCTTCTGCGCGATGCCCAGTATGACACCTGGGCATGGACCGGACCGTTTGGGCCGGTGACATGCTTTGAAAATGCCGCGCTTATGGGTTTTGTGCATGTCTTCGACACCGCAGAAGCGCTCCTTGGTTCATGGGAAGAACGGCAGAAGCTCGCGCTGGCTCGACACGCGACATTTTTGCGCAGCGCCGGCGCCAAGGCGTGGAACGTCTATTCCCTCTTCCTGACGGAGGATTCCGATGTGCGCAGAGGACGTGAGATTGAGCGCATAGAAGAAGACTTCTCGCTGACCCGAAAGATAGCGCGAGCCTCGATCAGGACAGCCGATGACGTCGAGATGGCTCTGTTGCCACTGTTATCCATTCGATCAAAGCCACTGCTCGGCGCCGCCAACTTCGAAACGCGACTGCGCACTAGGCTGAAAGAAGTCTCCCCCGATGCCGTAACAGCCTTCCTCAATGAGGCCACGCCAGCGGACGTCGCTCGCATCCTGGGAGCGAAATCATGAGGCTGGATTTCGTTGAAATATGTGGTTTCCGCGGGTTCAGGGATGTCGCGCGGATAAACTTCGGTCGCGGGTTCACGGTCATCACCGGCCGTAACGGTGTGGGCAAAAGCACGGTATGTGATGCTGTTGAGTTCGCGATTACGGGCTCTATCGACAAATATTCTGTAGAGAAGGCTGCTAAGGAAAGCCTGAGCGATTATTTGTGGTGGCGCGGCGAAGGTGTGCCCGAAGCGCATTACGTCATCGCGTCGTTCGTCCGTGACGACGGCGAGCCATTCACGATCACGCGGACGCGGGAATCGGGGTGCGATCGTTCTCCGGAGGATATCGAAGCTGCGTTGTGTAGCGGGCCAGTGCCTGATGACGCACTCAAGCAGCTCACCCGCACGTCAATAATCCGCGACGAGTGGATCGCAGCACTGAGTTTGGACCTCACCGAAACAGAGCGTTTCGACCTCGTCCGTGCGGCGCTTGGTGCGATGGAAGGCTCCGAAGCCGGTAGCAAAGCAAAGGAGGTTGTTGCCGCTGCCGAGGCCAATCACAGCAAGGATGAAACAGCCTATGAGACGGCCCGCACGCGGCTAGCCGATCGGCTCACACAGCAGTCAGAGCTACAGACTGCCCTGACTCGATCTGGCGACGTTTCCTCAGCTCTGCAAGTCGTCGCTGCGGCAGCGCCTACTGCGCCGCCCGAATTGACCGCACAACTATCTGCAGCGCGGGCTGTTCTCGCGGACGGGCGCGCCAGATTGGGGCGCATGAGCGAGGCCGCCCAACTCGGTCGAGATATGGCGGCCGCGCAGGACGCCTATAACAACGCAGATGCCGTTGCCGCCCGCGCAGCGGCGACCGCCGCACATGAAGCAGCGCAGCGAGAGCATGAAGCGGCACAAAAAGCAGTCTCCGACAACGAGCAACGCCTCGCACGTGAAGAAGAAATGGATGCAGTCGCAGCCTCGCTCGCACTTCTGGTCGAGCACGGCGAGAGCCTGGGTCTGCATGACGATCACTGCCCGCTTTGTGCGGCTCACCGCACTTCCGAAGAATTTGCGGCTGGTCTAGCGATAGCGCGCAAGAGGGTCGCATCACTCTCGTCGGGCGTTCAGGCCGCACGCGCTGATCTCGCGAGCGCAAAGGCAAATGCACGCGAGCCCGGCCTGACGCTTCAGAAGACCATCGCCACGGTTCAGGCCCACGCGGACGATCTGCGAAGACTGCGAGCGCAGGAGGAGGCGCATGTCGAGTTCTTCGACCATTGGAAGCTCGATCACGCCTATATTCAGGACCCCGAGGGCCTTGAGCTAGCCGTGGCGTCTGAACGAGACCGGCTGATTGACCTTGAGCGAGCGCTGCTGGTGCTGGAGGCTTCGCAGGCAGTTTCCCGGATGTCATCGATCGAAAGCAATATCGCAGCCCTGAGGGATGAGATCGAGAAACTGGCGCGAGCAGTTGGCCAGTCGCAGAGTGCCGTCACGGCGGCGCGGGAAATCGAGCGGTCAGTCCGGCGTGTGAGCGCAGAGATCATTGATGAACGACTGGCTCAGATCAGCCCCCTGCTCAACGAACTATATCAGCGCCTGCGTCCTCACGCTGACTGGCGCACAATTGACTACAGCATCCGCGGTGATGTTCGCCGGTTTCTAAGCCTGAAGGTGGGCGATGGCCTGAATCCGCAATTCGTCTTCAGCAGCGGACAGCGCCGAGCAGCCGGCCTCGCGTTTTTGCTGTCCGTCCACCTGGCTCGCGCATGGACGCCGCTGCGATCGCTCCTGTTGGACGATCCCGTTCAACACATCGATGATTTCAGAGCGCTTCACCTCGTCGAGGTCCTTGCGGCCCTGCGTTCCGATGGGCGCCAGATCATTTGTGCCGTCGAGGATCCCGCTCTTGCCGATCTTCTGTCGCGGCGCTTGATCAGCACCGCGACGCAAGGGGGCCGCCGTGTGGATATCGAACTCGGATCATTGGGGGCGACGAGCGTCGTCATGGAACGGGAAATCTACCCCATGCCGGACGGCGTTCTGCGAGGCGTGAACTCCGCATGAGCGCTGAGGCCGAGTTGAAAGGGCGTCGGGCGCATGGTCCCTGGGGCGATCTCGCGCTTCACACAATCGGATGGCGCGCATTCCAGGATCTGTGCTCGCAAGTTTGCGAGGTTGTCCTCGGCCGGCCGGTCGAGATTTTCCGTGAAGCCAATGATGGCGGACAGGATGCAGTGTTCCTCATCCCCTCCGGACCCACGGCTCCATCGATCGGCACGGTACAATGCAAACATACGTCGGACGCCGGCAAAGCGCTGAAAGTTTCAGATCTGACCGCTGAGCTGGGGAACGTCGAGGAACTGGTTAAGGCAGGTCAGGCCGACACATACATCTTCATGACCAACATGAGCGTGGACGCGCCGGTCGTGGTCGCCGCACGCACGAAGCTGCGGGCGCTCGGCGTGCGCAAAGCGCATGTTTTTGGCCGACAGCATATCATTCGGGTCATCAGGAGCAGCACGCGTCTCCTTGCTCTGGTTCCACAGGTATACGGCCTCGGAGATCTCACGGCGATCATCGACGAACGCCTCAGTGAACAGTCGCGTGCGCTGCTGGATAGCTGGATTCCAAAATTACGCACCTATGTCCCGACCAAAGCCCATCGCGACGCAGTGAATGCCATCTCGAAACATGGAGTGGTGCTGCTGCTCGGAAATCCATCGAGCGGAAAGTCGGCGATTGGCGCCATCGTCTCAACGATCGCCTCGGAAAATGCCGATAATACCGTCCTAGCTCTGACAAGCCCGCGTGATTTCGAAGCCGGGTGGAACCCCAACGATCCCCGTCGCTTCTTCTGGATAGACGACGCGTTTGGCTCGAACGTCCTTCGCGATGATTACGTCCAAGACTGGGCATCGGCCTTTTTAAAGCTCCGAGCGGCCGTCGCACACGGAAACCGCTTCCTTCTCACCTCGCGCAAGCACATCTACGAAGCGGCAAAGCGGCGGTTAGGCCAACGAAACCTTCCGCAGTTTGCCGACGAAAGCGCGGTCGTCGGTGTTGGTGAACTGACGATCGATGAGAAGACGCAAATCCTTTATAATCACGTGAACTTCGGCACCCAGACCCAGAGTTGGCGATCGAGCGTGAAGCCTCATCTCGAGGCAGTCGCCGCCGTACCTGGTTTCCTTCCGGGCATCGCCGAACGTATGGGCGATCCAAACTTCACGAAAAGCCTGGCGCCCCGCGAAAGCGCGCTCGTCCAGTTCATGAAGGAACCGCGCGAGCATCTCGTCGATACCGTCAACGCGTTAGACGACCACCTTCAGGCCGCGCTTATCCTGGTCTATGTGCATCAAGCGGGCTTCGACCCAAACGATCATGATCCTTCAGCCGCGCAAGCCGTCGCCGAACTGACGGGCTTCACCCTGACTCGCATTCAGGATTGCTTCGCTGAACTGAAGGGTTCGTTCCTGAAGCTTTCCGGGAGCAAATGGACATTTGCTCATCCCACCATCTCCGACGCGTTGACGGAGATCCTGCGACAAAAGCCGCACATGATGGCTGCACTCATCCGCGGCGCGACGATCGACACGATTCTTAGCAGCTTCACCTGTGAAGGTTCATCGCTCATTCGCGACGCGCTGGTGATCCCCACCAGCCTCGACGACGCCCTTGTCGGCCGACTCGGCCGCACGCCCAACGAGCTGCATCGCAATTGGATGCTGTTCCTCTTCTTGGCGTACAGGACCAGCGACGCGGTCTTCACCAAATTGATAACCTCATCGCCGGAACTATTGCGCCGCTCATGCTGGCCCACGGAACCGATAGGTAATGATCCGAGAGTGGCCACCTATGCCCGTGCGCATCGATTTAATTTGCTTCCGGACGACCTCTGCTTGGAGGCCGCTGACGAGCTTGAATCTGCCGCGCTCAAAAATTTCGACGCATCGTTTTTCGGTGAGGATGACAAGCTCGCCCTCATTCCACCACTCCGACTGATCGGCTTGGGTGTTGGACTACGCACTGCCGTGCTGCCATCGCTCGAAGAGCGCATCGATGAGATTACGGCTGATGCCGACCTAGACGAGGAGCCGGACAGCCATTTTGAGAAGCTGCTTGGCGTGCTGGACCATGTCGAGGCGATGGGTGTCGATGACGATGCCGCCGCACTTATCGGCAACGTGCGCGAGCAGGTGAAACGTTCGGTCAAGGCGATCGAGGAGCGCAAGCGGGAACGCGACGAAGAGGCTGAAGACACCACAGACTGGACCCATATCGTCACACAGAAGAAGGACGAAAAATCGACTGCCGCCCCGCCGCCGCCTCCGACTGCCACCAAACGCTCGGTGTTCGACGATGTCGACAAATGAGCCTTCCAGCTTCGAGGCTGTAAACACCGGTCAACTTTCGCCTGCCCAAACGCTGCCACCTTCTAGGCAATCCTTGAGAGGAGCGGCTGCTGCTCAAGCGGGGTTTGACTACCAGCTCGACGTCTCGATTCTGGCGGCCCTGCAGCTCCTCCTCATATCCAAGGCGGCGTCGCGCTTGGTCCTGGAACCCGCAAACGAAGAAGATCTCGAAGCGGATCTGCAACCGAATGTGCCCGGCCGCGTGCAATCCAGCGCGACTGTGACCGGCAATCAAAAACTGGTCATTCAGGTCAAGCTGGACAACGGGGAACCGTGGCGGGTCGAGAATTTTGAGGCGCTGCTCAAGCACGGCTCCGATAAAAAAGGTGGTCGCCGGAAGGCATTACATCATCTTGACGATCTCAACACACGCTACCTCCTCGTCACCAATGCTGATGCCGCGGGCGTCGCGAGAGGATTGCTTGTCGAAGGCTTCGAAGAACTATCCGACAAAAAGAGCTTCCCCGCTAGCCTGCATGCGACACTGAAGAATTCCCCTGAAGGCCGTGTAGCGATCTGGGGGAGACTCACCGAAAAGCAGCTCGCCTCCGACATCCGCGAGCTGATGTCGGACCTCCTGCATATTCCCAAGGTTGAGCAGCAGAAGCTCCTTGAACAGCTACGCCTCGAAGCGAAGCGCCGCACCAGAGGAGGCGCCCCAGGGATATGGACCCGCGACGATCTCCTCGCGACCGTGCGTTCGCATGGCGGCTTTCTTGCCAGTTCTGCAAGCCTCGAACACTTCGTAGCGCCGGCAAATTTCGACGAGATGGTCCGTCTGCTGAATGATAAAAATGCCGTGGTCCTTCGTGGCCCGTCGGGAACGGGCAAAACCCAAGCTGCACTGAAGCTGTGCGACATGGCAAGGCGTCGGGACGGGACGTTAGATGTTGTCAGCCTTGGTCCTGACGATGCTCCCACGAACGCGCGCAAAGTAGTCGATACCGGTCCGACTCTCTTCTACGTCGACGATCCATGGGGACAATACAGCCTCGCAGGCGGTAATGAGGCTTGGACCGAGCAGTTGCCGCGCCTGCTTGCGAAAGCTACGCCGGGGCATCAATTCGTGGTCACCACCCGGAGTGACATGCTGCATGGCGCAGGCGTTGGCAGCAGTCTCGACGCCTGGTCCGTAGAACTGGATGCCGTTCAATATCGCGACGGCCAGTTAGGCGATATTTATGATAATCGCATGGACCAACTGCCGGCGCCCCTGCAGACGAAGGCGTATGAGTTCCGCAAGGAGGCGCTCGAAAAACTCGAAACGCCGTTAGAACTCGAACTGTTCTTCAGTCATTTGCAGGGCGGTCCCGAGGCAGAAGAGCCAAACCACGCGTTTTGGCGCCGCCTGCTCGAACTAGCGCAGCGCGACGCAGTTGAGGGCGTCGTTGTTCGAGCGCTTTCCTCAATGGACACATCCGGCGCTTCCGCCCTCATTTGGGCACTTCTGACGTCGCGGGCTCAGTTCGACCGTGCGCGAATGCACCCCCTCCAGCGCGCCCTGCGCGCCTTCGACCCTCCCCTCAGCGAAGCCTTCAGCAAGGTCGTCGACCGGATGGTTGCCGCCCGGCACCTCCGCCAGCCGGCAAGAGTGGTCGCCTTTGCGCATCCGAGCGTCAAACAAGGCTTCGAGGCGTTTGTCATCGCCAACTGGTTGCGGGGCGAAGCCGCCATCGAAACCCTGATATCGGCCCTTGTCCAGTTGCCCGAGGCACACAGGGACTGGGGATTGGAGACAGCCGCGCGCGTGCTGGAAATGACCCGATCATTCTCACGCCGCAGCGATATCGATCAGCCCTTCGAGATTGATGTCGCCAGCCAGTCGTTGATCGACGGCTGGCTCGACGAGAGACTGCTAGATCCACAATCGAAATTTGCGCCCTTGCTTGAACTTGCATCCGAGGTCGGAAGCGACGCATCCATCCCCAGCCGAGTAGCGCGCTGGATTTTAAAAGGCACACAGCGCGGCGCTTCGGTCTTCAACCAGAACTGGGAGCCCCCGGTATTTGACGACGATTGGTATCGGACCGTCGCGGCCGATCCTGTGTCGGCCCAAGTTGCCAAACGATTCATCCGGGAGGTGCTTGGTTTCGATAGAGGCAACTACGGATCCAGCTTTGCCCAGCGGCTCGACCGTTTCGCTCCCAATTTAACGCCGGCCTACCTGGATGCAGCACGCCAGATGGTGGGCAATGGGTTCGAGTTGAATGCAGATGCCGTAGCGACCGGGGCAATTCGCGATTTGGTCGGCTTCGAAAGCGTGCTTCAGGCATCGCTCGACGATCTGGCCACGATCCACCGCCGATACGTGCAAGATGGCCTGGAAGAATGGCGCGCGATCGAGGATGGCGAACGCGACCATGCTGCCGAAGAAGCAGCACAGTGGAACCATGAAGGTGACGGTTACACGTCAGGTGTCTTCGTCGATGCCTACGTCCGCCGGCTTCGTACCGAGGGGCGCTGGCAAGTTCTATCCGATCACCCTCGCGTTGCGGAATTGGTTCAGGCTTGGTCCCAAGATCTGCACAGATCTGCTGACCGCGTGAGCGAAGATGAGCTTAGAGCGCTGATAAGTGCCGGCAAGGGGCTCGACGCAGAACCCAATATCTGGGCCGCCGTTCGACAACACTGGCACCCCGCACTGGAGGCCTTGCTGACCGAGCGACTAGGTGCCGGGCTGCTCGCTCCGGACCTTCGCGATGAACTCGCGCTCACCGCTCTAAGCGTCGCACCCACCGCGATGATCGCCGCGTGTGCTGCCCAACGCGAGCATCCTGAACGACAGGTACTTTTGCTGTGTAATATGCGGCGCGCTCAGTATCGGCTTGGAAAAAGTGGCCGGGCGCGCAAGCTGAAGCGCGTCGCCGATGCGCTGCAACCAGACTTGGCTGAGATCGCCAACGCCCTGCCGAACAAGCGGAAGACTGCGCATCGAGTTGGACCGGGAGCCCTCGCTCTTCTGACGAACTGCGCAGCGAAATTGGAAGCGGAAGCGCTCGCGCTGGTCGTTCCAGTCATTCTCAAAAGTGGCGGCAACGCCTCCGCCGCGATCGCGCAGTGGCTTGCCGTTGCTTCCCGCAAAGAACACGCGATACAGGCAACGGAAGCTGCAATCGCTATCGGCGACACCCCTCTGATCGAACAAGCGCTCCGGCACGATCGCGCCGATGCACGTCGTTTGGCGTTGCTGCATTTGGCGAGGACTCTGCCGGACCCATTGCCGCCGCCGATGCTGGCGATGGCGGGAGATCCTGGTAGTCGAGTACGGCGCGCCTTGGTCTCCATCCTTGGCGAGCGCCCGCATCCGGAGCATCTCCGCACCTTGCTGAGCCTGATTCACGACCCGTGGTCGAGCGCAGAGCCGCATCATCATGAGCCCGAGAGTTACGATGTGGCTCAGGAAGCCGTTATCGCGCTCGCGGCTAACAAACCTTTGTCGGATGAAATTGGAGATGCGCTGCTGCATCTCGCCAACACGACCGATGATCGAGCGCTCAGCCAATACGCACTCATTGTTGCAGCCCATTGCTGCAGCGCTGGAATCCAGCAGAAGATTTCGAACCTGGTCAACATTCCTGAAGCGCGATGGATCCGCCTGGACGCCATGGATGCGCTGGCTGATGCAGAAGCCATCGATCCTTCTATCGTCATCCAGCTAACGCCCGCATATCTACTGAAAGCGCCGCCTATTCTCGCCGCGCCGGCCGCTCACCTTATCGGCGCGCATGCCGCAATCTCCGAAGCCGTGCGGTGTTTCGAACGGATCGCAAGCTCGAATAAGAGACGCGCGCTGCTGCTCGTCGGCGCCGCTGCCATGGCCCCACGCGACGGCGACGCTGCCGCTCGCATTCTCGACCTTCTCGAACCGGACCATCCCGGACGGCACTTGCTCTCGACGTCCGAACCTTTGCCGGCGTCGATTTTGGATGACCTGGGCAAAGTGCAGCTACGAGAGGCCGTCCGGAAACGACTCGGAGATCGCATCGCATCCGGCGAGAAGTGATCTCGTCGCCTTTCGGTTAAGCTAGACAGCTCGGTGTTGCATGCCAGCGAGAACTGCCCCGGGTTTTGTGGATGTGAGCGGGGTTTTTGTGTCCCGTCAAACGGGTTCTGGTTTCCTTTTGTGATGTGACAGTGATGGGTCACCCGGTCGAGCAGAGCGGTTGTCATCTTGGCGTCGCCGAAGATGTCGGCCCATTCACGGAAACTGAGATTCGTGGTGATGACGACGCTGGTCTGCTCATAGAGTTTGCTGAGCAGATGGAACAGCAAAGCGCCACCTGAGGCGCTGAACGGCAGGCACGGATCTGACCGCTGGTAACGACATCGCCGATGCGCAGTGTCACAAGATCACATCCCCTGAGCTCGCTGTCGAGAGCTAGATCGAACAACGCCCGATCTCGGATCCGGCCCTCATGGGCCAGCCAGAAGCGGATGGCCCAGACGTGTTTCTCTTTCAAAGCCCGTTTGGCGCCGACCATTTTGCCGGCGTTCCACGGGATTTGGGTTTTCAGTGTGGGTGATGGGAAGCGTATGCCTTGTTCCATGACACGTTCTCCAGAAAGGCTGCTTTTATGCAGCCCAGCGGAGAATGCGCTCGGACGGGAGGAAGCAGCATTCATTCATGGTGATTACGGACTGTCCGCTTCGGGGCGTGAAGCATGGGAGGCTGTATGACCGACATGAGGCGTAAGCAGTAGGTCCGCTTACGCCTACATGCCGGACATTTGAGGGGGAGGGGAGCTTACGGAAGCCGACATCCGCTCGGCGCAATGACCAGGGCAGCATCGCAAAGATTCCGTTATCTCAATCTCTTGATAAGAGTATTGTGATCACACACCTGTCTAACAATGCAAATTGATACACCTTTCAAAGGCGTCAAGTAAAAATGAATACGATCACAGGTAAGATAACGGACCCTCAGATGAAATTAAAAATCGGGCAGAAATTCCTGATTCAGGAACTTCTACTCAAACCTTGGCCTAAGCCAGGTTTGAAGCGCGCCGAAACGCTTTCCGCTTTCCAGGGAGCAGTTCTCATCCTAGCAGGTTTCGCTGGCGGCGTAAGCTACACATACGGATCGGCGGTACTCATTGCGCCTGGAGTAGCTATAGCTGCCGGCCACGTTATCCAACAGCATAAAGATGATGGATTTTTCGAGGACGAAATGTCTCCGATGTACGCTTTCGGCATTATGGATCAAAACATGACTGCTTGGGCAGTAACAACGATTTCACATTCTGAAGGAAGTGACATCGCGGTTCTGACTCTAGCATATGCTTGCGAACTCGGACCTGAAACACGCATTGCGCACTATGCAGTAAGTGCCAGACGGCCCGAAGTTGGTGATATAGTTACTGCTGTCGGGTTCCGACCACGCGAAGCTCAGAGGACTATTGAAGATGGCGATGATCTGCCTGACCTAAGTGGAAATTTTCTCCTCAGTTCGGGGCCTGTCATAGATGTATGGGGTAGCGGGCGTGATAAAGTTCTAGCGCCGCGCCCCTGTTTTGCTGCGGAGATTGTCACTCTTGGGGCTATGAGCGGCGGCCCTGTTCTTAACGCTGATGGACACGTGATCGGCATTGTCACCAGTTCCGATAATGAAGGTTCTGCTCCTTATACTATGGTGACAATGCTTTGGGACGGACTTACCGTAGAGATTGAACCGATTTGGCCGCCTGAATACTGGCCGGGTCGAGACATGCTCATGAATTTGATCAATCCCGAGGAAGGATGGCGTCTTCGTTGGTGCCACCATAAGGAAGAATGGCGCTATCAAATAGATGAGGACACGGCAGAAGATTGTTTCGGCGTTTGTTCTCTTTCACAGCCCTGCAGGTATTGTATAAACGCGGACCTTAATCACGAACCGTTAAGTTGAGGTGGTCAAAATTGTTTTTGCTGATCTCTTAAGCTAGGAAATCCGCTATCACGATGTGATGACGGGGAGACCTACCGTCAGTTTAGTGCTTTCCCAAAAGCAGACAGGGAGGATTCCCCTCCCGTGACTACTTGTTGGCTCAACAAAATGCTAAATACTTTTCTTAATCCATTCACATAACATTTGAGATGTGTTAAAGAAATTACATTTTTGCCTAAGGTTATTAGATACTCTGATATGTGCCTCTATCAATCCAAGACTTTCAAAAGCTAGCATTCTGGAACATGGAAATAGCAAGTCGAAATCACTTTCTGAGATTTGGAATGCTCTTGATAATAATGATGCGACGTAATCTTCAAACATTCCGTTAGTGAGAGGAAATGTTTTGTCTAATTTCTCTCTAACCTCAGCAGGATTAGCGTGGTCATTTAACTTTGCCCCATATACTCCAAAGTCTGGGGTATATGCCCATATTTCGCAGACTCCAAGTTTGAGTAATAACTCTAAATCATTGTAACCAAGTGCTCTTTCATCTGGATGAGTATGATGTATGGAGATTAACGATGCTGGATTATCGTATAATTTTTCAAGCGCTTCAGGAGGGTTAACAGAGTTCGCCGTACCAACGGCGAAACCAGAGACCTCTGACGTGTAATCCTTTCCCCAATAGTGTTCATTTTTGTCATTTTCGTATTTTTCAATTAAGATCATTGACTTTTCTATGTAATCTTTTTTCCATAAAAGCATGTGCTTATTCCTTTTGAAAACACTATCGATACATGAATATAGAGTGTCAAATGTTGTTAATCTATCATGCGCTTCTGCTTCTTTAAGGATAAAATCCAGAGCGGACATTCCGTTTGCCCCCTGAACTGCCTGTCCGCTCAAGGAATATGAAGCAGACAGGCGGTACTCGCCTACGTTTTAGACATTTGAAGCCATAGAGTGCTTTTCCGAAAGCGGACGTGGAGGGATCGAAGAACTATTGGTTGATGTACCTTGGTTTTGATTTTGGGCTTTTGGCGTGCTGATTG
>NZ_JOPH01000040.1:0-38005 GCF_002153615.1 Gluconobacter sp. DsW_058
TGCTATTCATCTCGTTCTGAATCATGGCTATCCATAGATTCAGAACCCTCAGAAAAACGCAACTGTAGTGCTAACGCAGGGCTGGCGAATGCCTTACAGGTCATTTCATTTCTTCTGGGCATGGTGGTTGGTGGTGCAGGATCACTCTTCATCTATGAGCGGCTTGGCTGGTCCGGTGCGATGTGGGGTATGGCATGTGAACTCTTCATCCTGTGGCTCGCACTTCTGCCATTAAGAGCCGGCATCGAGCCTAACAGGGTATTCCAGAAGCCCTCTCGCCTTATGGATCTTTTCCGGCAACCGGGTTTTCGGTGGGCGCTTTTGATGGCGCTTACCTTCAAATTTGCAAGTTCAGCGCTCGCGATGCTGCTCCAGCCCTGGCTGATGGACCGATCTTTCAGTCTGGATTTTGCCGGAACACTTCAGATGTCCAACATCATCTGTGGCGCCCTCGGTGGCGCGGTTATCGGCTTCCCGGCAGTCAGGTTTTTGGGTTGTCGTCGCGCTGTTGCACTGCTCATCTGGCCGTCCACTTTTCTGCTTGGAACGTTGGTATGTCTGCAGGCCGGGGGGGATGGCGACGCCAGTATTTCTTTATGCCGGTCTTGGCATAGAAAACTTCCTTGATGGAGGCTTTTACGTTTCTGTCTGGGCCACACTGATGAACTGGTCTTCAGAAGAACGGCCAGGAACGGATTACAGCTTTCTTCAGTGTGGAGAAAGTCTGGCGAACGTCCTCGCAGGCATGTCGATCGCGCCTTTGGCCTCAGTCATCGGATACAGCAGAACGTTTCTGGTGGCCTGGATCGCTGGCGCGTTCGCGCTGTTGCTTGTGGTGACGGCGGCCAGAAAACTCGCAGGCTTATGTGAGGACACTGAGCCTTTCAAACAATCCTTCAAACACATGAGACATTCATGACGATATTCAATCTCTCCAAAGAAGCTGCCGATCTGTCACTTATTGATATTGGCAAAAAGACAGAAACGGTTTCCACAAAAGGGTTGAAGATGCTTTTCCCTTTTGGAACCCATGACGTGGGATTACTGCGTTTCAAAGGTTCAACCCCTTGGGAAGAACATCCAAACGATGAGTTTCTTCTTGTGGTCGAAGGAGAAACTACGCTGACACTTCGAACCGAACAGGGCGAGGTCAGTTCTACGGCCAGAAAGGGTGACGTTCTGGTTGTTCCGGGAAAGACCTGGCATCGGCAGGATGCACCCGTTTCGGTCACTCTGATGTTCATTACCAACCATGAAGGTAACCGCCATCATGCCGCCTCTTGATAAAATTCTGACGACGACGCACGAATAGGCATTCACGTTCTGTCGGCAGGTTCTTGATCGGACATTCTTGCCGCTACTGCCAATTCGTACGTCCAGCGTCAGGGGAGCCGTGGCCAGTCTTTGCGAAAGATGCTTGGCCCAGATCATAACACTATGAAGCGTTCCGCCGATTTACCTGCAAACCCACCTCCCGTTGTCGGTTTTGCAGATTATTATGTCGGCGGCTTCGTAGATGGCTTCCACACACATGAGCGGGCACAACTGTCTGTGTTCATGGCTGGGAGTGTGACAGTCACTACGCATGAGGAAAGCTTCGTCCTTCGCCCCGGACAGGCGCTCTGGCTTCCTGCCCACACACTGCATCAAGCAACCTGCCGCACCGACCTGTCGTTTCAGGTCATCTATGTTGATCCTGATTTTCCCGGCGCGGGCACGCTTCCATGCAAGATGTTTGATGCATCTTCCTTGATACGTGGCCTGATGGACGAGATCATTGCCATGAGCTTTGAGTTTTCCATGGACAGCCGCATGTCAACGATTGCCGGGCTTCTCATCGATGAAGTGGAACGCGCACCACGGCTCGCCGAACGCGTGCTTCTTCCTGCCGACCCTCGGATGCGGCGGGTCTGTGAAGCGATTATCGCCAAGCCGGGAGATTGTCGCGACATCGATCATTGGGCGCGTGAAGCCGGTATGGCGCGGCGCACTTTTACCCGCCTCTTTCAGTCTCAAATGGGTATGGGCTTCGCGGCATGGCGACGGAGAGTACGCGTTGTAGAAGCCGCTTCACGAATTGCGACGGGCCAGTCGATTGCCGAAGTCGCCTTCGATTTAGGCTACGATAATGCCAGTAGCTTCAGCAGTATGTTTCACAGAACTTTTGGTGTCTCCCCCCGCGAGCTGAGAGCCAACTCGCCTATGGCTGCGCGCCTATAAAGCATCGGGTTACCCCACCTGAGCGCTCTACTATTCCTCCCCTCCACAGCTAAAAATCGGTAACAAACCGTTTCTTTTCCGCTCTGAAAGTGACCAGTTACCAGCGATCGGGCCTTATTCAGTTGCGTTTGGGCCAACTGCGCGCTGGCTGCTTGAAGCTGTTTCCGAAGATGTCTAGGAGCGCAATTAAGTATCATTCTTAACAAGAAAGCCGGTCTCTGCCTCGCAACCAGCACGAGCCGGTAACGAAATGAGTTGGGTATGCAGCGCAGCAGGATAGTTTACACGGTTCTTTTCTCCCTCATTTTGAGCGATACGGCTTTCGCGGCTGAGCAGGAGAATAAAGCCAAGGATCCGCAGCAGTCTGGGGCGCCTGCCCCGGCTCAAGCGAGCGCTGACAATGCCAAAGCACGGAGCACAAAGGTTGAACGGGTTGAGGTTCATGCTCGCAAGTCTTCAACCATTGCCTCTTCCGCTACAAAAACAAACACACCTCTTGTTGAAACCGCGCAGTCCGTCACCGTCATCACCCGTGACGAAATGGATGCACGCGGTGTTCTGACACTGAATCAGGCCGTACGGTACGCCGCGGGCGTCACAGCCGATACGCGGGGTGGTGAAGGCACTCGGTATGATCTCTTCGATCTTCGTGGCTTTACAGTGCCGACTTTTCTGGATGGACTGAAGTTTCAGGACAGTCCGACCGGCTTTGCCGTCGCCCAGACGGACACCTTCCGGCTTGACCGCGTTGAGCTGCTTAAAGGGCCGGCTTCTGCGCTGTATGGGCAGTCCAGCCCAGGTGGTCTGACGGCGTTATCCAGCAAACTGCCGACGGATCAGCGGTTTTATGGTAACGTCAATACAACGGGCGGCATGTTCGATCTGTATCGTGTGGATGCTGACGTCGGCGGATTTGCGACCAAGGACGGTCTCGTTCGCTACCGGCTTTATGGCACAGTAAACGGGCAGCATACCCAGCTCAGCAGAACCGGCAGCCGACGCTTCAGCATTAGTCCGGCCTTTACCTTTGGAGGCGACGGCCCGACCACCCTCACCTTGCTGGGTAACTACCAGTACGATCCTGAGAGTGGTTCTTATGGCGGCGTACCCCTGATTGGGTCGCTCAAGCGTGCTTCCTATGGCTACCTGCCCCGGAATTTCTATGACGGGGATGTCCCATCAGAAAAATTCAACCGCAAACAGGGGGCAATTACCTATATCTTCAATCATCGCTTCAACGATGACTGGAGCTTCAGTACGCGCGGCCGCTACGATGATATCAAGACTATCTATCGCAGCGTGTATAACAATGGCTACTACGACAGCGATGACGGTACGAGTGGGCAGATGCTGTCCCGCTCTGCATATGGAACGCACGAACACACCTATAATCTGGCGTTTGACAGCCAGGTCAAAGGTCGCGTCCGCACTGGCCCGTTGCGACATGCTTTGATGTTCGGCTTTGACTATATGCAGCAGAAGGCCAATGACACAGAAGCCTATGGCGATGCTCCGGATCTGGACGTTCTCCACCCCGATTATCACATGGTCATTCCGGACCTGTCCCCGTATCTGAACTATGTCACGCACTCTCATCAGATCGGCGCGTATGGTCAGGATGAAATCCGCTGGCATCGGCTGATCCTTACGGGAAGTATTCGCAATGACTGGTATCGCTCGCATCAGGTTGAGTCTCTGACACCCTCTGACAACCGCCAGAGTTCAAGCCAGATTACATGGCGTGCTTCCGGTCTTTATCACTTTGACTTCGGCCTCTCACCTTACATCAGCTATTCGACGTCTTTTCAGCCGCAGTCAGGCTCTGTTTCCAACGATGGCGGTGCGACCGTTCGCCAGGCCAATCCATCTATGGGCAAGCAGCTTGAGGGAGGTTTGAAATATCAGCTTCCCGGAACATCCATCCTGCTGACCGCGGCAGGGTTCCATATCGAGCAAAGCAACGTGCTCGTCTCGGTCGCGAACACAGGGTACAGTGTGCAGAGCGGACTTGTTCACTCGGACGGTTTCGAATTTGAAGCCCATGCCGAGCCGTTCCGTAACCTCATGCTGACAGCCGCAGTGAGTTTCCAGAAGATCAAGGATGATTCAACAGGGAAGCCGTTGATTCAGTCTGGGAAAGGGAATGCCTCCCTGTTCGCGTTCTACACCATGCCCTCCGGGCCTCTGAAGGGTTTCGGATTTGGTGGCGGTATGCGCTATTCCGCAAAAACTTACGGTGGCGAAGCAACATATGGCAGCGTCTGGCTTCCCCAATATGCTCTCTTCGATGCGTCCGTGAGCTATGATCTGGCGAACATGTCCCATTCGCTTCATGGCTGGAAAGCCTCTGCTAGCGTTCGTAATCTCTTTGACAAGAAATATATTGCGAACTGCTTCGCGTACGGTGCAGACGGACAATACTGCTACTACGGCGAGCGCCGGAATGCCCAGGCCAGCATAGGGTATAGCTGGTAATTTCTACGGAGAGGGTTGCCAGATTAGGTTCTGGCAACTCCTTTCAAGAGGCTCATACCTTCATGTGTTAAGCCTTCTCGTTAGGCTGGAAGCATTCCGTCTCCCGCATATTTCAGGCGTTGCGCGTCCCTTGCGGGAGGAACCCCGAACATGCGCCGGTATTCTCTACTGAATTGGGACGGGCTGTCGTACCCGACTGCAAATCCAGCCTCAGCAGCATCGACCGTTGCACTGAGCAGCCTGCGGCGTGCTTCCTGAAGGCGAAGACGCGTGCGGTATTGCAAGGGGCTCATCATCGTGGCTGCCCGGAAATGCCGATGAAATGATGAAGGGCTCATCCCGGCAATTTTCGCAACAGATGCAATGTCGAAAGATTCTGCGTAATGCGTTCGTATCCAGCCAATCGCCCGATTGAGCTGGGAGAGATTTGTCCCCGCGGTGGCAATCTGCCGCAGAACATAGCCTTGAGGCCCCTGCAACAACCGATAAAGCAGCTCGCGCAAGATGGCGGGCTGAAGAATGGGAATGTCTTCCGGATTTTCCAACAGCCCTACGAGGCGGGTCACTGGATCCAGGATTTCATGGGTAAGTGCACTGACCGTCATGCAGGATGGGCATGTCGTCCCGTTTGTAGGAAAGGCATCCTTCATTTCGAGTAGCAAATCAGCAATTTGCGCAGGGTCCAGAGCCAGGCAGAGCGCCAGATAGGGCTTTTCATGCGTGGCTTGTGTCACCTGCCCAGTAACGGGAAGGTCAACGGCCGTTACGAGATACTTGCTGGCATCATAGTCGAAGACCTTGTCACACAGCATGACCTGTTTTGACCCTTGGACAATCACACAGAAGCGGGGTTCGTACACCACATCCATTGGTGTCGTGGGGGCATCGGCACGAAAGAGCAGCAGGCCCGGCACAACCGAGCGGGTCGTTGGCTCGACGCAATGGCGGTCGATCGTGTCTCGAAGCCGTGACAGAATATCCTGCATGAAGCGAAATTTCCGATTTTTTCAGTCAGTCGTTTGGGTATTGCACATTTAGGGGGATGCCTGATCCGCCCAGACGGTTAGTGTGAGACTTTGGTCGGATTGTGCAAGCATATGATCGAATCAGGCATCTTTTTGAAGTTTCGTTCTAATTCATTATGGCACTCCGCCCACTTTTGATGGCGTTTTAGGGGCTGTTGCCTTTATTTCACGTCCTTGCCTACAGCTCGATATGGCAGGATTGTGCAATCATCTGATTGGATTGCTCTACCGGATGTTGCGCGCGGAGTTGCATGATCCGCCCAAGCCTTCCGCGGCGGTTATGCTCCTTCCCTGAGAACGTCGTTTCCGGTGAGAAGACGGCAAACGCGGCGCGGCATCATGTCATGGCGAAAAGCTTGCCGATTTGTCCGCACATGGATTGTGCCGGACAAGCGGAGTGCGGGTTCCGTGCTCCAAAGCCATCTGAACAGAGATATTCAATGGGGATCGTCGCCTTTGCGCTACGACGGCCTTACACGTTCCTTGTCGCAGGGGTACTCATCCTGCTTCTGGGCATCACGGCCGTCTTCAGAACGCCTACCGATGTGTTTCCGAACATCGATATCCCGGTCGTCACCGTCGTCTGGTATTATGACGGCCTGGATGCAGCCGAGACCGAGAAGCGGATCAGCACTTATACAGAGTTTTCCGAAAGCTTCTTCGTCAACAATCTGCGCACGATAGAGAGCCAGACAACGCCGGGCCTGGTCCTGCAAAAGCTGTATTTTCAGCCCGGCGTAAACGTGGATCTTGCCGTAGCCCAAACTGTTTCGGCTACAAACTCAATCCGTGCCCTGCTACCACCCGGCATTCAGCCGCCAATCATCATGCAGTACAGCGCTTCCAGTGTGCCGGTTCTGCAACTTTCCCTCTCTTCGGAGAAGCTGACGGAAAGTGAACTGTATGACTATGGCATTTACCGTATCCGTCAGCAGCTTGCCCCTATTCCCGGCACGATGCTGCCCCCGCCCTATGGCGGAAAGATTCGTCAGGTCATGGTGGATATTGATGAGACCAAGCTGGCGGGCGTCGGCCTGACGCCACTGGATGTTTCCAATGCCATCAACGTGCAGAACCTGACGCTGCCCGGCGGAACAGTGAAATTCGGCGCCACCCAATACGACGTGCGTATGAACGGGATGCCAGACGTCGCAGCGCGCCTGAATGATGTTCCCCTTAAGCGTGACCCCAAGACAGGTGCTATCGTTCGTATTGCCGATGTTGCGCAGGTTCGTGATGGAACGGCCGTGCAGCAGAATGTGGTGCGCCGCGAAGGACGCCGCTCCGTGCTGCTCTCCATCATGAAGGCCGGAAATGCCTCGACGCTGAGTGTTGTAAACGCCATTCGTAATCAGGTTCTTCCTGTTACGCGTGCAGCAGCCCCGGCAGGCATGAAGATCGAGGAGCTGTTTGACCAGTCCTTGTTCGTCAAAGCGGCCATTACCGGAGTGGCATCTGAAGCTGTCATTGCCGGCCTGCTAACAGCGGCAATGATCCTCGCGTTTCTTGCAAGCTGGCGTTCGACCATTATCGTTGCCGTCTCCATCCCGCTGGCCATCCTGTCTTCGATTGCCGTGCTGTCCTGGACTGGCCAGACACTGAATCTGATGACCTTGGGTGGTTTGGCTCTTGCCGTCGGTATTCTGGTGGATGATGCGACTGTAACGATCGAAAATATCCATCGCATCCGCCATGAAGGAACAGAACTGCGACAGGCCGTGCTTAACGGCGCGTCGGAAATTGCACTGCCAACGCTGGTTTCGACACTAGCGATCTCCAGCGTGTTTGTGTCGGTAGAGTTCCTTGTCGGCCCGTCCCGCTTCCTGTTCACACCGATGGCCCTTGCTGTTGTGTACGCCATGCTCGCCTCCTATGCGATCAGCCGGACACTGGTGCCAATCTTCGCAGCTATTCTTCTGCGGTCTGAAGAACGGCAGACCATACGACGCCGCGATGCCGGGCTGCCTCCTGATGTCATTACCCGATTCGGCATCGCTTTTGATCGGCGCTTCAACCGGCTGCGGGATGGCTACGTCCGTCAGTTACATGGCCTCATCGAAAGTGGCTGGAAAGTTCCTGCGCTGGCAGGTGTGACGGTTCTGGCTGCCGGTTTCCTCGCAACTCAGGTCGGGCAGGATTTCTTCCCCACGATTGATGCCGGCGAATTCAAGCTGCATGTCCGTGCGCCGGAAGGAACACGCATCGAGAGCACGGAACGACTGTTCGATCAGGTTGAAGACGTCATCCGTGAGGTCGTGCCTGAGAATGAACGGTCATTGGTCCTCGATAACATGGGCGTTCCATTCCGGTACTCCATGCCTTTCGACGACGGCACAACCGTTGGACCGAATGACGGTCAGATCATGGTGGAGCTGAAGGAAGGGCATCGCCCAACCGCCGACTATATCCGCACACTTCGGACCGAACTGGCACGCCGCTTTCCGGACAGCGTGTTCTATTTCCAGCCAGCCGACATCGTGACCCAGATCCTGAATTTCGGGCTTCCCGCGCAGGTGGATATCCGCATTTCGGGTTATGACGCGGCAAATAACCGCAAGGTCATGCAGGAAGTCCGTCAGGAAGTCTCCCGCATTCCCGGCCTGGTGGACGTCCATCTGCATCAGCAGATTGCAGCCCCAGAACTGGCGATTGCAATTGATCGTGAGCGCGCTCTGGACCTCGGCCTGACTCTCAATGACGTTGCCCGCAACGTGATGGTGTCACTGGCATCCTCCAATACTGTAACCCCGAACTTCTGGGTCGATCCGGCAACGGGCATTCAGTACCCGCTCGCGGTCCAGACGCCGCAGTATCGGGTCAACAATCTGGGTGATCTTCGCAACACCGTCATTGCATCCGCACTCGGGTCACAGCACTCCTCGGCTCTGTTGAGCAACGTCGCAACCATCAAGCGCGGCACAGCACAGAACGTCATTTCACACAGCAACATCCAGCCGACGCTCGATGTCGATGCGAGTGCGGAAGGGCGTGATCTGGGGAGTATTGCCCGGGACATTGATCGGGTCATTGCGCGCCATCGGGGAGAGCTTTCACCAGGCAATGTGATCACCGTTCAGGGCCAGATCGAAAGCATGCATTCTGCCTTTACCCGGCTGGGTATCGGCCTGATGGTCGCAGCGATTGCGGTCTATCTTCTGATGGTCGTGAACTTCCAATCCTTCATGGACCCGTTCGTCGTGGTTCTTGGTCTTCCAGGCGCCATGTGCGGGATCGTGTTCATGCTGTTCGTCACAGGAACAACGTTCTCGGTTCCTTCCCTCATGGGGGCGATCATGAGTGTCGGTGTGGCCAGCGCCAATTCGATCCTGCTTGTAACCTTTGCCAAGGAAAGACGCTCCGAGGGCTTGAGTGCCGTCGAAGCCGCCGTCGCTGCCGGACAGGCACGCCTGCGCCCCATTCTGATGACGTCGCTCGCAATGATCATCGGCATGTTGCCCATGTCTCTGGGGCTCGGAGATGGCGGCGAACAGAACGCCCCGCTTGGACGCGCCGTGATTGGCGGCCTGATGATGGGCACTTGCGCTACGCTCTTCATTGTGCCCTGGCTCTACACACGCCTGAGAAAACGAGAAAGCCGCATTCTTGAGGAATACAGTCATGTCTGAACCCGTTTTATCCTCGACCGGCGTCCGTGAAGAACGCCGTGGGCCGCCCATCGTGCCTTTGATTGGCCTCGGGGCTATTCTGCTGCTCGGCTACGGGATCTACGCGCATAGTGAACGCGGCATCGCCGTTCGCGCCCTCGCTGAAACGCGTCAGAGCCAGACGCCGGATGTCAGCTTCATGATTGCTCATAGAGAGACGAAGCCTGTCTCTCTTGATCTCCCCGGAGAAACCGCCCCTCTCGAGACAGCGGCAATTGGTGCGCGGGCATCAGGGTATATTGCCGAACGACGTGTTGATATCGGCACTCGTGTGAAAGCGGGAGACGTTCTGGCCATTATTCATGCGCCAGAGCTGGATCGACAGGAAGCACGCGCCAAGGCTGCGGCCGAACAGGCTCGCGCCAATCTGGATCTTGCCCGTGTTACGGCAAGGCGCTCTGGTGGCCTCGTTGGTGGTGGCGCGGTGAGTAAGCAGAACTTCGATACGGATCGCATTACCCAGCAGGCTCAGAATGCTGCACGGGCGGCCGCTGATGCGGCCTTGGCAGAGAGCGCACAACGACGCGCCTACACGACCGTGACGGCCCCTTTCGATGGTGTTGTGACGGTACGGAACGTGGAAGTTGGTGATCTTGTGAGTGCAGATAGTGCTCAGTCAGTTCCCCTGTTTGTGATCGCTCGCACGGATAGACTGCGTGTCCGCGTGCATGTGCCACAGGAGGAGGCCGGCACAGTGCAGACGGGTACACCTGTCAGTCTGACTGTGCCGGATCATCCGGGAGAAAGCTTTGCAGGCACCGTCACACGGACAGGCCATGCGCTGGAACGTGAGAGCCGGATGCTGCCAGTTGAAATCGAGCTGGATAACCGTGACGGAAAGCTTGCCTCCGGTGTGTATGGCTCCATTCATTTTGACTTGCCACGCCCTGCCCCGACCCTGCTGATTCCCACGGAATCACTGATTTACAATGCGGACGGCCTGTCCGTGGCCACCGTCGAAGATGGGAACCGACTGCGTCTTCACAAGGTGATTGTTGGACGGGACTTTGGAGATCGGATTGAGATCCAAACCGGTTTGGCTGAAGGAAGCCGCCTGATCATGCATCCTCCATCGGCTTTGACAGATGGTCGGCAGGTTGCACCGCATGATGTGAATGGATCGAAGGGAGCGTGAAGATGCGTTCTTCCACCACAACTCTTACGGCGGGATTAGCGCTCCTGCTGAGCGGCTGCACGATGATTCCAGACTATCATCGCCCTGCAGCCCCAGTGGCAACCGCATGGCCCAATAAAGCGGCCGATGTGGCGGCTACGGATGGTGGCAGTCTTGAGAACTGGCGCGCATTTTATCGCGACCCTGTTCTGCAATCGCTGATCGAGACGGCTCTGGCCAACAACCGGGACCTTCAGATTGCCCAGCATCAGGTCGAAGCGTCGAGCGCGCAGTTCGACATTGAAAATGCCGCCCTCTTCCCAACCCTGAATGGGACGGCGGGTGCGAATGTTCAGAAGATGAACTCCAGGATCTGGAGCCTGTCACAGGGGAATGGTCCGTTCTACATGCGGCAATATGCCGTGGGGTTTGGTGTCTCGGCTTATGAGGTCGATCTGTGGGGACGTATCAGGTCAGCCTCTCGTGCGTCGTTTGATCGGTATGTTGCAGATGAACTGGGGCGTGAGAGTATGCGCCTCAGCATCATTGCAAGTGTTTCGACAGCAATGCTCAACTGGGTCGCTAACAATCAGGCCCTTCTGGTTACACAGAACGTCCTTGCAAACCGCCGTCACACGTATGATTTAGTCAAGCAGACAGCCGATGTCGGCACCGGAACTCAACTTGATGTTGCCGAGGCAGAAGCTGCTCTGCGGGACGCAGAAGCCAATCTTCAGATCTACACCCGTCAGCGGGAGCAGGCGATGAACCAACTTGAACTCCTGGTTGGCACACCTCTGACGCCTTCTGTGCGTGCTAATCTGGAACATAAGGCTGCTCTTGAGGATGTGGTGTCTTTTCCGGAGGTTCCGGAAGGACTTCCTTCAGACATGATTGCACGTCGGCCTGACATCCTTTCGGCAGAGCAGGCTTTGCGGGCGGCGAATGACGATATCGGAGCGGCGCGAGCTGAGTTTTTCCCCAAAATCCAGATCACTGCGGCGAATGGTACGGCGAGCAACAATATCACTCGCCTGTTTCAAAGTGGGATGGGTGCCTGGAACGTAGCCCCTCAGATCACCCTTCCACTGTTTGACGCCGGGCGTCTGACAGCAGAGCTCCATCAGGCAAAGGCTCGTAAGAGGGAGGAAATCGCACGGTATGAGAAGACGGTGCAAACTGCATTCCGGGAAGTTGCTGACGCTTTAGCAGGACGAGGCACCTACCTGGAGCAGTTGCATGCGCAGAACGCTTTGGTTCAGGCTGGTGGCCGCCAGTATCAACTCGCACTCGCGCGTTTCAAAGCGGGCTATGACCCCTATCTCGATACGCTTGTCGCACAACGGACACTCTATAGTGCTCAGCTTGGAGCGATCACGACCCATCTTCAGCAGATGTCTAATACGGTAACACTCTACAAAGCGCTTGGAGGCGGATGGAACGAGACCCTTCCGGCTCGTAAGGACGCCGTTATCAACCACGTTTTGTAGCGCTTTCTTCTCTTTCTACCTTCCTTGGCGGCGAAATTCCCGATTTTGCCGCCATTTACGAAAATGTCCGATATCGTTTGTCATAACTCTCCCAATGACAAACCTTCCGTAACAAACGTAAATGAGAGTAATTATCATTTGCGGAAAAATTAGATGACTGCCCTTAGGACACTCGCTTTTGCATGCGCGGGATTATCTGTTTTCAGCGGGTTTGGTGCAGAAGCCTCATCCAATGACGCGCCCTCTTCCACATCAAGCAGCAAGGAAGATCGTTACAAAAAGCCCAAAACCGTCACATCGCACGGTAAGGCTGAACATATTCGTGTTCATGCAGATGCACATTCCTATGGAGCCACATCCAGCAGCATAGCGGACAAGCTTTCCACAACATTTCTTCAGCAGACCCAGACGACGAACGTTGTGACCCATCAGGTCATTGAAGACATGACGCCTCAGACGATGGAGGATGTGGCGAAATATGTGCCCGGCATTTCCATCGGCAATAACTTTGGCGGCACCCAGGACGATCTGATGAAACGCGGTTTCGGAGCCGTGGACGATGGTTCGATCCTGCGCAACGGGGTGCGGATGCCGACTGGCCGGAACTTCGATCTAGCCACAACAGAGCGCGTGGAAGTGCTGAAAGGGCCAGCGTCCCTTTTCTACGGAATGCAGGAGCCTGGAGGCGTCATCAACGTCATTACAAAGCAGCCCCGGAAAACGTGGGGAGCCAATCTCGGGACGACATGGTCTTCGCTGGGCGGCGGTTATGGCCACTTTGATGTGGGTGGCCCCCTCACCCATGGTTTGAGCTTCAGACTTGTGGGGTCTTACAAAAATGAGAATTACTGGCGTAATTTTGGCTCCAACAGGCAGAAGCTTCTGGCACCGTCCCTCCGTTTTGAGCACGGTCGCTTCACAGCAGATGTGTCTTACGAATGGGCGAAATATAACAATACGCTAGACCGCGGTGCTGTCTTTTCGAATGGACGAGCGGTCAGTGGTCCAGCAAAGCGGTTGGATGAAAGCTGGGCCAAATCCTTTGGCGAACGGCATCTTCTGGCCACGACGATGGAGTATCGTCTGACGGAGCATGACCGCATCCGCCTGTCCGGAGGCTGGAACCGGGACAATTATCATGATCGGCAGGCTGATCCGTCAGCTTACAACGCCGTGACGGGCATCCTGACCCGCCGTTATAGAAGCAATACCGGAACCATCCGCGCCAATGGCTATGCGTCTCTGGATTACCTCTCAAATCACGTCCTGTGGGGTATGAAGCATGACCTTGTTGTGGGCGCCGACTACGAGAACCGCCAGCAAAACCAGGGCGCGTTCATTGATGGCACGCGACAGGGTGGGTTCTATCCCGCTGATCCTGTGTATGGGCTGCTCAAGCCTGTTGGCCCGATAAACAACAGCAACAGTGACTGGCGGCAACACATCAACAGTGCTTCAGGATACCTCAAAGACAATATCCATCTGGGCCATGGACTGATTTTAGCTCCTGGTGTGCGATATCAGTTTTTTCACATCACGTATGGAGGTCGCCGTCCGTATGTGCAGACAACCGATGAATCATATACCAAGCCTCTGCCGTTCGTAGCGTTGGTGTATCAGCTAGGGAAACGCGTCTCTTTCTATGGAGATTATTCCCAGTCTTTCACGCCCAATCAGCTTGATGCTGGCAGCGTTCTTGAAGGGGGATACAAGCCCACCATGGGGCGACAGTTTGAAGTCGGTTCGCGCTATCAGGATCGTTTCCTGACGGCGGATGTGGCTTTATACAATATCCACAAGAAGAACGTACAGCAGTCCGCAGGGCTGGACGAGACAGGGAATACGCTCCAGCGTTTGGCGGGCCTGGTGGGTTCCAAGGGAGTGGAGGCCAGTGTGGCAGGCAAGCTGGACAAACACTGGAACATTCTGGCCAATTATGCCTTCACCTATGCGCGTATCCTGCGTGACACGCCTGCTGATGAAGGCAAGCTTGTGGCCAACGTCGCCAAGCATACCGGTGGTGGCTATCTCACTTATGAAGCAGCTTTGCCATGGCTTCAGACGACCATGCGGATCGGCGCAGGTGCTCGATATGTTGGCCGGCGGGCGGGAGATCTGAACAATACCTTCTGGCTTCCAAGCTACACAACGGTTGATGCCTTCGCGTCATGGCACACAGGGCGACTGTTGGGCCATGACACGTCTTTGCAGGTCAATGCGGTCAATCTGGCCAATAAAGCCTACTTTGTCTCAAGCGCCGGGACACCCCTCCGTGTTTCCTGGGGGCAAGGCCGTACGGTGCATGTGGGCATTGAGGTCGGGTTTTGAAGGCTTAAGGTATTTTGAGCCCTAATTGCTCTCCTGCGACTTTCGAAAACGTACAGGCGATTGACCCAGAAGGTGTGTGAATGCTTTTGCGAAGGCGCTGAGTGATGCGTAGCCCACCTCTGCACTCACATCGGTCACGCGCTGACCTTCGGCCAGAAGGGTCGCAGCGTGGAATAGGCGAGCCTGCGTAATCCATGCCTGCCACGTCATTCCGGTTTCATTGAGAAAATAACGGCGGAAACTGCGCTCAGACATGCCGGCTTGATGCAATGCCTGCGTCAGGCTGGCATGGCCGGGATCGACAAGAGCACTATCCATAGCGCGCACCAGCGATGGATGGGTGACGCGCGGTAGAGTGAACGTCTCAGCTGCTTTGCGCTTCATCTGTTCCTGACACAGCAGAAACAGAGCCTGAAAAAACGTTTGTTCGACAGGCATCTTCTCCGCTGATTTATCTGACCAGCGAAGCGTGTGAAACAGCATCTCCTTTATGACGGCCGTCACTGGGAAGGTTTGAATGCGTTCCAACGTTTCTGCAGAAAAATGCGCGGGATCAAAGTAGACCGAGACACCATCCAGATTACGCATCATGGTGCGATGTCGCGTTCCTGCGGGTATCCATATGGCATGAGACGCCGGCAGAAGATGTCGCCCTTCCGGCCCTTCAATCTGCGTTGTACCGCGTCTGGCGTATGTGATTTGATGCCGTGGATGCTCGTGCCAGTCATAGAACACAGCTATTGACGGATTGCGAAACCCGAAACCAAGACCACCTGAGGTATCGATCCGGTTCTCAATCAGGATGCTCTGTGTTTGGTTGGCAGTCAGGTTTTGAATTGGCCGGTTCCCGCTATTTTATGGCCGAGCAACGTTAGTCGGCCAGCCACTCAGTCTTTATCCTGAACCCATTCGGAAAGGAATAAAGATGTCCCGTTCTCCCGCATCCCACGAAACCCGGATTGTTGATCAATTCACACAATGGGCAAAACCGTTTGCGGAATTGCCCATCCATGCAGACGCCGAAAGCATGGCACAGACCGTTTCCGCCTGTTCTGTCACCAAAGGCATGAAGGTACTGGACGTGGCATGTGGGCCAGGCATTGTTGCTTGCGAACTCGCCCTGACAGGCGCCGACGTCACAGGAGTTGATCTTACCCCTGCTATGATCGAACAGGCCCGTCGGCGAGCACGCAAGGCCGGTGTGAGCGTGAAGTATCAGATTGGTAACGCGCAGCATCTCCCTTTTGAAGCGGATAGCTTCGATCGTGTTGTGACACGTTACAGCTTTCATCACATGCAGGAGCCGTCTGAAATCCTGGCTGAGATGGTGCGTGTATGTCGGCCGGATGGGCGGATCATTGTCATTGACGCAACGCCAACCCCTGACTGTCAGGCACACTATGACCTTGCTGAGACCCTGCGTGACCGTTCTCATACAAGCGCCCTCACCTTGCAACAGTTACTGCTGATGGGCACCGATGCGGGCTTGTTCCCTCTTGAAACGCAGCAATATCGCCTTGAATCCCGTTTGCAGGATCAGGTTGCCCCCGAAGACTGGTCTGCTCTGAAAGCAATGTTCGTGGAAGATATTGCCAGCGGGCAGGATCGATTAGGCTTGGGGGCATGGAACGCGGAGGACGGCATTCATTTCTACTTTCCGATCTCAATCGTAGTGTGGCGCAAAAATTGCTAGGCGAGCGGGGTGGCTATCAGTTGCCCCAATATCCGGAAAAAACATTATGATGCCGGTACGGTCCACGCTAGAATTCGGCACTGTTTTCTGCTGCCGGATGTCTAAGAGATGTTTTTTCCGTTGTCTTTCCGAAAGTTCTCGAATTTTTCAGCAAAGACGCTGGCCTGTTCGCTGTCATGTATCTCTCTGACATCATCATATGCCGTCGCTGGTGAAACGGCAGCTTCTCCGGTTCCCACAGCAAGTCGGGTGGCGCACCCCGTTGCCTTCAGTGATGAAGTTAAAACACGTCAGTTGTTGGTCGCGGTCGCCCTGGGTCATGCCCCGGCTGACCTTTTGATCCACAATGCAAAGGTTCTGAACGTATACACCCTGAGTTGGGAGGACGGACAGGATATCGTCATTGCAGGGCAACGGATTGCTTGGGTAGGACCTGTTGGGGCGTGGAAAGGTCAGGCGCTTTCAACCTTTGATGCCAAGGGGCTCCCGGCTGTCCCCGGTTTCGGGGAGTCTCATAAACATATTGAGAGTTCAATGCTCTCGCCCGAGTGGGAAGCGGCCCTTGTCATCCCACTGGGAAATACCTGGACCACGGAAGGCTCTCATGAGTTTGCGAATGTCAGTGGTACGCATAACGTTGAATTCTGGCTGACGGCAGAACACCTTGGAAGTCCGTTGAAAATTTTCCCTGCCCTCGGGTCAGCCACCCCGCCTTCTGCCTTCGAGCAAGGTGGTGGAAACTATGCCTACAAGGAAATCTCTGAAAACATTCGCGATAATTCACGCGTCCAGGGGCTGGACGAAGTGATGGACTGGCCCGCCGTTTCAAACCCTTCTCATCCTGGTCACCAACGGATCTGGGAAAACATTCAGGCCACATTCGATAATCGGGGCGTCGTCGACGGGCACGGTGCAGGATTGTGGGACATGGACACGATCAATGCGTTTGCGGGAGCGGGTCTCTCCAGCGATCATGAAACCCGGCTTCCTGAAGAAGCATGGAACAAATTACAGCATGGCCTCTTCTTGCAGCTCCGTGATGACAATATTGAGCGGGCCGTCCCTTACTTTGTGCGTAAAGGGCTGAAAAACTGGAATAATATTGCGCTTGTAACAGACGACAGGAATGTCGCGGATACGCTGAAGCAAGGAACTATGGATTATCACATCCGTCTTGCAATCAAGATGGGTGCGCCCATTGAGGCGTCATACGCAATGGGTAGCCTTTATCCGGCCCAGCATGGTCATATGGATCAGATTGTCGGGTCTATTACACCGGGTCGGTATGCTGACGTTGTCTTGCTATCTTCTGTACCGGACGTGAAGATCAAGTATGTTTTTGCGAATGGAAAGCTGGCGGCCCAGGATGGGAAATACTTGCTTCAAGTGCCTAAAATTATATGGCCGACATGGGCATCCGATACGATCCACATCGGTAGAAAACTGACGGCAAAAGACTTTGAGATTCTGGCACCCAAGGGAAAAACGACCCAGGTTACGGCGGCCATTCAGGCCCCATTTTACACTGATCCCGTTCAGAAAACAGCAATGCTCTCTGTGGTGAACGGGATCGTTCAACGCGATGTCGCACATGATATCATCAAAGTTGCAACAGTAGATCGGTACATGGGCCAGGCTCGGCTGGGCAAGATGTTCTGGACGGGCAATGGTCCTAAAACGCCCGATAGTGCCATCGCTACGTCTGTTTCCCACGATCTTCATAACATTACGGTCATGGGAACCAGCGACGAGGCAATGGCGCTCGCGGTCAATCGTATCGCCGAGCTCAAAGGTGGGATCGTGATGGTCAGCCACGGTAAGGTTCTCGCCGAAATGCAGTTGGAGATCGCAGGTCTGATGACCAGCCGTCCCGTGCAGGATGCCGCTGCGAGCATGGAAAATGTCTATGCTAAAGCTGACGGGCTCGAATGGATAGGAGCGCCCGGTTATCCGCGGAGACTTCTGATTTCGATGATCACATGCAGCCCATTCACATGGCGCCTGGTCGTTCCATACCCGGGCAATCCAAGCGGGCTGGTTCTTCTCCAGACGGGGCAGACGATGCCGACGGTCTGGTAAGGTATGAAGGCTGTTTCCCAGAACTTCTTCCACGTTAATAGAAATGTAAGAATATCCATTCAAGTTATTGTTTTTGCGTTTTTATTTCTAGTTAATTTTCCTGCGTTAGCCGATCCGGAATCCATGACGAGAGTCTTGGTCTCGCTGGATCGGCCCGACACGGCGACGGTCATGATCGATATGGATCTGACAGTTCTTATGGGTGACCCTGCCAGATATTATGTGCTGGCGACTGGGCGCGGCTCACAACATGAGGCTGAAGTCAGATCTATCGCCCAGGAAATCACTAAGGCCCTACCGCTTTTCTCGGGTCATTCTCCACTTCACGCCACTCTTGTGACCTACAATTTTTCTAGCAAGAGCCGGGATGAGTATATGGATCTGGCAGCAGACAAACCTGCTCATTTCCAGTTCGTGATACCGCTTCCTGCCAATAGTGGCCCGTTACAGCTGCGTATTCCGCTGGGGGCGCAGATTGATTACCCAGTAGCCTATACGGTTCAGCTTCCTGAGCGCCATTTTACACAAACGCGATGGCTCGATGCCGGGCAGCATGAGAGCGTTACCTTTGACTATAGGGGGAAGCTTCCAACTGGTCATGTCGATCAGCCTGCAAGTTTTGATCCAGACACGCTGTCATGGTGGCAACAGCTTCCGGTTTATCTGAAGTTTGGGTTCAAGCATATCGTCCCGGAAGGGACAGACCATATCCTGTTTGTCTTAGGGCTTTTCTTTCTTGGAATTAGCTGGCGCAAGCTGCTGTCCCAAACAACGGTCTTCACAATTGCCCATGCCACCACATTGTTTCTCTCAACCTATGGAATTTTTGATCTTCCAAGCCGTTTTGTAGAGCCAGCAATCGCTCTGTCGATTTCGTTCATAGGTCTGGAAAATGTATTTAGTCCAAAACTGGGACGAATACGTCTGTTGGTTGTTTTTGCTTTCGGGCTGATTCACGGCTTTGGGTTTGCCAGCAGCCTGAGTGAAGTGCCCTTCCCTCATCGTGACTTCATTGCGGCTCTCATAGGCTTCAACTTTGGCGTTGATGCGGGACAGCTATTTATCATTCTCCTCGCAACACTGGCCGTAGGCGTTTTCAGAAACCGTCCGTGGTTCAGAAGACGAATTGCGATCCCTGCGTCGCTTCTTATCGCAGCAATTGGCCTGTTCTGGGCTGTTCAACGAATTTTAGCTTATCATTTACTGGTCTGAGGATCAGCCATTCGCTGCGTTCTGCTCTTTGTGAGGAAGAGACATGGGTATGACGGATGACCAAAGCCTAGCATCATAAGAAAGCTGAACTTTCACGGTTAGGTTTCATCTGTGAATTCTGTTCATAATTCATATGCATAGACAGGATATTATCGCACAAGATTGAGGACTGCATACTGCACATCTGATGTAACCGAGCCGAAGCGAGACCTCATGCTCTATCTTATGAACGGCATGCTTTCTCCCGATCGGTGAGCCATGGAGATCAAAAGATGATTGAAGCAAGCAGCGATGTAGATGTGGCGGTGAGTGCCGATAAGGCGTGGAGCCTGTTAGGCGGCTTCGATAATCTTCCCCTCTGGATCCCAATGATTATCAGGAGCTTCCTGGAAGACGGAGGTCGCGTTCGGCGACTGACGGCCAAAGACGGGTCTGTGATTGTAGAGCGCTTGGTCAGTTTCGATCAGCGCAAACGCACTTACACTTATGCCTACATCGAGGGACCGGATCCGGTCGAAGACTACCTCGGGAAGGTCACAGTTACACCCCTTTCCCCTGAACGCTGTTGTATAAGTTGGGGGAGCCAGTTTAGCCCGGTTGGAATAAGCAGCTCAGAAGCAGAAACGCGTTATCGCTCTGCTTATGCATCCGCCCTAAATCACGCAAAGACAATTCTGGAACAGGCGACGTAAGGCCCGTTTCCAGTAAATTCCCATAGTATTCAGGTTTTCAGGATAACTTTGATGAAAAATATTCTTCTTCTGAATGGTTCGAAAGCATTCGGCCACTCTCAGGGCCGTCTCAATGACACGCTCCATGAGGTTGCTTACCAGACTTTAAAAAACGCTGGGTTCGCTATTCGTCAGACCAAAATTGATGCAGGCTATGATGTGCAGAGCGAAGTCGAGAATTTCCTCTGGGCCGATCTGATCATTTATCAGATGCCCGGCTGGTGGATGGGCGCGCCGTGGATCGTCAAGAAGTATATCGATGAAGTTTTCACGGCTGGTCATGGCTCCCTGTACGCCAGCGACGGACGAAGCCGCTCCAATTCCAATCAGAAATATGGTTCAGGTGGCCTGATTCAAGGAAAGCATTATATGCTCTCCTTGACATGGAATGCACCGGAAGAAGCCTTTGAAGATCCGGCCCAGTTCTTTGAAGGTAAAGGGGTGGATGCTGTTTACTTTCCTTTTCACAAGGCAAACCAGTTTTTGGGGATGAGTTCTCTCTCTACTTATCTGGCAACGGACGTCATCAAAGTCCCTGCCGTCGATAACGTCATACGGCGCTACCGTGAACACCTTTCAAAAGTCTTGGGATTTGTGCTTCCAGAAGCCACTCTGGATTCATGAGAGAAAACAGTTTTGCTCTGATGATGTGCCCGGTCTTATGAATTGTTCCAATTGCGCAGTTGGAGCAAAGTAGCCGAAAGTGCCAGTCCCGCACCAAGAAGGACAATTCCAGTCCAGCCGAATGTGGGCCAAACCATCATCGTCGCGGCGGAGCCAAGAGCTCCGCCAAGAAACATTGTTCCCATAAAAATGGTATTCAGGCGTGCTCGCGCTTCAGGCCGCAGGGCATAAACGACATGCTGATGCGACACGAGCGCGCCCTGAATTGCAAAATCCAGAACGATCACCCCAGCGATCAGACCTGGAAGCGAATTCCAGAGACCGAAAATGCCCCATGACAGAAGTGTCAACATGGCCCCAAGAATAATCATTTTATGAGGGCCGTGTTGATCTGCAATTTTTCCGGCAATCGGGGCCGCAAGAATGCCAACGGCTCCGACAATGCCAAACAGACCGGCAGCGCCCGCCCCTAATCCAAACTTGGGCTCTTGCAGGTGAAGGGCGAGGATCGTCCAGAAGACGCTGAAGGCTCCAAACAGGAGACTTTGAGTGACTGCTGCGAGGCGTAACTGTGGAAACTCTTTCCAAAGGCCTGCAAGGGACGCAAGTAATTGCCCATAATGCATCTTCGAGTTCGGCTTACTGGTGGGAAGAACCCACGCCAATAAGGCACCTGTGCCCAGCGCGATCGGAGCACCGAGCCAGAACATCTCGCGCCACCCGGCATATGTAGAGACGACACCGGCCAAGGTCCGACTTAGAAGAATGCCGCACAGGAGCCCTGCCATAACAATGCCGACAGTGTGGCCGCGTCTTTCCGGAGACGAAAGATGCGCGGCAAAAGGAACAATAAGCTGTGCAACAGTTGCGAGTGCACCAACCGCGACAGATGCCACAAGCAGGAGGGCTGCGTTGGGTGCAATTGCCGCAGCGGCAAGAGCAAGCGCGAGCAGAACAAACTGAAGAACAATCAGCCGTTTGCGCTCCAGAAGATCCCCGACAGGAACAAGAAGAAACAGTCCCGCGGCATAACCAAGTTGAGTGCCGGTTGGGATCATGTTTGTGGTCGAACCTGGCAGGTCGCGCTTCATGATGCCAAGCATGGGCTGATTATAATAGATGTTCGCAACGGCAACGCCGGCAGCTACAGCCATGCTGAGCGTCAGAAATGCGGAGAGCGTGTTAGCGCTGTCAGGGCGATCAGCGTGGCCGGAGGCGGTCGTAGGAGTTTGATTGCTCATGATACTCGTTCCTTACCATGCCCCTGAGCAACATGGCGACAGGCTCCTTAAATCATGGGATTTTGCCATATTGTGCTGAGATACCGCATACTCAGCCCGGCTTCTGTTTTCGTTTCATGAGCTGATGCCCGCTAACCGTAAGGTTTCAGCTGTTTTACAGATCCAGCGTTCATCGGGATTCCATCCGGCCATTTGAGCGGCATTGAGCAAAGCCCCACCTACTGGTGGCAGACGGGGCACCAGGGGATCACCGTGATGAGCGGCTAGTGTCTCTCGAAGGATACGACTTTGAAGAGCTCCACCAGCGTAGCTCCAGGGAAGAGATGTATCTGGAAATTTACGCCTCGCAGCAGTGATGTGAGCCCCTAGAAGAGCTGCGGCTTCAACCATTATACGCTGAGCTAGAATAATGCCCTGCTCAGCCATATCTGAAACCGTTTTTGCCAGCGATGCCACTGATGCACGAGGATTTTCGAGGTGGCTGTATCATTCCATTAGCCCCGCATCATAAGAATGCGCGTTAGAAGATAACCCAAGAACGTCAGCAAACGGTTCGAGGAATGCCCAATCTTTCTGATTGCGGCCATCTAACAGCATCGCCAGTAATGACAGCGCCTGTCGGCCAATCCAGAACGCACTGCCTTCATCGCCAAACAGACTTCCCCATCCGCCAACACGGTCCTGTTCGCCTTTGCCATTGACGACCCACGCGACAGAGCCTGTTCCTGCCAGCAGAAGAACGCCGCCATGCCCGGCAAAGGCTCCGGTACAGGCAATATCCACGTCATTGGTAATATTGAAAATATGCGGGAAATTTGCTGCCACGACGTCTTTTTGTTTTCGGCCGGATGGCCGCATCTCCCCGTAGTCCGCGAGCCCAAGAGAGAGGGTTTTCGTGGTTGAGGGAAGACGGGACATCAAGGATATCAGGATGGACTGCCAGTCGACTTGATCGAATGGGTTGGAGCCAGGAGCTCTTATAACAGGGCCTAGAGTGCCGTCTCGGTTGAGAACGACAAGCAATGTTTTGGTGCCTCCGCCATCTATTGCCGCGATGCTGGAACAGGTCACGGATCAATCCAATCAGACATGTCGTGCAGCAGTCGTTTCAGTGCTCATTGTATGCTTTAGGCCCTGTTGTAGAGACCGAGTGCATGCGCGGCTTCCGTGGCAATATCGTATCGAAGTTGAGAGACATTCCCGCTCCCATTCGGGTGGACCCTGTTGGTTAAGATTAAGACGTATGAATCACTGGCCGGGTCGATCCAAAGCGACGTTCCAGTGAAACCTGTGTGACCGAAAGACGTATCAGAGAAAGAGCTGCCTCTGGGCGAGGAGTAATGCGTCGCAATATCCCATCCAAAGCCACGAAGTTCTGTTTTTCCTTGTGGTTGTTGTGGGGAGATCATCTGTTGCAGAGTTTCCCGCCGGAGTGGAAATGCACTCGGCCTGCCCGCAATCCGATCCAGCAATGCTTGTGCGTACAGGCACATGTCATGAGCGTCTGAGAAGAGACCTGCGTGCCCGGCCACTCCGCCCATACGGCGCGCAGTGGGGTCGTGTACCACGCCACGAAGCATCATGCCGTGTTCATCATATTGTGTTGGAGCGATGATCATTTTGAGTGATGGATCAGGCAGATAGCCGGATTCCGTCATCCTCAAAGGACCCAGAATTTCTTTTTGAACGTATGTGTTCAGAGAAAGCCCGCTGACTTTCTCGACCACAAGTCCCAGCGTGATGAAGTTGATATCACTGTAAACAAATTTTTCGGCTGGGGGATTGGCCAGCGAAGAAGTCATCGCACGACGAACGGCTTCGGCTTTACCATACCACGCATCGTCCAAAGACAGGTCCGGTGGCAAGCCGGAATAGTGCGTCAGGAGCAGGCGTATCGTGACAGGCGCTTTCCCATTCGCGGCAAAGGCGGGTAAATAACGGCTGACAGGTTCGTCCAGATCCACCTGACCCCGTTCGACAAGTTGCATAATAGACAACGCTGTCATGGTAGGCTTGGTCAAAGACGCCATATCAAAGCGCGTATCCCAGGTCATCGTTTCTCGATCCGGAACCAATGCTCGGTTGCCGCAAACGTAACGATGTACAATCTGCCCCTGATGCCCGACTGCAAGAACAATCCCCGGTACCTCACCTTTCCGGACTGCTCGCTGCGCTACGGTATCTACTCGCAAGAACCTGTCGTCTGAAGATCGAGCACAAGCAGACAGACCGCCACAGACCAATGTTGCGGTGCCCGTCAGAAAAATGCGCCGACTTGTAACCGTCGGGTTACGTTTGGACGATGAGGGATCGGGACTTGTCATCCTGCTTTTATCTCCTGATGGACCACAGGGTTAGTCACGCTCTGCTGATGTTCGGAGTTCCACGACAAAGTCATAGAGATCGGCGCGATAGCATGAGAATGTCACCTCAAGTATTCGTCCATCTGCCAAAAAAGATCTGCGCTCAATTTCAAGAATGGCACTTGGCTGCACAAGGTGGAGGAGCTCTGCCTCTTGAGTAGTCGCCATTCGGGCACGAATGCGCTGAAGCGCTCTGACTGGCAACAGGCCTCGCTCTTTCAACGCCTCATAAAATGAATCTTTGACCAACTCGGGAGATGCCAGATCCCTGCGAGAAATAACGGCAGTCTCGATGGCCAGAGGTTCCCCATCTGCGGTTCTGATCCGCTTGAGGCGAAGCACGGGTGCGCCCGGGGCCATACCCATTGCCATTGCTTCGTCCGGGCTGGCTCCAGCCATGCGTTTGCCTAGCCAGATTGAGCCGGGTTCATAGCCCCGCGCCCGCATATCTTCGGAAAAGCCCATCAAAGCAGACAGCGGCTGCTGGATACGTCGGGTGACAAAGGTTCCGGCGCCCGGTCGTTGAGTTAGAAGTCCGGCATTTACCAACTGCTCTAACGATTTGCGGACTGTCACTCGTGAAACACCGGTGAACTCTGCAATTTCCCGCTCCGGCGGAACAGCATCGCCACCCTTAAGGGCTCCACTCTCAATCAATTCCCTTAGCTGCTCAGCAAGTTGCAAGTAGAGAGGCTTGCGGTCTGCGGGATCAGGAGTCAGTGCAGCGAACAGCTTTTGCGAACTCATCACGTGCATGAAAATTACTCGTGTTCCTGGCGGGACATAAGGACAGCGCGCAAATTGCCTTCGTGGGCAACAAGAGCACTTTCGGCGTCGTCAATTGTCAGACCGGACCGAACGAGCACGGCTCTCTTGACGTTTTGACCACTCACTGCAAGCGCATCAGCGACTTCCGCTGAGGTTCCGCCCGCTAACAAGTGCACCATTTGTGCTGCTCGTCTTTCCAGTTTTGCATTGACGACGCGCATGTCCACCATCTGCCCCCGGTAGCAATGACCCATCTGAATCATGAGCGTAGTGGACAGAAGATTTAGAGCTGCTTTTTGTGCCGTTCCTGCCTTCAAACGCGTTGATCCGGCAATAACTTCGGGACCCGTGACGATACTGAGACCCATCTCTGCCTCACTGAGAAGTCGACCGGCCGGATTGGAGCTTATGCCGACAGTCAGCGAGCCCATTTCTCTGGCGGCTGCAATCGCGGCACACGTGTAGGGTGTTGCACCACTTGCTGCGATCCCTAGGACAACATCATTCGGCCCTGGAGTATGAGACAATATCTCGGCACGAGCCGTATCCTCGCGGTCTTCCGCGCCCTCCACAGCTTCGAAAAGTGCTTTGGTCCCTCCGGCCAGCATGAGAACCAGACGCTCAGGCTCCCACCCAAACGTAGGTGTAAGTTCTACACCGTCCTGAAGCCCGACACGCCCAGACGTACCGGCACCCACGTAAAAAAGGCGCCCTCCTGCCCGTAACCGAGGGAGTGCTGCAGCTACGATTTTTGCAATTTGCGGGACAGACGTTTTAACAACTGCTGTTGCGGACATCTGGGCTTCCGCAAGTGCGTCCAGAATGGAGGTAGCCGGCCAAAGGTCAACGTCGACATAACGGGGGTCCTGAGATTCCGTGCCAGAAGAAACCTTTGAAAGGTTATTGGGGTCCTTGATGGCCATGATTGTCAGTCCTTTGAAGTGTCGGGGGCAGACGGAAAGTGTTGGAGCCCGCCTTTTGTGAACATTATTGAAATAGATCCCGATATGACCATCAAGGTAATTCCTAACGGCACTAACCAGGGAAAAGCCACGTGCCAGCTATAATACTGTAATGCCCCCATCATGACGGCCATGCCTGCCAGAGAAACAGAAAATCCCGTTAACGCATCTTTCAAGCATGCTGATGGATACAGCATTCCAAACAGGAACGTGCCTAGTGTTGGCCCATAAGACCATCCTGCGACTGTTAAGCCCAGAATGACCGCTGATTGTCGGCTTCCTGTGAACCACAGCGCAGTCAAGACAAGGGCAAGGCTGCACACCAACGTTAGGACCCGCGGTGCGAACAGCTTACCCTGCCCTAAATTTAAGCGTGTTTGGCACGTCTGAAGGACACGTGCAGGTAAAGGGCCAAAATCCGTTAAAACGGCACTTGCCATTGCGTTCAGTGTAGATGATAGCGAACCCATCGTTGCGCTTAATACACCTGCCAGGAGCAATCCGCCCAAGCCTGCCGGTAGTCCTGAAACAATAAAAGTCGGGAAAAGGTCGTCAGGAGAATGCAGCCCCAGAGACACGACAGAGGTGCCTCCATTGCGTATCCAGAGCTGCACGCCGATTAGGGACAGGATCCCAAACAAAAACGCGATAACAAAAGCACTTCCCATCAATGCAAAGCGCGCATCTCTCAAGCTTCGTGCAGCCAGAAGGCGCTGAACCATGAGTTGGTCAGTTCCGTGAGAGGCAACTGAGAGAATAGCCCCTCCGACTAACGCGGCTAACAGCGTAAAAGGATCAGACACCAGGTTGCCCATAGTCATATGATGGAAAGGTGCCAGATGCCCTGATCTCCAGGCACTGGACCAACCTTTAGGAGAGATCTCGTTATTCAGCAGTACAACACAGATGACTGCGCCAAAAAGATAAATGCACAGCTGAATAGTATCAGACCACACGACCGCGCGAAGACCACCCATCATCGTATAAGTCAGTGTAAATACCATAATGATGCCCATGACTAAGGCGCGGTTTATGCTGATCCCTTCATGATCAAGCATCCACATGATTGGGATAAGCCCTGCCGATAAACGAACGCCTTCCGCAAGCAGTCGCGTTATCAGGAATGCGGCTGACGCGGCTCGCTGCAATCCAGGACCGAAGCGATGGCCCAGATACTGGTAAGCACTCGTCATGCGCCCTTGTGCATACAGCGGTAAAAACCATATGGTCACGATTAAACGGCCAATAAAATATCCTGCTGCGAGCCCCAGAAATACCATACCGCTTCCATAACTTACTCCCGGAATGCTGATGAATGTCAGGGTTGAGGTCTCGGTAGCAACCAAAGACAGGCAGATCGCCCACCACGGCAGGTCATGAGCGGCTGAGAGGAAATCTCCTGATGACTTCTTTCGACGTGAAAGCGTGATCGCCAGCACAGGCAGTGCAATGAAATACGCACAGATTACAGCAATGTCGGCAAACTGCATGAATGTTTCCTCGTAAACCTCAACTGCCATAGAACCTTAATAATACCAAAAAAATACCTGATAACTCGCTCCTGCCCTTCGCCTCAGATATGGAAACACGCATTCAAGCTCTACTTTAGATCTCTGTTTAAAATTGCTCATGCGATCGATGAGCGCTTGGGATAGTCCTGAACATTTCCCGAGCGCTCATTTTTTCGTGTGTCTCAAAATCCAGAGGAGACCGAGACAATTCCTGCAAATCCGCCTGCGACGTTGTAAGTTGGTGCGCTGGCGGCGATCGCTGTGCCATACACGCCCGTCGTGGCATGAGCGTTCGTTGCAACAGAATACGTCGAAGAGAGGTAACCCTTGTTACCAAGCCCAAGATTAACCAAATTTAGCTGAATCTGCGGGCGATGCAGGAAACCAACAGACTGAAATCTGTAGCCAAAATTCATATTCAGAGTTTCATATGCTGGCATCTTCTCATCGTTCATAAATGTGGAGTATTGACTTCCAACATAGTTGAACAAAAGGCCACCAAAGGCGCTGCCATTGTCATACAAAATTCCGACGGATGCTGTGAATTCCGGCGTATTAACAGCCAGTTTTTCCTTAGTTCTCAGATAATCACCGCTGGATGCTCTCAAGTTATTATCGATCGTTGCGTGGATATACTGGCCTGAGATGTAGGGGCTGAAATGATGCCAAGGCTTCAATCCCAGTTCAATAGTTGCTCCGCGCGATGTTTGACCGCCGCCATTAATGGATGAACTCACTCGCGTTCCGCCCACGACTTCTGTCGTAGAAACCTGACGGTTTGTAAAATTATAATTAAATAGGGCAATATTGACGTTTAAGAAGCCATGGTGGCGATATCCAAGCTCTTCAGAAATTGCGTACTCCGGCTTTAGATTTTGTGCATGGCCACGCGTTTGTTTGCCAGTGGCGACGCTGATAAAATCAGCGTAGCTCGGCCAACCGGCAGGTTCGGCAAAGCCAGTTGTTCCGTTAACGAAAATTTGGTCATTCGGTGTGATCTGATAACTTGCCATCACTTGAGGAAGCGGCACGGCGTCGCTATTGCCATTTCTGTATGACGGTAGCCCAGGCATGATTTGTGTGAGTTGTCTTGTAATCATGCTTTCTTTGAATGCGGCAGAAAGCTTTAAGCGGTCATTTAGCGCACTATATTCATCGACAATGTACGCCGTATTTGTCTGCTGCATGAAGTTGATATTGTAACTGTGCAGCACGTCTCCCGCCGCAGAAACAACCGGGTATTTTCCAGACATGCTGGCGATACTACCGTTCGCATCCGCCGCAGCATATGTTGCAGCTTCGGGCTGCGCAAAATATGCGTACCAGTACCCGACCGTTAGAGTATTGTGACCATGTTTCCATGACAACGAGGCATTGAGCCCGGCATTGTTTTCTTTGAACGTGTCCGTAATTGAAACGGGGAAAGAGCCGTTATAGGATGGGGATACGTTCAGGTTCCCGGCTGGAATGTTTCCGTAATAGCTGCCAGTATTGCTCAGACTGCTACCGACGTCTCCATACCCATCGGAATGCATGTAATAAGGGGTCAGGTGAGCAGTTAGTTGATGTCCCAAGTCAAAACGCATCGGAGCGCCGATCGTAATGGCGTTTCGGACGTTCTGCTGGAAACGGTAATAATTGGCGCTACCTGGGATATAGTCCTTTTCCCAGTTAAAATTGGTACCATACTGCTTCCACTGAGTCAGTGTCGGGAAGCGCGGATAGAAACTGGTTGTGGTGTTGTATGAAACCAGTAGTTCCGCTCCGCTATGTCCCCACTCTTTTACGGTCTTGTTGTCCATATGATAGCGGGTTGTGTAGCCCGGACCGCGCCAGTCTTCTGCATGCGTATGGGAAAAAGATGCATAGGATCGGATGCCGGTATGCCCGATTTCTCCGGTATCTATCCGAAAAAATTCACGGTCGAGACTGTAGGACCCACCGCTGAAGTCTGCATAGCCCCCAGCATGATCTGAAGGTGTTCGCAGAGTCTGTGTCAGTTCACCACCGACAGCATTATACAGGGGAGATGTAGGTGAAGCTGAGCCTTGCGTCAGGTCTACGCGAGCCAGGTTTTCGTTATCTACGTTCTGCGTTGTGTAAAGCTTGTAATTCGACGGGTCCGCAGCAGGAATTCCGTCCATCAGATAGCCAATTTCAGTTTGTGCCATCCCTCGAACCGTAAGGTTGATGCGTTGATCATCAAGTCCGAGTGGATCATTTCGCCCGACGGCCACACCAGGCATGCTGGCAATCATGGATGCGGTATTCTGCGTCGGCGGCTGATGCGCAATAAAGTCTCGAGTAAAGGCACTCCGGGCCTTGGGTACAGTCTGAACAGGCATCATACCCGCTCCTGCCGAATGCCCGCTCGCTCCATCGGGAGCATTTTTCGCCGTTACCTTTACTTCTTCAGCGTCACCCGAAGCGGAAATGGATTTTTCTTTTTTATTTTCGGATGCAGCCTGCGACGTAGATTTTGCCTCTACGGAAGCCGTTGCCCAAACGGCACACCCTACCCCCAGCATAAGAACCTTACGATAACGCATCGTTCTCTCTCCCAAGCCTCAGCACGTCATAGGCAAACCATGAATAATACCTTTCTAATACCTATTAATTACGATTGTAAACCGATTCGGCCTTTGGCTCCTTGTTACTGAATTTTTTTGACACAAGAGGGAATATATTTTCAGGAAAACCTCGAGAAAACAAATTTATGAGATTGATAAATTAGTTTGAAGAGTAATTTTAATTAATCATTATTAGTTATATAAAATAAATTCTATGCGTAAATTTATATTACTATCTATATTTATTTTATATAATAAATTATTATTTGGGCTGTCTCTATGATTATGCCTTTCTAATTAATATAGAAAAGCATAATAATTTTTAAGCTATAAGAGACTGATGCGGCTTACTAGCAAAATACCCCTCGCGAGAGGTAACCCAACTTGATCAGTCTTCAGATGTTTCCGACGCGTTGAAATGCCCTTCAAACGCCAGTTCGTTAAGACTGGCCCGACTGGAGGGCTGCTCACGTTTCCGCAGCTCCTCTGAGAGGTTCTCCCCATTCGCCTGCTTTCCAATGACCAATGCTGCATGAAGCTGATAGTCTTCCGGTAATTCCAGGCCTGCATGGGCGAGATCATGATCAAAGCCACTGATAGGATGAACAGCCCACCCTGCTTGAGATGCTTGTAACTGAACAAGGACAGAAGCCGCGCCGGCATCAAATGCGTGCGTCGTCAGAGGAGATGGCTCGCCAGTTCGACTTGAGATGGTAATCGTTCTGGATGCGACAAACACGATAGCCGATGCGTTTTCTGCCCATGACCGGTTAAATGGGATTAACCACGATAGAAAACGGTCCCATTCTGGCGTGTTGCGCCGAGTATAAATGAAACGCCACGGCTGACTATTATACGCTGAAGGTGCCCACCGTCCTGCATCGAGAAAGGCCAGAAGATCCTGAGGATCAATATCTACCGAACTAAAAGACCTCGGAGACCAGCGATTAAGGATGAGCGGTTCGACAGAAGAATGAGCGGTGCGCTCAGGAGCGGTCGTCATAAATATAGCCTTTTTAAAAGAAATGCTCATGCGTCATGAACACCCAGCGCATTGAGCAAGGTTGTCCGGAGAGCCTCAAAATCACCATCGGAGTGTTTTCTCGGCCGTGAAAGAGGGATTGGAAGATCGACCCGGATCTGCCCTTGTTCGAGCACAACGGCTCGATCTGCAAGTAGCAGTGCCTCATCCACATCATGTGTGACAAGAAGAACAGCGCAGCCATGTTTCTTCCAGAGGTCGGCGACCAATTGCTGCATTTTCAGACGTGTGAGTGCGTCAAGCGCCGCAAAGGGTTCATCCAGTATGAGAAAGGTAGGTTCCCGCACAAGTGCCCTGGCTAGGGCAGCCCGCTGCGCTTCACCACCGGAAAGGGTCGCAGGCCATGCATTGGTTCGATGTGACAGTCCCACTTCTTCCAGAACGACTTCTGCGCGCTGCCTGGTACCCGCGTCTTCTTGGCCTAGAACAATATTTTTCCAGACTTTTTTCCAAGGCAGCAGCCGGGATTCCTGGAAAACGACCGAAACGCGTTGTGGTCTGGTCACAATGCCCTCTGTCACTGGATCAAGTCCTGCAAGTGTTCTCAGGAGAGTTGATTTTCCTGAGCCGCTATGTCCGAGCAACGCTACGAATTCACCTGGAGCTATGGCCAGATTGAGTCTGTCCAACACGGGATGGCCGCCGTCGAAGCGCTTTGTCAGTTGTTGGATGCTAACTGCTGCCTCTTGTGGAGCAGTTTTCAAAGCAGTCATGTCGTGTGCTTCTTTTCTTTGCTGGGGCGCCAGGCCAAGAATATGGCTTCCAGAAAGCGGATAATTTGATCTGACAGAAGACCGAGGATCCCGTAGACGAGAAGTCCGACCAGAATGATATCCGTGCGCATGAAGTCCTGCGCATCCATCATCATATGGCCAATCCCGCTTTCGGCATTCACCTGCTCTGCAACTACAAGCATCATCCAGGAAACCCCTACGGCGTACCGCACGCCTGTCAGGAAATCTGGTAGCGCTCCCGGTAGAAAAATGTCCCTGATTGTTTGCCAGCGTGACAGGCCTAGTGTGGACCCCATCTCCAGAAGTTTAGGGTCAATGGAGCGGATTCCACTGTGAAAATTCAGATAGATCGGAAATATGGCGCCTAGCGCGACGAGCAGAATTTTAGGCGTTTCACCAATTCCAAACCACAGGATGAATAACGGAACCAGCGCCAGCGCAGGAAGGGTACGTAATATTTGTAGGGGCGCATCGACAATGTCCTCACCTACTTTGGACAGGCCTGAGAGAAGAGCCAGCAAGACGCCTAAGGTGAGAGCTAGTGCTAACCCGCTGGCAGCCCGCAGAAGGGAGATACCAAGATTATATGGCAACGTTCCGTCAAGGGTGAGCGCCCACCCTGTGACAGCTATCTGTGCAGGAGATGAGACAAGTCGCGTTGACAAGAAACCTGAGGAGCACGCTGCCTGCCAGCAACAGACCAAAAAAACGGGGGACGCGTATCTCCGCAAAGACGCAAGGCTTGCAAACGACAATGGCCCTTTTGGAACTTCGATGGCGCTTCGCGTCTCGGTCAAGACGACGGTGTCTGACATTGGCTTGCTCCACAACCGAAAGAAGCAATGATTGTTTCAACTGTGCGCGGAGATGTCAGATGAATATTCTAAATGTGAGAGTTTTACAGGACTTGACGATCGTCACGCGACCTTTTCTGTCCGACACGCGGGCGTGTGCAGCTTTTGTAACGGGATAATCCAGAAAGAAGAGCGTGTGTTGTGTGAGATATTTTCAGCCCTCGGTTTCCGTGTCCCGTCAAAGATGTTGTAATCTCGGCCAGACTGAGATCGGAGATCCCCCCATGGGTGACAAGCCATTTTTAGAGCACTGCCTCTCAGAGGGCATGGACGAGGTTCTCAAAAAGCTCATTCCATTGTTCGAAGAGCGGGCTGCGCGGTATGACCGGAGTGGCAACATTTCCCTCGAAAACCTTCAGGATCTTCAAGATGCGGGTTTTTTATCGCTTGCTCTTCCCAGAAGCGCAGGCGGCCAAGAGATCTCACTGAGAACGATAACCAGGATTGTCGGACAGATCGCGCAAGGAGATCCGTCAACTGCCCTTATTCTGGCAATGCAGTATCTTCAAACTGCAGCTTTTGCTCATTCGTCCGAGTGGTCAGAAGAGGTCAAACAGGAGTTATTCGAGAGTGTTCTTCAGGAGGGGGCGCTCATCAATGCTCTGCGTGTAGAGCCGGAGTTAGGAACGCCTGCCAGAGGCGGTTTGCCAGCTACGACTGTCAGTCAGCGCGGACAAGCCTGGTGCATCAGCGGCCGCAAAATCTTCTCAACAGGATCGACTGCCCTGCAATGGGGAATTGTCTGGGCCAAAACGGACGAGACTGACCCCAAGGTTGGTCCTGTCTTGGTTCCGCTGGACCTTCGAGGTGTCCGCATTGAGAAAAGCTGGCACCAGATGGGTATGCGCGCGACCGGAAGCCATACGATTATCTTTGATAATGTAGAAATTCCAGAGCGATACCTTGGTCTGCTCTCAGCGTCTGCGTCAAATGAGGGGCGCCCGAATGTAGCCATTGCCAGTTGGCATGCCATTCTTATTGCTTCGCTGTATAATGGTATTGCTGTGGCGGCCCGTAATTGGCTGATTAACTTCCTGCACCAGCGCGTCCCGTCCAATCTAGGGGCGTCTCTAGCGACTTTGCCACGGTTCGAGGCTCTTCTTGGCGAAATCGACGCACTGCTCCTTTCTAATGCCGGCCTCATCGACCAAGCCCTTCATCTCCAAGAGCAAGGTATGGAAATCACCATACTGGCGGGTCTAACCAAGCACTCGGTCACTGAAAACGCCATCCTTGCCGTGGGCAAGGCGGTGGCAGCCATTGGAAATCCTGGTCTGAGCCAAGATAATCCTTTGGAGCGCCACTATCGGAATGTCCTGTGTGGGCGAATTCATACGCCTCAGGGAGATAGCGCTCTTCTGGCGGCTGGCCGCGAAGCACTGAAAAAACAAAACTAGGCTCGTTGGGACCGTTTGGGTCAATCAAAAAGGTCAGGTTCAAGGGCCACAATCCAGTCCCACAGGGGCTGAAACGAGTAATAGGCCCCTTCTGCGCTCCCCACCTGCCCGGCAGTCAGTTTTGCAATGTCTGGTGCGATGAGTTTTAGAGGGCCAGCAGCCTGTGCCAGAAGCTGTGTGTGTGCAGCGTTATCCATGGCTAAAAACCACCAGGCTACGGCTTCCACGGTAGGTCCTGCGGTCAGAAGGCCGTGGTTTTGCAGTATGAGGGCTTTTTTGCCGCCCAGAGTTCGCGCAAGGCGATCGCCTTCTCCGTCATCCAGAACAACCCCGCTGAAGGGATTGAAGATTGCATGATCTTCATAAAACGAGCAGGCATCCTGAGTAATCGGAAGAAGCTCGGTTCCTAAAGCTGAAAAGGCCTTCCCGTATGTCGAATGGGTGTGGGCGGCCGCAATGATGTCCGGTCTGGCACGATGAAGCGCAGAATGAATAGTGAATCCAGCCGTGTTGATAGGTCGCTCTCCAATCAGGATATTGCCGTCGTGGTCTACCAATTGAAGATCCGAAACCCGGATTTGCGAAAAATGGACAGCGAGGGGGTTGATCCAGTATCGATCCGGAAATTCCGGATCTCGCGCGGTAACATGGCCAGCCAGGCCTTGATCAAATCCATATCGACTGAATAATCGAAATGTTGCGGCCAACCGCTGTTTTCGATGAAGACGTTCTTCTTCAAAAGTTTGTGCGGGCATCCGAGGCTGCAAATGGAAAGTTCTTTTCCTGAAGCCATTTTCAGAGCTTCTAATATTTTGTGATTTGGTAGTCATAGTCATTTTCCAACACTGAAATAATTTCGTCTATTTTCTTGAGATTTTCATCCCCTTTTCACCGTTGAGCTGGTCTTCTTTTTTAATCAAGGCATGCACTCGGGGTAAAAGATCCCGGCCATATTCAAAAGCATCTATGATTGGATCAAAACCGCGGATTAAAAATGTCGAGATTCCCAGGCGATAGTAATCAAGAAGCGCATCAGCAACCTGATCTGGCGTTCCGACAAGGGAGGTTGAATTTCCTTTTGCCCCTGTCAGAGCGGCGAGGCCGGTCCAGAGGCGTTTATCCAGCCGCACCCCTTGCTCAGCGGCGGCTAAGAGTCGACGGGATCCCTCATTTGGAATGCATGTGGCCCGGGTGTAACCCGTCTCGTTCTGAAGAGACCGGGCTTTGGCAAGAATATAGTCCACTTTGGCCCAAGCCTTCTCTTCTGTATCTGCCAGGATGGGACGCAACGACAGCGAGAAACGAATGGTCCGTCCAGCCTTATCCGCAATAGCGCGTACGCGAGCGATGGTTTCCCGTACTTGCTCGTACGTTTCTCCCCAAAGTGCATAAACATCTGCTAGCTGTCCGGCGACAGCGATGGCTTCGTCTGAAGAACCGCCAAAATAGATTGGGATGGTGTGACCCTGATAAGGCAATACGCGTGATTGACCGCCATTCACGCGATAAAATTTGCCCTGATAATCAAAGGGGGAATGACTGCTCCATTCCTGTCTTAGGATTTCTATATATTCGTGCGTCCGGGCGTAACGCTCAGCTTTGGTCGTATGGTCTCCGTCAGCCTGGAGCTCAATATCGCTTCCACCCGTGATGATATGCACGGCAGCACGTCCACGGCTGATGTGATCGAGAGTTGCGAACTGTCGGGCTGCAAGCGTGGGAGTTGTGAAGCCAGGACGATGCGCGACCATGAGTCCAAGACGCCCTGTCGTGGCTGCAACGTGCTGTGAAAGCAGAATGCTGTCAGGAGAGTTTGAATGGAAGGCTACCAGAACCCTGTCGAAACCAGCAGCTTCATGTGTTTTCGCCGCAGCTTCAACGTGAGCAAGATCAATGACCGGGCCATGAGCCGGAATGATCTCTGAATGATTGCGACTGCCAACAAAGCCGATGAAGTCCACAGACACGTCACAGCCTCCTTAAAAAACGATATTATATTGTTGTATTGACAATATACACTTTTTTGTACGTCATGACTCAAGTGAAAAATATAAATACAACTACATAATATAGTTTTATGTCTTGTTCGCCTTGGAGTGTTGCTATGTCCACCTCTTCTCTGCCCCAGCGCATGGCACGCAATGTTCCGACTGAGCTTTTGCGTTCTTTTGTCGCAATTGTTGAAGCTGGTTCCATGGCTCAGGCGACCGAAACCATTTTTCTGACTCAGTCAGCTTTAAGCCTTCAGATGAAGCGTTTGGAAGACGTGCTTCAACAAAAGCTGTTCAGACGTGATGGACGAAAGCTGGTTCTGACGCCTGCGGGTGAAGAATTGGTGGCATATGCCAGGCAGCTTCTCACTCTCAATGACCGCATCATGCATAAACTTGGGCATGTTTCTGATCCTGAGCCGATAACCGTTGGGATGGTGCAGGATTTTGCCGACACGCTCCTACCGGATGTGTTGGCGCGTTTTCGACTGGAACATCCCCGGTGCCGTCTGACAATCCGCGTAGGCGGCTCAGTGGAGTTGCTGGAGATGTTTGACCGCTCCCGGCTGGATATTGTCCTGTGCCTTGGCCAACATGGCGATCGACCTAACTCAAGCTGGCGTATTGTCGGGCATGATAAAATGGTTTGGATAGGAGATCCCAGCACTTTGGATCAGCCTGAAATTCCTCTGGTTTTGTTAGAGCCGCCATGCCGCTTCAGGGATGCCGCGCTTGGGACCCTAGGGAAGGCCCGCCGTGATTATCGCATCGTTCTCGAAACGCCACACCTTCCTGCCATGCGTGCCGGTGTCCGGAGCGGCTTGGGTGCCAGTTGCCGAACGCGTCGCTTTGCTGCTGCGGAGGGGCTTTCTACTCTTCCTGCCGGATTACTCCCTGAAGTTCCAGAAATCGAGACCATATTGATTCAGAGAAACGGCCTGCCCGATGCAGCGCAAGATCTAGCGGAGTTACTTGTGCAAGCAGCTTCTGACCAATGAGTAAAGCCGAAGTGTCATAGGCAGCAGGCTCTCTGGTGCCTCGTGAGGCGCTTACCAATTTCCTCGGCAGATATGCCGTCCTGAACCCTAAAGCTAGTAAAGGTAGTTTTCATGTCACATAACCCTGCCGCCGCGTTGCTCCCCGAGCACAGTTCTTCCCAAGTTAGTCAGGAAGAGTTTCGTGAGGCAATGAGCCTACTTGGAGCACCAGTCGTTCTGGTCACGACAGACGGCCAGGGTGGACGCCAAGGACTTACAGTTTCAGCTATTAGTAGCGTCAGCGATACCCCACCAACAGTGCTTGTCTGCCTGAATCGCAGCAATCGATCGCATCAGTCTTTTTTGCAGAACGGTATTGTAGGAATTAGTGTGTTGTCGCCAAATCACAGCGATCTGGCACGCGTATTTGCGAGCCGGTCTCTTGATGCTCAACAGAAATTTTCTCACGGAACATGGGAAATTGGTGAAACTGGTGCTGCGCTTTTGTCAGACGCTCTTGTAACGCTTGATTGTGTGATACGAACGATACATAGCGCCGGAACACATGATGTGCTCTTTTGCGAAGTTCAGTCCATATATAACAACCCTGAAGCCGAACATGGCCTTACATGGTTTTCTCGTGACTTTCATCACCTGCCGATCAAGAAGCAGTAAGAGCTATCAAGGTCATTTCTAACGCGCTCCCGCACTTGCGACACCCGCATATTGCGGGGATGCGTTGGATAAAATCCGAAGTATAATATTAATTATTAACAGAGTAGATTTTTAAAATTTCCCTCTTCTATTGTTAAATACTTTATTAAGACTCAAAAAAATTTTTCCGATAATATGCCTTATAAATGATATTTTTTCAAAATAAAAATAAATATTAAATTTATTATTTATAATATCCATTGCGTACAAAGTTATGTATGTCAT
>NZ_JOPH01000041.1:0-94008 GCF_002153615.1 Gluconobacter sp. DsW_058
CACCACAAATCACTCGAAGACCCGAACCACCAATCGGTTGACTCCGGTAGTCATCAGAAGAAGCATGAATGAATAGTATTCATATGCTAATAAACGTAATATTTTGTTGATATATGTAATAAAACCTATCGAGGATGAGAGTGTTCACTGCTCCGCAACTAGCCTGTGTGCGGTCAATCCACGACGATGCATTTGCCACGCGGTGTGGGCCATTAAGAATGATAAGGGTTTTATCGTCGAGATAATGAGGATTTTCCTGGGCTAGATGGCATGCCCCTTCCGGGAGTGAACGAGCCGTATACATCGTGTTGACGGACGCGTTCTGATAAGCGGCATATCTTCTTCAATGTTTGTGGCATCACATTCAAGGCGAGGATAAATTTCAACATGCTCAAAGGCATGCATTATTTCAAACAAATGACTATCAGCCGCTAATGGAGGGCTTAGCAACTGAGCCTCAGCGATGCAGTCAGACTGACGTAAATCGCGTGTGTCGACCCATTGCAAAATAGCAGCCAGACTGAGAAGGGCAGGCGCCCCAGACTGCTCCAAGGAGAATGACATAAGCGACTGGCCAAAACATACGTCCTGATGAGCGCATTTGTTCAGCACCAGGAACCATGATGTGCGTCTGGAAGAGCCAAGTATGAAAGAAATATATTCTATTGGAGAGAGCAATGACTGTCAGAGCCAGACAGGCAAGCAAAAGACCAATATTTCGGATCATGCTTGGACGGAAAAGAGCCCATCCCTTTTTGCAACAAAAAAGCATGGCCAGAAGAAAGAGAAGGCCGGCTCCGAGATACTGATATCCCTCATATTGGCCCCCCGTGGCATCAGCTTGTGATTGTGTAGCCTGCAAGAACAGGCTGGACCGGGCCGGCCAGAACGGTGATGCCAGGTTCATGGAGTAGATTCCATAGCCCTCCTCCGCTGGCGCCACCCCAGTAGCCCAAAACTTTTCCTGCCAGCAGAATGCTTGCTCCAGCCGTCAAGGTTGCTGCTGCGCTGGGTCTACATGCTTTCCAGCGTTTTTCTCTGAAGAAAATGGATAATGGAATTGCACCCAGAAGCGCTCCTACCATCACCATCAGATAAGGATGCACCAGAAGGGTTAAACTTGTTAGCGCTGCCAGAACCCACGTAGGCGTGGAGGAGCCCTGCGGCTGAACAGCTCTGAAATACAGCCCTATGGCGAGAAATAACGTTATGCCCTGCTGCATCCCGGGAAAGAAAATATGCAGTGCTTTAAGAAACAGAGCCTCGAGCGGGATGCTGTCTGTCATGGCGATATTGGTGGCCAGCAGGACCCACTAGACGGTCTGCAACAAGGAGAGGCAAATGCCAGTCCTGCCTCAGGAAATAGGCTTGTCCGATCATGTGTTGGATGACATCCCCTTGGGCTGTCGGAGCCACAGGAGGAAGCTTCCCGGATATTAAGGGAAGAGGAAATGTTCATAAAGCCAGAGTAATGCCAAGTAGAAGGGGAAATATATAAGATTTTATCCGACTAAAGACTGAGCTCGGTAGAAAATTTAATTTGAATAAGAACTTTTACTCTGAGCTGGGGACTTTCAGAGTTTTGTACGTGTGTTTTGTAGGGAATACAAAATTTCGGTTTGTCTAAAGATTTGGAAATCACAGATTTGAACATGGAGCAATGTTGCTGAAATCCAAGGGAGGCGCCTTCAGTGACATCCCCCTGCTTTTCCGCTGCAAGCTTTGCAACGGCTGCATCCTTTTGAAGGGATAACAACAGGGGTGTGAGATTGTAACCCGCACGCATTCTTCAGGCGCCTCCAACTCACTGGAAAGAGACGTGCATACCAATAGAGTGCTGCGATACTGACCAGTAGAATGGCAACGATTGTTTCAACCATCATGCGTCTCCTGTGACAGCCCTGGCGACGTGATAGACGATGAAGGCTGCGGCATAGGCCAAACCAAAAAGATACGCTGTTGCTCCCAGAACGACTTTCATGGACTGGGTTTCCCGTCGCATGACAGCCAGAGTCGAGATGCATTGCGGGGCATAAACATACCACGCCAGCAGCGAGAGAGCGGTAGCAATGCTCCATTGGCTTGAAAGAAGCGGCAGAAGCTTTGCGGATGCAGCGTCTTCACTCACCCCGAGTGCATAGACTGTTGCAAGCGCACTGACGGCGACTTCACGTGCAGCGAGGCCGGGAATCAGGGAAACGCAGATCTGCCAGTTGAAACCGATGGGAGCAAAAATCGGCAGCATCAGGTGCCCAATCCGGCCCGCAAGGCTGTAGTCAATAGCAGCACCGGTTGCGCCGGCGGGGGGAAGTGGGAAACTGGATAGGCCCCAGAGCAGGACATTTAGCGATACAATGATCGTACCAACCCGAGACAGGAACATCACGGCACGCTGCCACAGACCGAGCGCTAGGCTCTTAAGATTAGGGCGCCGATACGGGGGAAGCTCCAGAAGGAGTGGATGTTCTTCTGATTTGACGCCACGCGTCATGATGCGGGCGGCGATGATGCCGCTGACGATCGCCAAAGCATAGAGCCCAAACAGAACCAGACCCTGAATTCCAAAAATCCCAAGAACTGTTTTGTGCGGGATGAATGCGCCAATTAGCAGCGTGTAAACTGGCAGACGGGCGGAGCACGTCATGAGTGGAGCAATCAGGATCGTGACCAGCCGATCCCGGGGATTCTGAATGGTGCGTGCGGCCATAATGCCGGGAATGGCGCAAGCAAAGCTGGAGAGAAGCGGGATGAAAGATCGGCCACTCAGTCCGGCCAAAGCCATGACGCGGTCCAGAAGGAATGCTGCACGGGGCAGATATCCAGATTCTTCCAAGGCCAGAATCCACAGGAAGAGAATTAGAATTTGCGGGAGGAAAACAATGACTGTTCCTGCGCCTGCGATAACGCCATCAGCCAATAAGCTCCGCAAGACACCGTCAGGCAGTGGCCGGAGAATGAACTCCCCAAGCATGGTAATGCCACTTTCCAAGGCATCCATGAGAGGTTGTGCCCATGCAAAAACTGTCTGAAACATTACGAACAGCACGACCAGCAGAATGACCGGGCCCCAGACAGGATGCAGGAACCAGCGATCCAGCCGATCGACTAACCGGGCATGACCAGCAGAGCGATTCGTAACATATGCCTGAAGCAGACGTCGGACTTCGGCATGAAGGTCCGCGTCCGGGGAAAGCGCTTTTGGCGGGGGTGGAAGAGGGCGGTCCAAAGCTTCCAATAAAGGCTGAACACCCTGCCTGTTCAGGCTGATGACAGGCACAATCGGCATGCCGAGTTCTTGCTCAAGCCCGGCAATATCAATGGTCATGCCATTACGCTTGGCTTCATCCATCATGTTGAGCGCAACGATGACGGGGACTTCAAGCTGACGAAGTTCCAGCAGAAAGCGCAGATGCAGCCGAAGGTTGGTTGCAGAAATAACGCTGATCAGAAGTTCGGGGCGTTTTTCAGTGCGGTGTTGTCCCAGGCAGACATCGCGCGTGACATCCTCATCCGGGCTCGTAGAGGCCAGACTGTAAGCACCCGGAAGATCCAGAACGCGGATTGGGCGACCTTGCGGCGTGGAGAAAAAGCCCTCTTTTCGCTCGACAGTAACGCCAGCGTAGTTCGCTACTTTCTGACGGCTCCCGGTCAACTGGTTGAAAAGCGAAGTCTTGCCGCAGTTCGGGTTTCCAACAAGGGCAGTCTGTAACATATGAGTCGTAGGAGACGGCGAGGCGGGAGACGTCATTATGATGGTCAGACTGGGCGGCGCAGAACAATACGCGCTGCTTCTCCTTTGCGGAGCGCAAAACGGGACGTGCCAAGACTAACAGCAATAGGGTCTGCGCCGATTGGACCGGTCGCCACAATCTCCACTCTTTCGCCCGGAACAAAACCAAGTTCGCCTAGGCGGGCAGAAATGGGGTCTGCCAGTGTCAGCTCTTCGACCCGATCAATAATGGCATGATCTCCTTTGGAGAGTGTATTCAGATACCACATCAGTTTCTTATCCCAGTGCCTCCCAGCTCTCCCTTGGGCGTGCTGGCCGTTTCCCTAGATAGGCTCATCCGGCGGGAGCGAAAAGAGAGAGATGAGAATTATTTGCATCCACAGTTTACTTATTGACTGTGTGCCTCAGGATTTTTCTTGCGTGATATCATGTGGGCCGCCTCAAGAACGCCAGAAAGAGCCCGTCTGATAGGGCTGAATGGTCGGAATGAGCGTGGAGATGCTATGAACGCCTTCGCATGACCGCAGAGGAGCCGTGACCTATGAAGAGTATGACGAGAGAAGACGAGATTCCGGCAGATGGCTGTGTGCATTGTGCCACCAGTGAGACACCCGGTGAAAAGCGCGTTGAGCAGCCTCAGAAGAAGGCACTGCTGAACCGCATCCGTCGGATCGAGGGTCAGGTTGGTGGTATCCTGAACATGGTTCAGGATGACCGTTACTGCGTTGATATTCTCACACAGATCTCTGCCATCAAATCCGCGCTTGATGGTGTTTCCATCCAGATCCTGTCCACCCACGCTAATGGTTGTGTCAGGAAAGCCGTGCAGACGGACGGGGGCGAAGAGGCGATTGACGAGCTTTTGCAGGTCGTGCGCCGGATGATGCGCTGACGCCTCCTCTTTTCCATCGGTGGATTTAGCGGTCCTGTGTCGCGTCCGGGGCTGTGTCAGAAGGAGCGTCCATGCTCATCGCCTGACAGGCCTTGAACTGCTGCTGCATCTTCGGAGTTAAGGGTTTGCTCTGCGTCTTGAGAGTTTCAAGGCGTTCGCAGAGTTCCATCTGCTGATCCATGGTCAGGCCTGCCAGAGGATCTGCCTTTACGGCCACAGGCGCCTTTGGCTCGGGTGTCTGGGTGGGGGCAGCATATGCCACTGTGGCGAACAGAAGGGCGGAAGCAGCGAGAAGAGCTTTTTTCATTATGAGAACTCCTGAAAATTGAAGATCAAAACCAGCTTCTGATGCCGAGGCTGAAGCGTACCGAGCCGGGCTTTTCGCCCTGATCCCGTACGATCCTGCGAGCCTGTGTCAGATGGCCGGAATATGTGACGCCCACATAAGGCGCGAATTTTCGCCATAGCTCGTAACGAAGCCTGAGCCCTGCATCGACGTCTGACAGTCCTGCGCCTGCCTGCCGGGCTGGATCAGACTTTGTATAGAGATTGAACTCCGCCTGAGGCTGGAGAATAAGGCGATTGGTCAGTAGGAAGTCGTATGATCCTTCGACGCGGGCACCAAAGCGCCCACGATCACTGACATACCCCGTGGCCTGAAACTCGAATTGGTATAAGGCCAGCCCTTGAATACCGAAGGCCCCCCACGTCCGGGTCGGGCCGTCATCCAAGTCAACACGCACGCCGCCCTGAAGGTTCCAGTATGTGGAAATGGCACGGCTATAGAGAATATCCTGCTGGCCATCGCTCAGGCGTCCTTTCTCAAGGGTGCCTTCAGACTTGATCCAGAGTCGGTCATAATCCGTGCCGTACCAGACTTCACCGTCCCAGCGGAAATCAGTGCCGGCGGGGGCATAGCGCCCTTCTGCCTGCTCCAGAATGCCATGGAACCAGCTGCTCTGGTCCATCATCACGGGCATGATGTTGCCAAGATGCGTGACCGCGCCCGGAACCGGAGCATCCGCGGCGTGATACTGCGTGGTGTCTTCGGCATAAGCCATACCGGTTCCAGCCAGAAGCATGGTTGCTGCCCAGGCGGCTTTCATGACACCACCACGGTGCGGAACATGCCCAGATCCATGTGATAGAGCAGATGACAGTGATAGGCCCACATGCCGGGAATATCTGCCGTCACAAGATAGCTCATGCGAGATCCCGGTTGTGAAATGATGGTGTGCTTGTAAGGGCGATAATCGCCTTGGCCATTCTCCAGTTCACTCCACAGGCCATGTAGATGGATCGGGTGCTCCATCATGGTGTCATTGATCAGTGTGAAGCGGACCCGCTCTCCTTTTTTCAGGCGGATTGGTCCGGACTCTGAGAATTTTCGGCCATTAAAGCCCCAGATATAACGGTCCATGTTTCCCGTCAGATGCAGGATGATCTCCCGTGATGGAGGCCTGCGGTCTGCGCCCGGTCGTGTCGCGCGAAGCTGCCCATAATTCAGGACGCGTCGGCCATTGTTTTCCAGCCCATCCCCTGGGCTGTTTGTCCGATCAATCGGCATTATCGCGACGTTCTGGTTTTCGACATTAATCGGCGGCGGCCCAGGATCGTCGATTTCCATCTTTGGCATGGACATATGCCCCATATGGCTCATGTCCATGTGAGACATATCCATTCCAGGCATGTTCTTCATGTCCGTGCCGTGGTCCATTCCGGGCATCGCCATGTGGTCCATGCTCTCTCCCGGCTTCATGTTGCCCATACCCATATCAACCATGGTGCGGACGGGGCGTGGATCCATGGGCGGAACCAGTGCACTCATGCCCGAGCGAGGCGCCAGTGTGCCGCGGGCAAAGCCTGTTCGGTCTTCGCTTTGAGCAAAGATCGTATAGGCCCGGTCTTCCTTGGGCTGAACGATGACGTCATATGTCTCCGCCACGCCGATGCGGAATTCATCAATCGGAACTGGTTCCACATCGTTGCCATCTGCCTGAACGACGAGCATTTCGAGACCCGGAATCCGCACGTCAAACAGCGTCATGGTGGCGCCATTGATAAAGCGCAGACGCACACGCTCGCCTGGGCGGAACAGGCCGTTCCAGTTCATGTCTGGCGCGTTGCCGTTCAATGTATAGGTGTAGATAGCCCCTGAAACATCCGCGATATCGGTTGCGGCCATGTTCATCCGGGACCAGGCAAGCCGGTCCTTCAGAGCGGCCATGGCGCTTCCTGTATCACGGGCTTCTTTGGGAAAGGACGCGGCTGTTCGTTGACGGAAGACGTAATAGTCATCCTGCATTTTGAGATTGCTGACGATGTCATGGGGCATGACATCCGTCCATTCTCCCAGAAAGATAACATAATCCCGGTCGCAGGTATTCGGATCAGGACGAATGGGGTCAATGACGATGGCGCCATACAGTCCCATCGCTTCCTGCATGTTGGAATGGCTGTGATACCAGTATGTGCCGCTCTGATGCAGGCGAAAGCGATAGCTGAAAGTCTTGCCCGGTGGGATGCCCGCAAAGCTCAGGCCCGGCACGCCATCCATATTGGACGGGACGCGGATGCCGTGCCAATGGATCGACGTTGTTTCATCCAGCGCGTTTGAGACGTTCAGTGTGACGGTTTCGCCCTGTTTCCAGCGCAGGATGGGGCCAGGCACTGTTCCACCAATATTGGGGGCGTGCATGGATTTTCCATCGAGAGAAATGTGCGTTCGGTTGACCTTCAGATCCCAGATATTGGAAGGGGTTGAAGGCAGAAGGCCTGTAGACGTGCGAGTGCTCGCTTGTGCTTTGTGAGGCAGGGCGCCCAGGCAGGCTCCCGCACCGAGGCTCGTAACAAAACGCCGCCGCGTCAGGGGGCGTATGGGGTCGAATGAATTAGGCATCAGCTGAAAACCGGGAAACGGTGCAGAAAAACCGGAGCGTACGGATGCACACTCCAGCCGCAGCAAAGCTGCGGATCGGGTCGTTTCAGGAAATCAGCTGTTTGGGGGGAGGGGGCGTCGGAATCCAGTCTGTTCCAGACAGCGATGTGTGGCCTGTTTTGGCAAAGCGTCTGGCAATCGCAGGATGCGCCGACAACGAGGGTGTGTTCGCAAGCGTCAATAGAGGCTCAGCCGACACGGAATGGATGTGGCAGCAGCCCTGTCCATGCCCCGCGTGGTGATGATCATGGAGAATGGAAGTTCCGAGGCCCGGCATACTGTGCTTGTCACAGGCATCAGACGTCTTGTGAGACATGGATGCGCAGTGCGTCATGGCCATGGCGTGTGCCCGTGATGCTGCATGCGCCGGAAAGGCACCAGCCATCAGTCCCACCTGCATCAGCAGGCAGGCAATGATGCCAAGCCATGTCCGGGTATGCGTTTTGAGCATCACAGATCCCTGTCTTCCACAGGCGTCTGGATGTCCTTCCGCCTGCCTCCTGCAATGACCCTATACCCAGGCAGGGAATGAATGGAAGAGAGATTTCACTCACAGAGCACACACAAAAAGGAGGAAGACAGGATTTCTCTTGGATACCCCCCATCCGTACACATTATTTAATACGTTATATTAACGATTTTAATTTCAAAACCGCCCGAAAACCGCATAGGGAAAACACATATACCCAACAGGGGTATGAAAGAATCGCAGTATTCCAAGGATACTGAGTAAGCCGGAGGGAAAATGACCATGACGCAGACAGCACATCTCAAAGTGGAAGGAATGTCCTGCGAAGGATGTGCAAAGCGTCTGCGCGAGGCGCTGGAACACGTGAGCGGCGTCTCGTCGGTTACAGTCGTACTGGCTGGCGGACAGGTTACGGTGGTGTACGATCCCGACGTGGCAACTCCTGCGGGGCTGGCCGAAACTGTTGAAGAAACAGGGTTCGACCTGGTTTCCTAACGCGCGTCGCCTTCTCATTCAGAGAGGCGCACGGTACACAACACCCGGTTCAATCTGTGAAACCAGTCCGGGTGTCATGCTGCAGCGTTATATTGTCAAATCGAAACAAATTGTGCGGCAGAGTTATTTTTTCTGGGCAGGTTTTATGACACATCACGGCATTGACGCATCCAGACGTTTCCTGAAGTTCTCGGTCTCCGGGTCTGCCCTTCTTTGTGGGACTGTCCTGATGGGCTCCGCTCCTGATGCTCAGGCTGCTGAACGCGGAGAGAAAACACGCCAGAAAATGTCTCATTGCCGCATTCAGCACAAAGATGCGGGGGGACGGCAGGTCTGCGGGAAGCCGATGGTTTCTCCGGAAACTACAGCCGCTATTGCTGAAGCACCCGTGGCCCAAAGCCCCGATCTGGCCTCGACCGTGGATGGCGGAACAGAGAATTTGCGTGTTTATGGAACGCCACGCTCCTATACCGCACCCGCCGTAGAGGCATGGGGTAAAACGCTTGTCGCATTGAAGGATATTCCGCACTCCATTTCTGTCATCACACAGCAGCGTATGGAAGATTCCAACATGCTGACGATGACGGACGCCATGCGGCAGATTAACGGTATCCGCGTTCTTCCCGGTTCTACCGCCAACAGTAATTTCTATTCACGCGGCTATCAGCTCACGACGTCCATCGATAATACACCGAACGCTGCTGGAACGCTGAACAATGCAAGCTTTGACCTGTCCATGTTTGACAGGATCGAGGTTATGCGCGGATCGGCCGGGTTGTTGCAGGGCGCTGGCGGAGCTGGCGGCGTTGTCAATCAGGTGACAAAAAAGCCCGGCAAGGATTTTGCTGCAAGCGGAAGTGCCTCGGTTGGTAGCTTTAATAATTATCGCGCCGATGTTGATCTGACCATTCCGCTCAATCGCTCCAAAACGCTACGGTTCCGTACGGCCGACGTCTTTCAGGACAACGATTACTTCTACAAGTATGCCCACAATCGGATGTGGCAGGCCTATGGCGCTTTGGAATGGGACATCACACCGTCCACCACATTCCTTGTGTCTCATGCGGCCCAGAAGCAGAATATTGATGCACCCTATTACGGGCTCCCCGTCACGACCACGCGGACGCTCTGGTATGGCGGCCGGGATGCGAACCCCACGCCACCCTGGGGCTACAGCAATTACATGACGCAGCAGACGATCGCCTCGTTGACGCAGAAGCTCTGGGGCGACTGGAGCGTCACAGCACGTGGGACATTCTACGACCAAAGCTACAACACGCTTTATAATGAGCCGTGGACCAACATTGATACCCAGACAGGGCGCCTGACCTACAAGGACGCTGGAAATTTTCCATACCGAGGTACGAACACCTCCAGATCTGCGGACATCTACGCAACAGGCAGCTTTCGCCTTCTGCACCGGACGCACCATTTGCTGCTGGGCTTTAATTATAACGCCTACAACACACATGTTGCCTACGGAGCTGTAAATTCAGACGCGCTCTACTCTGATGTCAGCATTAACAATACGGCAGTTGTAAAGAAGCCTGCCACAGGCAGTATTACCTATAACCCGGCGGACGGGGCTGAAGGCACAGACGACAATGCTTATCAGTGGGGGTTCTATGGTCAGCTACGCCTTGAGCTGATCCATCATCTTTCGCTGATTCTTGGCGGCCGGGTGTCACGCTTTTCCGAAAAGACGCGGGATGGCAGTCCGTCTCCGGAAAGCTCATGGAAAACCACGGCGAATATTCATGGCCAACTGACGCCTTATCTCGGCACGGTGTATCAGATCACGCCCAACCTCTCCTGGTACGCCAGTTATGCCAGCATCTTCACACCTTCTGTGGGGCGGCTGACTTTCAACGGAGAGGGTTTGACGCCGCAGCAGGGCAATCAGGTCGAAACGGGTTTTAAAGGCGAGTACTTCCACGGGCGTCTCAACATCTCGACAGCCCTGTTTCGTATGGAGAGTGTGAACCAGCCTGTACAGGACCCGGATCACACCAGCTTTTACATCACGACCGGCCCAATCCGCCGGCAAGGCTGGGAAGCGCAGGTGGATGGCCAGATCCTGCCGGGACTGGATGTCTCCATCGGATACACATATCTGGATACCAAGGTTTCCAACCCGAAAGTTTCAGACTTCGGGGGTGTTTTCTCACCGCATCACATGTTCAAGTCCTGGGTACATTACAATGTGCAGCAAGGTCGTCTGAAGGGACTGAACTTTGGCGTCGGGCTGGACGCATACAGTAATCTTCGGGGCAGTTATGCCACGACAGTTCAGGGCGGTTACATGACGCTCGACAGCGTCATTGGATACCGGTTCAACAAGCATCTCAAACTTCAGCTGAACGCCTATAACCTGACAGACCGCTATTATTACGAGCGTGCCAGCGGCGTCTGGCAATTTAACTTCCCGGCCGCTCCCCGCAGTTTCATGGCAACGCTTCGTGGCACATACTGAACCCCCGACACTCCCACATTCTCTTTCTGACTGGAAGGTTCTGCTCCCCTACTGGCGGTCGGAAGATCGCTGGAAGGCGCTGGGCCTTCTGGGCAGTATTATCGGCTTATCCTTCCTGGATGTTCAGGTCGCGGTGTGGTTTGGGAAATGGGACCAGACCTTTTTTGACACGATGTTCGCGTACCGTGTTGCAGCCTGCATTGCGTTACTGCCCATTTATATTCTGATGACGTCGCTTAGCGCAGGAATGAGAGTCATCCAGCAATATATGACACAGGTGCTCTCCATGCGCTGGCGCCTGTGGAATACCCGGGTCTATCTGCGCAAATACCTTTCTGATGACGCGTATTATCATCTGGAACATGGTCAGAACCGGGCGGATAACCCGGATCAGCGTATTGCCGATGATCTGGCCCAGATGACCGTCTGGACGCTCCGCCTCGGGCTGGAAGCCATTCAGGCTGTCACAACCTTTTTGTCCTTTGCGGTCGTACTTTGGACGATCGGTGGAACGCTCTCATTTGTCTGGTATGGCTGGCACATCGTCATCCCCGGATACATGTTTTTCGGAACGACGATTTCCATTCTTCTGGTTTCGTTCGTGCTTGAGAAAGCAGGTGGCCCCCTCGTAAGCGCTAATTATCGTCAGCAGCATTACGATGCTGATTTACGCGCGACCTTGCTGGATGTTCGCCGCAACGCGGAACAGATCGCGTTCTATGGTGGAGAGGCTGCGGAGCACTTCCGTTTGTCCGAATGCCTGAACCGTATTGCCAAAAACTGGCGCAGCGTCATGACCTATACCTGGCGCGCCAATACTGTGGTCGAACTCTATACGGGTGGTGTTAATATCGTTTTGTGGGCGCTGCTTGTGCCGAAGCTGCTGGCACATGCTCTGACGTTTGGTCTGTATTCGCGAATCAATTCAGCATTCATGAATGTGCGCCGAAGCCTGCAATGGTTCATCGAAAATTACACGGATCTGGCAACGCTTCGCTCCATCCTTCAGCGTCTGGGGGAGTTTGAGCGTGTTGTTGTGAGCCTTCCGGCTGGTGGTATCGTGCGGGAGCCGACGGATACCCATGGAATTGAAATCAAAGCTCTGTCTCTGGATCGCTCTGATGGCTCTCGCATCGCGGATATAGGAAGCCTCCATATTCCTGCGGGAGAGCGGTGGTTCATTAGCGGGCCATCCGGGGCAGGGAAGAGCACCATGCTTCGTGCCCTCGCCGGACTATGGACGCAGGGGACGGGGCATATTTCTTTCAACATGCGCGATGCCATGTTCCTGCCTCAGCGCAGTTATGTTCCGACTGGCTCTTTGCTTCAGGCCCTTAGCTATCCAGCAACCCCGGATCGTTATGCCCGTGACGCCTGTGAAGAGGCGCTTCTGGCGGCAAATCTGGGGTGCCTTATGCCAGATCTGGAGAATGAAGCGGCCTGGGGAGACGTGTTATCTCCGGGAGAGCAACAACGACTGGCATTTGCTCGGGTTTTTCTTGCTCGACCGTCCACGTTGTTCCTCGATGAAGCCACGTCTGCTCTGGATGAGAAGAACGAGGCTGATCTTTATGCGCGCCTCCTTGAACGCCTGCCTCACATCACCCTCATCAGTGTTGCGCATCACGTAGCCCTCAAAGCATTTCATGGCCAGGAAATGATTCTTCGCGAAAAAAGCGTAACTGTTCAGCGTCTTTTATAATACCATATGGGGGTATATTATCCCCCTTTGTTTTGGAGCCTGTGGCTTCGCGAATTCCGTCCGCTCAGGAGAGTCCCAGATGTCACAAACGGTCAGTTTTCCAGTTGGTGGAATGACCTGTGCGGCCTGCGCTGCGCGGATCGAGAAAGTTCTGAATCGTAAGGACGGTGTTCAGGCAGCTGTCAATTTTGCGTCTGAGCGTGCGCAGGTCGAGCTGGAAGGCTCGGGCACCACAGTCGGGGACGTTATTGCCGCAGTGCGCAAAGCCGGTTTCTCGGTGGATGAGCAGAGTGTGGACTTCGCAATTACGGGCATGACCTGCGCTGCCTGCGCTGCGCGGATTGAAAAGGTTCTGAACCGGATGCCGTCCGTGCAGGGAAGCGTAAATTACGCTGCCGAGCGTGCGCATGTCACTTATGTCCCAGGCATTGTGACGCCTGACGATCTTGCGACCAAAATCGCCAAGGCTGGATTTGGGGCATCTCGTCTGGATGAAGGGATGCGCGAAGATCCGAAGGCAAAGCGTGAAGCTGTGTGGCGTCGGGAGCGAAACCGCTTTCTGATAACATTCGTACTTGCACTACCGCTTTTCATTGAAATGTTCGGAATGTTGCTGGGGCGTATGGAGACAGTCCCGCTTGCGGTTCAGTTTGTAAGTGCGACGCTGGTTCAGTTCGTCTGTGGCGCTCATCATTATCGCCGGGCCTGGAATGCAGTTCGGGGCGGATCGGCGAACATGGATGTGCTGGTCGTTCTGGGAACGAGCATCGCGTATCTGTTCAGTGCCGTCGTCGCGATTCTGCACTTGCCCCAGCCAGTTTATTTTGAAGCCAGTGGTGCAATCATCACTCTGATTTCACTCGGCAAGCTGATGGAAACGCGCGCCAAAGTGCGTACCAGTGCGGGGATTGAAAGCCTGTTGCAGCTTCAGCCGCAAACCGCACATGTCGAGCGGGACGGTGTTCTGGTTGATCGTGCGGTAGCTGATATGCACACCGGAGACATCTTTGTCGTCCGGCCGGGCGAGAGTGTCCCGGTGGATGGCGAAGTGCTGGATGGTGCTTCCGATGTGAACGAAGCCATGCTGACGGGCGAAAGCGTACCGGTTCTGAAGCAGGCCGGGAGTGAAGTTTTCGGCGGGACGATCAACGCAAACGGTATGCTTCGAGTGAAGGCAACAGGTGTTGGCTCGGATACCGCTCTCGCGCGGATTGTTCGCATGGTCGAGCAGGCGCAGGGATCGAAGGCAAATGTCCAGAGACTGGCAGACCGTGTTTCCGGCATCTTCGTTCCCGCCGTTGTCGCATTTGCTGTCGCGACTTTCCTGATCGGATGGCTAGTCACAGGTTCCATGACATGGAGCCTGATTTCAGCGGTTTCTGTTCTCGTCATTGCCTGTCCCTGCTCGCTTGGTCTGGCTACACCGACGGCCATCATGGTCGGGACAGGGCGAGGGGCCCAGAATGGTATTCTGTTCCGGAATGCAGATGCGCTGGAGCAAGCCGAGAAACTTACGACAATCATTCTCGATAAGACTGGAACCCTGACGCAAGGTCGTCCGACCGTCACCAGTTTGCATCCTGCTGACGGCGTTTCGGCCGACCGTCTGCTGGCCGTAGCTACATCCCTAGAGCAGAATTCCGAGCATCCTCTGGCTCGGGCTATCGTGGACTATGCCTCAACTCACCACGCGACGATTTTGAGTGTGGATGGGTTCAAGGCCATCCCAGGCCTAGGCGTTGAGGCACAGATTGACGGAGAGGCAGCTTTGCTCGGATCTCCCCGCTATCTCACGCAGGCCGGCTACAGCCTGGATGCTCTTCCTGTGGCGGTGCTCGAAAATGAAGGGCAAACCGTAATTGCGGTCGCCACGGGAGGACGCCTGCTTGGCATCGTCGCGTTGGGGGATGGTCTTCGCCCGGATGCCATTTCAACGGTTACAGCGCTGAAGGCGCGTGGAATCAAGGTTGTCATGCTGACGGGCGATAATGAGCGTGCCGCAGCTGTTGTTGCGCGGCAGGTTGGCGTGGATGATTACCTCGCTGGCGTTTTGCCGCAGCACAAGGCTGAGAGCGTGACGAAATATCGTGCTGAAGGTGCCGTTGTGGGGATGGTCGGGGATGGCATCAATGATGCACCAGCCCTGGCAGCAGCGGACGTGGGCTTTGCTGTCGGGGCCGGTTCTGCCGTTGCGTTGGACACGGCAGATGTCGTGCTTATGAAGAGTGAATTGGCGGCCGTTCTGGATGCCATTTCCCTCTCCAGGGCTACGCTTTCGAAGATCCGGCAGAATTTGTTCTTTGCATTTATCTATAACGTTCTGGGTCTGCCACTGGCCGCACTGGGCATGCTGAACCCGATTGTCGCGGGTGCAGCCATGGCCATGAGCTCAGTCTCGGTCGTTAGTAATTCCCTGCTTCTGAACCGCTGGAAACCACACTCTCACTGAGCCGGTGTCGCGAGGCGGCGCTGAACAAAGGAAATAAGGGTTCTGGCGCCATGGCTCCAGAGCCCCAGAAAATCATTACTCCCTACATGCCCTGTCAGACCGGCATCCGTAAATTCAGCCTGCCACCGTTGCGCTAGTAGCCGGGCACGATCGTTGGAAAGCCACTGATCGTTCCGGCTGGCCATCATGGCGACGGGAACCGGAGAGGGAGCCTCTGAAAGTGGAGCAAACGCGTTGATGCGGGATGCTTCCGGGTGCGTCGTATGTTCAATATCCGCTGGCGCAACGAGGAACGCACCAGCGACATTGGATGACTCATGCTGTGCGAGCCACCGCATGGTCAGGACCGCACCGAGGCTATGGGCGATCAGGAGGACAGGTTTTTCAGCCTGCTGAATGGACTGCGTCAGTGCAGCGTCCCACTCTTCCGGTGTTGGATTTTCCCAGTCTGCCTGATGCAGGCGAGGCAGGCCAAAAGCAGCTTCCCATCGGGTCTGCCAGTGGTGCTGTCCGGAACCGAAAAGCCCAGGTACGAGTAAGGGCGTGAACTGTGTTTTGATGTGATGAAATTCGGCGGCAAGAACCGTCTCTTCAGACGAGTGCTGAAAGGAAAGCGCTCGAGCACTCGCTGCTAGGTCCAGAGCAGTTGCGCGGCCAGAGAAAAGGTTCATGCCCAAAGCCTCCAGAAACCTGACCGGGAGACAATTCCCGATCAGGATTTGTGATCTGGATTAATAACGAACATAAATCAGAGTTCAATAAAATAACTATATTATAAAGTTATTTTATTGAACGTTTTTAGGCCAGTCCGTCGAAAAGCTGTGTGGAGAGATAACGCTCCGCAAAAGACGGGGCGATAACAACAATCGTCTTGCCACGATTGGCGGTTTTCTTGGCCAGAGTCATGCCCGCATAGAGCGCGGCACCGGAAGAAATCCCGATGGGAATGCCTTCGACGGCGGCGCAAAGACGCGCTGTTGTAAGCGATTCCTGCTCTGAAACCTCAATCACGCTATCCAGTGCCCGCAGATCCAGCGTATCCGGCTGGAATCCGGGGCCAATACCCTGAATACCGTGGGGGCCGGGTTCATCACCATGTAGAACGGCGCTTTCCCGTGGTTCTACACCAAAGACCTTGATCGCCTTGTTGTGTTTCTTGAGGCCGTGCGCAATTCCGGAAGCTGTGCCGCCAGTGCCCAGCCCGGCTACAACCATATCCACTTGCCCGGCAGTGTCGTTCCAGATTTCCAACGCGGTTGTCTGCTCATGAACTGCCGGATTGGCGTCATTTTCAAACTGACTTGGCATCCACGCGTCAGGCAGCGTTTCCATCAGCTCTTCTGCCCGGCGGATGGCACCGGCCATTCCGTCATTTGCAGGTGTCAGCTCGGTTGTCGCGCCCATGAGACGCAGCATCTTGCGCCGCTCAATGGAGGCACTTTCCGGCATTGTGACGATCAGGCGATAGCCTAGCGCAACAGCCGCAAATGCAAGCGAAATGCCTGTATTGCCGGATGTCGGCTCAATGAGGGCTGTCCGTCCCGGCGTGATCAGCCCGCGGGCCTCGGCATCGCGGAGCATGGCAACGCCAATACGGTCCTTGACGGAGCCTAGCGGGTTGAAGAACTCGAGCTTCAGCAGGAGGCGCCCCTGAAGCTTTTCCTGTTCCGTCAGGCGGGGCAGTGCAACGAGCGGCGTGCCCCCGACTGTCTCCAGGAATGAGTTGTAAACCTTACCGCGCGGAGCGGCATAACCTTCGAAGGGAGCGGGGGAAGACAAGGCCTTTTTGTTCATATCGTTTCTGTATCACAGGACGTGGAAAAGGGCAGGACGGAATTTGATCTTAAAAAACTAAATATAAAAGTAATATAATATATAATTTTACGAATCACTTATTGTTTATCGTAATATATTGACGATGTGACGTTTCATCCGTTATGAGAGCACGAACTGATCCACCGGAAGGGCATCCTGATGATGTGTCGAATGTGCTGCTGGCAACCCCCGTGTTGCCGACTTTCCGCGCGCCGGAATTCTTTCTCTTTTCATTCGTAATTTCCCGACAGCACACAGATGTCGGGCGCTTTTAAGGTTCGACGTCATGCTTGGTTCCACAGTTATCGAAATCAATGGTATTTTTCTCGGCGTTGCCATTCTGGTCAGCGCAACGGGTGCGCGCCGCTTCTATGCCGCCCATGACAGCGTTCGCGGGCTGCATAACCAGACCCTGACAGATTTATCCGCCCTGCGCCGCCTGGTCTCGCAGCATGCACGGTCCGTTCTGAGGCCGATCTGAAATAAACGATTTACGTTTCTTCCTTTACACCTCTTCTCTTCCCCTGTCGGTCCGCTAGAACGGTAGGCTGAACAGATCGGCAGATGGGAGTGTGTGTGGGAGGAAACGGTTTTCTGCGAATGATCCGCGCGCTTTCCGTCAAGAAAGGCGTTGCTCTTGCAGTCGCGGCATTGGGGCTCGTCGTTATGGCGAGCTTATGCGCTCCGCTCTACGCCCAAATGGTGGGAGTGGACCCGTTTTCTTCCAACATTGCTGGAACCACCACACGTCACGGCCAGTCACTGGACCTGATGCAGCCTAACGATAATCCACTGCATCTGGGTTTGACGCCCCTGGGGCCTGATTGGTCACCGGGTGCCTATATGCTGGGTTCTGATTCCCAGGGACGGGATGTTGCGTCTCGCCTGTTGTATGGCGGTCGAAACTCCCTGTTGATCGCGGCATCAGCCGCAGTGCTGTGTCTGTGCCTTTCAGGAAGTATCGGTATTTGTGCCGGATATTTCGGGGGTTGGGTGGATGTCGTCCTGTCCCGGTTACTCGATATCCTCTGGGCTATCCCGGTTTACCTGTTTGCCATTTCACTGTCGGTTGTAACGGTAGGGCATGGCCTTCATCTGGGGTTTATAACGCTTGCTGCCGATAGCTTTCTGATTCCCATAGGCATTATTGCGCTGGTTTATGTGCCGTATGCCGCCCGCCCATTGCGAGCCCGTGTCCTGAGTTTGTCACGAGCAGAATTCGTCATGGCGGCCCGGGGAATGGGGGCCTCGGATTTTCGTATTCTCCGACGTGAAATTCTGCCCAGTCTTGCGCCTTCGATGGTTATTCTCGGGCCTCTCGTCATGGCTCTGTGCCTTCTGGCGGAATCGGCGTTGTCCTTTTTGTCTCTTGGTGTGCAGGCCCCCGCAGCGTCATGGGGAACGCTCATTCAGGATGGAGAAGGCCTTCTCTATACGAGGCCAATTGTCGCCATAGCGCCGGGCATAGCGATTGTCGTGACAGTGCTGGCCCTGAATGTTCTGGGAAATGCCCTTCGGGATCATCTGGATCCGAAGGGAGCCGGTCGATGATACGCAGTTTCCTGTCGCGAGCCGGGCAGATGGCGCTGGTGATTTTCGGCATTTCCGTTCTGGTATTCTGCATTTTCTTCGCCACTCCAGGAGCAGACCCGACTGCGCGTATCGCAGGAAGAGGCGCCAGCCCGCAGGTCATGGCGCGGATCCGCGCTGAATATGGGTTCGACCGCCCGTTGCCTGTTCAGTACGTGCGTATGATGGAGAAGCTGTTCGTCAGCAGAGATCTCACGTCTTTCGTTAATCATGGTCAGAAAGTCGTGCCCGAAGTGGTGTCTGCGGCGCCGGTAACGTTGTCCCTCGTTGTGTGGGCTGCCTTCTTCTGGGTTGTGGGATCTCTGGGAATTGGCGTTGCGTCCGCGGTGCTCAGGGATAGCTGGGTGGACCGGGTCCTGATGGTGCTGGGTCTGATCGGGCTGTCCATGCCGGTTTTCTGGCTTGGGGAGGTGATCAATCTGTTCACCCAGAGTCGCTGGCACGATACGTGGCTGTTTCGATGGGTGCCTCCGCTGGGATATGTACCGCTCTCTCAAAGTCCGATCGGCTGGGCAAAATCATTGCTTCTTCCATCGCTGACGCTCTCGGTTTCCTTCATGGGACTATATGCCCGCATTCTGCGATCAGAGCTTCTGAGTGCGATGGGAGAAGACTCTATCCGCACGGCAAGAGCGAAAGGCGCAGGGCCGGCTCGTGTCTGGCTCTGGCATGGATTGCGGCTGTCATGGTTGAGCTATGTCTCGCTCTTCGGTCTGGATTTTGCCCAGTTGCTAGGCGGCGGAGCGTTGCTGACAGAAGTCGTGTTTGCTTTGCCGGGCGTGGGACGTCTGACCTATCAGGCTCTGGCCACCCTGGATCTGCCTCTGATCATGGCGACGGTCATGTATGCAGCCGTGTTCGTTGTCATCGCGAATGCTCTGGTGGATGGACTATATGCGCTCCTCGATCCGCGTATCAGGGATGGTCAGCATGGACGCTGAACAATTGCTCGATATTCAGGGTCTGAAGCTAAACCTGCCCGATGGTACGCGGCTCCTTGAAGGTGTTTCATTACGTCTGAATGCTGGCGAGGCTTTGGGGGTCGTGGGGGAATCCGGGTCGGGCAAGAGCCTCACGGCCATGAGCGTCATGGGGCTTCTTCCCGGTTTGAAAGCATCAGGGCGCATCCTCTTTTCTGGACAGGAACTGGTCAACCTCCCGGACAAGGTGATGCGTAAGCTCCGGGGTGCGCAGATTGCGATGATCTTTCAGGACCCGATGACAGCTTTTTTGCCAGTTAGGTCTATCGGGGCGCAGATTGACGAGCAGATCCGTTTGCATCATCGCGTCAGCAGAAGCGAGGCCCGTGCAAGGACGGTGCAGCTGCTGGAGCGGATGGGCGTGCCCGACCCGGCTATGGCCGCAAAGCGGTACCCTCATCAACTGTCAGGCGGTCTGCGCCAGCGCGCCATGATTGCGATGGCACTCTCCTGCACACCGGCCCTGCTGATTGCCGATGAGCCCACGACGGCGCTTGACGTCACCGTGCAGGCTCAGATCCTGACATTGCTGCGCGAAATTCGGGAAGAAGGCGCTGGGGTCATGCTGATTACGCACGATATGGGTGTTGTCGCGCAGGCCTGCACGCAGGTGGCAGTCATGTATTCGGGACTGGTGGTTGAAAATGGCCCGGTTCGGGATGTTCTGGATCGTCCTTTGCATCCCTACACTCAGGCGTTGCTAGCGGCCATTCCACCCCTGGACGGTCCCAGACCCGAACGGCTTCCAACCATTCCAGGTCAGCCGCCGACACCTGATAATCGTCCAACTGGGTGTGTGTTTGCTCCCAGATGCAGCTTCGTTCGGTCAGAATGTGCCGTGCGTCCGCCGCTGACTGAAATCGAGGAGGGACGACGTGTGGCGTGTGTCCTGTATGCGGCATGAGTGTTCTGCTGGAAGCGCGCAATCTGGAGAAATCTTATCGTCTTGGCCGGGGACGTGTGCTGCATGCTGTCTCGGGTGTTTCCCTGCAGGTACGGAAAGGAGAAGCTCTGGCGCTCGTCGGGGAATCCGGATGCGGAAAGTCGACCCTGGGACGTACTCTGATTGGTCTGACACAGCCGACATCTGGCAAGGTTCTGTTCGACGGGCAGGAAATTTCCGGGCTGTCCGATCGCGCAATGCGCCCCTGGCGCGCGCGAATGCAGATGGTCTTTCAGGATTCTTCCGCCGCCTTCAATCCACGTCGAGCGGTGGGAGAGTCTCTGGCCGAGCCCCTTCGCATTCATCGTCGGCATGGGGTTAGGGAGCGCGTTGCGGAACTGCTTGATCAGGTAGGTCTTTCCCAGTCAGTCGCTGGGCGTTTCCCACATGAGTTCTCCGGGGGGCAGAGACAGAGGTTGAACATTGCCCGCGCTTTGGCGCTAGGGCCGGAGCTTCTTGTCGCAGACGAGCCCGTTTCCGCACTGGACGTTTCTGTTCAGGCTCAGATCGTCAATCTGTTTGGGGATCTGCGAGCTTCTCTCGGCGTGGCATGCATCTTTATTTCTCATGATCTGTCCGTTGTCCGGCAAATGGCAGATCGGATTGCTGTCATGTATCTGGGCAGCATTGTGGAAGAGGGAAATGGTCTGGATGTGTTGGACCGGCCGGCACACCCCTATACCAAAGCATTGCTGGATGCGGTTCCGCGCCCGGACCGGGCTCTGCCGCCTCCTTTGCAAGGCGACGTGCCTAGCCCGGTCAATCCGCCATCAGGGTGTCGTTTCCATACCCGCTGTCCGATTGCCCAGCCGCGTTGTGCAACAGAGCGTCCTGTACTTCAGCCGTCCGGTGAGGGACGGCAGGTCGCCTGCCATTACCCTCTGTGAAGTTGAAATTCAGCGAGAGGCCGTTTCGAAAGCCAGTGGGTAAAGGGACGCAACCAGTAACAGAGCCATCGCATAGTTAAAGCTCCGTAACAGAAGCGGCCGATGGAGCCACCGTCTCATGCCTGCGCCAAAGCCAGCCCAGAGCGCGACGGAAGGGCAATTCACCAACCCACAGATGACGCCAGCGATGGCAAGGTTGAAGAAGAACCCTTCCTTCGGAACATAGGCCGCAACAATACCGACGGCCATGACCCAGGCTTTCGGATTGACCCATTGGAAACCAGCAGCCTGCAGGAAGCTGATGGGTTTGCCTTTCCCATTGGCTTCGGGCGTTGCTGAGGATGTGGCAATTTTCCAAGCCAGCCAGAGCAGATAAGCCGCGCTGGCATATTTCAGGCCAACGTAAAACCAGGGTGCATGCTCGAACAGGCTTCCCAAACCAAGGCCGAGAATGACCACCATCAGGACAAACCCCAGCGCAACCCCAAGCATATGTGGGATCGTCCGGCGGAAACCGTGTGTAAGCCCGGAGGACGCCAGCATCATATTGTTGGGGCCGGGCGTAACGGATGCGACAAACGTGAAAAGAACGAGAGGCGCAAAAGCCTGCCAGTAAGTCGGCATGACGGAATTTCCTGTTGCAGACGGGATTATCCTGATCACTATGACAAGGATTACCGGAACAGTACCGGTACAGTTGAACAGGATTCTTTCAGACTGTTCCGGAGGTTTGACCATGACAGTAATGCCAGCTCAGCATGGGACATTTCCCCTCTGGAAGCCCGTCCGTGGTGGTGACACAACGCTCGTCGAGCAACTCGAAACTGAATTCGCCGAGCGTATAGAGACACACAGGCTCAGGCCCGGCAGCCGCCTCCCGTCAGTTCGCAAGATGGCCGAAAGCGCAGGGCTCAGTCGCTATACGGTGATGGAAGCGTATGAGCGTCTTCTGGCGCGCGGGCTGGTTTTGTCACGGCCGGGCGCGGGATATTTCGTGCGCTCACCCGTCGAGCCGCCGGTCTTTGCGGAAGCCATCACGCAGGCGCCCCCGGAGCAGTCAAAGCTCGATGTAACATGGCTTTTGCGCGAAATGTTCGGCACCGGGCAGTCTAATCGCCTGACTGCGGCCTCTGGTGTTCTTCCGCCTCACTGGCTGGATGCGGATCTGATCGCCAGCGCCATTCGGGCTGCCGCACGGGAAGATTCTGCTGGGTTACTGCAATACGGCCACCCCCAGGGTAGCCCACAGCTACGCCGACATATTGCGGCCATGCTTGGTGGTCAGGGCATCGCTGTGCATCCGGATCATCATCTGCTGATGACGGCGGGTGTCACGCATGGAATTGATCTTGTGCTGAGATTGATGGTCCAGCGTGGAGATACGGTACTGGTTGAGGAGCCGGGCTGGCCTCTGATTTTTGGTCGGCTGGCTGCTTACGAGGCAAGAATCATCAGTGTGCCGCGGGGACGGGAAGGGCCGGATCTGGAGGTTCTGGAGCGTCTGGCTGCGGAGCATAAACCGAAGCTTTTCCTGATTAACAGCGTCGTTCACAACCCCACGGGATATACTCTCGGAGCCGCAGCGGCGCATGATATCCTGCGTTTGGCCGAGAAATATGACTTCATGGTTCTGGAAGACGATACCTACGCGGATTTCCATGATGGAACTGCTATTCGTCTTGCATCCATGGACCGCCTGCAACGGGTTATTCTCGTTACAGGCTATGCCAAGACGATGGCGGCCGGTCTAAGGGTAGGTGTGCTGGCGGCACGTCCGGATATTGTGGCGCGGTTGACGGACCTAAAACTTCTGGCTGGCTTATGTACGCCGCAGCTGGGAGAAAACGTCATGGCGCGTCTTCTGAAAGATGGACACTACGGTCGACATCTTTCCCGGCTCCGGCAGAGGGTGAATCAGGCGCGCCAGAAATGTGCTGATGCGCTTATCGAATGTGGTCTTACGCTGCCGTATCTTCCGCCTGCGGGTATTTTCGTCTGGGCGGATTGTGGGCAGGATTCTGAGGCCGTTGCGCGGGCGGCATCTGCAAAAGGGATGCTTTTGGCACCCGGAACATTATTTTCTCCAACGCAGGCACCGTCGAGCATGTTGAGGTTTACCGTCAGTGCTGTGGAGCAGCCCGAGCTCTGGTCTGTTCTAAAAGGTCTTCTCTGAGGCGGCGCGCTGCAACAGCTATAAAGGCGTGCTTGAAGCTGCGGCATAACGAAGCGGAAAGTGAGCTCGGTCTTGTGTGTCAGTGGGCGTTATTTGTGCTCTCGAAAAAGCAACGCGTTATGCGTATCTTGGATATGGACGGCAACACCCTCTTCGGTGCAGGACTCTGCTAGTCTCCCATTTTCATATTCGGGGTTTCCCCATCTTCACCAGGGTCGAACTTTGACAGTCCAGCCAGCCTTCTTCCGTTTTGCTTTGCGCGTGTTGCCTCATGGAGGGCAAGGATCATGAGACAGGCTGTACAATTCTATCTGGGCGATGAGCACTGCACTCTGAATGGCCTGAACCCGACCCTGACTCTTCTGGACTGGCTGCGAGATCGTGGCAAAACCGGAACGAAAGAGGGCTGTAACGAAGGTGACTGTGGTGCGTGCACCGTGCTGGTCGTACGACTGGATCAGGATCGGCTCGTTTGGCGCGCTGTGAATGCATGTATTCAGTTTGTCAGCATGCTGGATGGTGCGCAGGTTTATACGATTGAAGACCTCGGTACGCCTGATGCACCGCATCCCGTGCAGGCTGCTATGGTGGAACAGCACGGCTCGCAGTGCGGTTTCTGTACACCAGGTTTTGTCATGTCCATGGCAGCATATCGCAAGACGCCTGGTGCAACTGTTGATGACGCCCAGATTGACGACGCTCTGGCTGGAAATCTTTGTCGCTGCACCGGGTACGCGCCGATCGTGCGCGCCATGAAACAGTCCATGTCGGCCGGCCCGGACCGTTTTGATGCGCAGATTGCGACGATTACGGAGCGGCTAACAGCCCTGAATGACGGTGAAACCGTTCAGGTGTCTGGCTTAGAAGGCACCCTCACAATTCCGGCGACTGTAGATGTTCTGGCTGACACACTGGCGCAGCATCCCGAGGCCACGATTGTCGCCGGAGCAACGGATGTGGGCCTGTGGGTGACCAAAGGCATGAAGCAACTGCGGCATGTCGTCTCGATCGGCCGTGTCCCTGAGTTACGGAAGATTGAGCTCACGGATGAAGGCCTGACGATCGGTGCTGCCGTGACTTATCAGGAAGCCAAACCGTTTATCGCAGACCTCCTTCCCGATGCAGCAGAGATGATCCGTCGTCTGGGTTCAACGCAGGTGAGAAACAGCGCGACAGTTTGTGGAAATATCGCCAATGGTTCGCCAATTGGTGACGGGCCACCGATGTTTATTGCCGCTGGTGCAACCCTGCATTTGCGACTGGGCAATGAACGTCGCTCCATGCCTCTGGAAGCCTATTTCATTGCTTATGGAAAGCAGGATCGACGGCCAGGAGAGTTTGTGGAAGCCGTTACTCTTCCGGTTCCTGAAAAGGACGTTCAGTTCCGCGCTTACAAGATTTCCAAGCGGTTCGATCAGGATATCTCAGCGGTTCTGGGGGCTTTTTTCATACGCCGGAATGCAGACGGAATCATTACGTCTATCCGGCTGGCCTATGGTGGGATGGCAGCAACGCCGAAGCGCGCAGCGAATACTGAAGCAGCGCTGCTCGGCCGCCTGTGGGATGAAGCGACGCTGGACGCCGCAAGAGCCGCGATTGCACAGGATTTCACGCCTCTGACGGATATGCGCGCCACAGACTGGTATCGCCGGACAGTCGCCGCGAATCTGCTGACGCGCTTCTTTGAGGAAACAACGGGTGGCCCGCAGGCGCGTCTGGCCCGTACGGGAGGGCTGGCCCATGTCTGAAGCTCGCAAGATGCCGATGGTTCAGGGCGCGGCTTCCACCAGCATGAAGCATGAAAGTGCGATCCTGCATGTGACAGGGCGTGCGAACTACATCGACGATATGCCGGAGCCGAAAGGCATGTTGCATGTCGTTCCGGGGCTGAGCACCAAGGCTCATGCGCGGATCGTGTCCATGGATCTGAGCGCGGTGCGGTCTGCGCCCGGTGTGGTGCGGGTTCTGACGGCAGAGGATGTTCCGGGCGAGAACGAGATCAGCCCGGTTCATGCGCATGATGAGCCCCTATTGGCCACGGATCATGTCTATTACTGGGGCCAGCCGATGTTTGCCGTAGTGGCGACGTCCCGGCAGGCTGCCCGTCAGGCCGTGCGGCTTGCGAAGATCGAGTATGAAGAAAAGCCCGCTATTCTGAACGTTGCTCAGGCGCGTGAAGCTGGCGGCGATCTGGTTTGGCGTCCACTGGTCATGAAGCGCGGTGATGTGGATGCCGGACTGGCTGCCGCGCCGCGCCGTCTGTCCGGCAATATCACGATGGGCGGGCAGGAGCATTTCTACCTCGAAGGGCAGGCCGCTCTGGCTCAGCCAGGTGAGGCTGGGGAAATGCGCGTCTGGTCTTCCACGCAGCATCCGTCTGAAACGCAGCATCTGGTGGCGTGTGTTCTGGGGCGGCCCCATCATCTGGTCACGACTGAAGTGCGCCGGATGGGCGGGGGCTTTGGGGGCAAAGAAACGCAGGCCAATGCTGCGGCCTGTCTGGCGGCCATTGCGGCTGATCTGACCGGCCAGGCTGCCAAGATGCGTCTGGATCGTGACGACGACATGATGATGACCGGCAAGCGGCATGATTTCGTTGTGGATTATGATGTCGGCTTTACGGATGACGGTGACATTCTGGCAGTCGATATGGTTCTGGCTGCCCGCTGTGGCTGGTCCGCCGATCTGTCCGGCCCTGTTGTGGATCGTGCGCTGTTTCATGCGGACAACGCATATTTTTATCCGGACGTACGGTTTCGTTCCGAGCCACTCCGAACCAATACGCAGTCCAACACGGCTTATCGAGGGTTTGGTGGCCCGCAGGGTATTGTCGCGGCAGAACGCGTGATCGAGGAAGTCGCATTTGCGACGGGGCTTGATCCTGTGACCGTGCGACTGCGCAATTTCTATGGAACGACGGATCGGAACATCACGCCGTATCATATGACGGTGGAAGACTCGATCAGCCGTGAAATTGTCACTGAACTGGTGCGACGCTGCGATTATGCAAAGCGCAAGGAAGAGATCCGCGCTTTCAATAAAACCAGTCGATACATTAAGCGCGGGATTGCCCTGACGCCGGTAAAATTCGGCATTTCCTTCACGGCGACACATTACAATCAGGCGGGTGCACTGGTTCATGTCTACACGGATGGCTCCGTGCAGGTGAACCATGGCGGGACCGAAATGGGGCAGGGTCTGCACACGAAAATGGTGCAGATTGCCATGCGCGAGTTTGGCCTGACGTCCGATCGGGTCCGCATCACAGCCACTACAACCGGCAAGGTTCCCAACACGTCTGCAACGGCGGCGTCTTCCGGGGCGGATTTGAACGGCATGGCAGTCCTGGATGCCATCACCAAGATCAAGCGCCGCATGATCGCGTTTGCTGCCGAAAAGTGGAATGTCGCGGAAGAAGACGTGCAGTTCCTGCCAGATGGCGTGCATGTCGGGTCAGACGTCATGACCTTCCAGCAACTGGCCTGGCAGGTTTATTTTGCCCGTATCTCCCTGTCTTCCAACGGGTTTTACAAGACGCCCAAGATCTCCTGGGACCCCGCAACAGGGAGGGGCCGTCCGTTTTTTTACTTTGCCTATGGTGCGGCGTGTGCGGAAGTGTCCGTTGATCTGCTGACGGGTGAGAACACCATGGACCGCGTGGATATTCTCCATGACGCCGGGCAATCTCTGAATCCAGAAATTGATGTCGGGCAGATCGAAGGTGGCTTCGTGCAGGGTGCGGGCTGGCTGACGATGGAAGAGCTGGTCTGGGATCCTGCAGGTCGTCTGCGGACACATGCACCCAGCACCTATAAGATCCCGGCCTGTTCCGATCGGCCACGGATTTTCAATGTGGAACTGCTGGAAAATGCCCCAAACCAGGAAGAGACGATTTTCCGGTCCAAGGCCGTAGGGGAGCCTCCTTTTGTGCATGGCGTGGCGGTTCTTCAGGCCATTTCGGACGCTCTTGCCAGCCTGAATGACTACAAGACCTGCCCGCAGCTTGATGCGCCCGCGACGCCGGAACGGGTTCTGCGCACTGCTATGAGCCTGCGTGGCGAGATCGACTGACCATGTTGGAAGCCATCCGCCGCTGGCGTGATGCGGGGGAGGCGGTGGCCAGAATTACGGTTCTGGTCGCTAAAGGGTCCACGCCGCGTGAGGCCGGGGCTTATATGCTCCTCACACAACGCGAGCAGGTTGGGACCATCGGCGGGGGACGTCTGGAGTGGGACTGCATGGCGGATGCCCGGGCCCTCCTCACCAATGGTGACGATCATCTGGAACGTCATATCCCGCTGGGGCCTGCCATCAACCAGTGCTGTGGCGGCGCTGTGACGGTGAGCATCGAGCGCATACGAAACCTGGATGACATTGAGCACCAGGCCTGGAAAGAGCGGGAGACGCTGCCTCAGTTGATTCTGTTTGGGGCTGGGCACGTTGGGAGAGCGCTGGCGAGATCACTGGCGCTTCTGCCCCTCAGGCTTGTCTGGGTTGATGCGCGGCAAGATGAGTTCGGGCCTGTTCCGCCAACAGTCGAAGCACAGGTCACATCAGACTGGGAAAGCACATTGAATGCAGCGCCTGCTGGTGCGGGTGTTCTGGTGCTGACACAGAGTCACACTCTGGATGCCCTCATTACAGGGGCAGCGTTGGCGCGAAATGATCTGCGATACGTTGGGATGATCGGCTCTCGTACGAAACGCAAACGCTTTGAGAGTGCGTTCCGGGCAATCGACATCCCGCAGCAGCAGATTGATAAACTTGTCTGCCCGATTGGAGATTTTGGCGTCCGGGACAAGCGTCCTGAAATGATTGCAGCCTTCGTGACGGCAGAAATTGCGGCTCGTTTTCTGGAGGTTTGACGGCAGTAGGAATTCGGGACTCGCTCATGTAACGGAAGCTTGCAAAATCGTACGGGATTCGTGATTTCCGAGTAGATAATTTTCGATATTTCTGGCATTTTTCCAAGCCTCCCAGACATCACGCCGTTGTGATGTAACACCACATTCAAGTGATGCATCTTCTGCGCTTATGGTGAGCCTATGAGCACTGACTTTCGGATGCAGCCTGCGCCAGGCAGCAGGTTTCTCTCGACAGCACGACGTGCAGGACAAAAGTTCTGTGCTTCATCCTCCCGTTTTCTCCGGACTGGAGTAGCGGCAGGGGTTGTGCACCTTTCCCTCTTTTCAGGATCTGCCATCGCAGCAGGTGCGGCGATACCGCAGGCTGACAAACCACCATCCCTCACGGCGGCCGATCAGACTTTTGTGGAAGATCTGGAACATCGGACGTTCCGCTGGTTCTGGGATACGGCCAACTCCAAGAATGGGTTGATCCCTGATCGCTCTCCGTTGCCGAATGGTGCCGCGAGCATTGCGGGTGTGGGCTTCGGTTTGACGGCTTATGGAATTGGAGCGGAGCGCGGATACATAACCCGCCAACAGGCTGCGGACCGCACGCTGACCACCCTGAGATTTCTGATTGGTCTGCCGCAGAACGACAAGGTTTCAGGTGCGGCAGGGTACAAAGGCTTTTTCTACCATTTTCTGGACCCCAATACCGGCCTGCGCGTCGCGGACTGGTCTGAACTTTCCAGTGTAGACACAACGCTTCTCATGGGCGGTGTTCTCTTTTCTCAGTCGTATTATGACCGGGATACTGCGCAGGAAAAAGAAATCCGCGACATTGCCGATCGCCTGTATCGCCGTATCGACTGGACGTGGATGAAAGCGCATGGCCCTTGGCTAAGCATGGGATGGTCGCCGCCCAACACGTTCATCACGACGGACTGGAAGGGCTATAACGAAGGCCTGATCATTTATCTTCTGGCCATTGCATCGCCAACGCATCCCCTTCCAGCAGAAACATGGAAGACCTGGACGGCAACCTACGATGGGCAATGGGGAGATTTTCAGGGCCATAAGCTGCTGAATTTCGCACCACTTTTTGGTCACCAGTACAGTGAATCCTGGATTGATTTCCGTGGCATTCAGGACGATTTCAATCGCAAGCATGATGATGACTATTTCCAGAACGGGCGTGAAGCTGTGTACGCGCAGCGCGCTTACGCACAGGCGAATCCCGGAGACTGGAAAGACTACGGTGCCAATATCTGGGGGCTGACCGCCTGTGATGGCCCCGGGGACATTCAGCAGGATTATGACGGCAAGCATCGCCATTACCTTGCTTACAGTGCACGTGGTGCTGGCCGGGATTACATTCTGGACGATGGCACCATTGCACCAACAGCCGCGGGCGGATCGATTGCCTTCGCGCCTGAAATTGCTCTTCCCGCACTGGAAGAGATGCGTAAGCGCTACGGAAGCCGGATTTACAATCAGTATGGCTTCCTGGACTCCTTCAACCCCTCATTCAAAGACAAGAATGATTACTGGGTAGACGGGCAGCAGCTTGGCATTGATCAGGGACCTATTCTGCTGATGCTGGAAAACTGGCGCAGTGGCTTCGTGTGGAACACGATGAAAAAGAATCCTTACCTGCGTGATGGCTTAAAGCGCGCGGGATTTCAGGGCGGCTGGCTGAACGAAAAAACAGCGTCCAGCCAGGGCGACCGTCCGCTGTGATTTTGTAGGTCGCCCTTCGTTAAAAGGCGCGACCAAGTGCCGCAACGAGCGTTCCGGGCGGAAGTGTCTGGGATGCTCGTTTAGGGCTGGTTTCGTAAAAGATGTTTTCTGGCTCGAGGAGCGAGACAGTGTCTGTCCCCAGGTTAACGGCAATGGTCAGCAGGCTGCCATCTCCAAGAGTCCAGGAGGCAATGATAGCTTTCTCTCCCAGAATATCGGCTCCCGCGCTGTAAGCTCCTTTCAGGTGCGGCGTAATTCTGGAATGGCGTAAGGCCAAAAGTTCTGTTGTTCTGGCAAGCCATGCCTGACCTTCCGATGTGTCCCGTTCGGCTCGGTCCGGGCGAGAAATCCGAAATGTTTTCGGGTCAGTGGGGCTAGGAAGTGTCGCAAGAATGTCCGGGTCCGTCAGGTTGCAGTATTCGGCAAACTGTTCTTCGCGCCCACGGCGGACCTTCTCGCCAATGGCCCCGTGAAAATCCGAAAAGAAATAGAACGGCGTTTTTGAGCCCCACTCTTCCCCAAGGAACAGCATTGGCGTCATGGGGCAAAGAAGAAGCAGCGCATAGGCGGCTTTAAAGGCGTTCGGATCAGAAAGGGTGATCAATCTTTCCCCCAGAGGGCGATTACCGATCTGATCGTGGTTTTGTAAAAACGTCACGAATTTCGTTGGAGGCAAGTCGCTGCTCGGACTACCACGCGTTTTCTGGCGCGGCGGGAAAAATTCGCCTTGCCATGCAAGCCCCTCTGTCAGGACACGTTTAAGAAGGCCGGTTGTTTCGTGATGAAACGGCAGGAAAAACCCCTTGTCCTCTCCGCTGAGCATGACGGTCAGGGTATGGTGCCAGTCTTCGCTCCATTGTCCAGAATAACCATCGCGGAGAAGGCCTGCGTCATTATTCTCATTTTCAAGAATTAAATGAACATGGCGGCCCTTTTCGACGGTTTTGTGAATGCGGCTCTGAAGTTTATAAAACCATTGTCGATCCGTAATGGCCCATGCGGCATCGATTCGGAGGCCGTCGAAGCGATATTCCATCAGCCAGTAAAGCGCATTGTCGATAAAGAAATCCGCTACGATTGGGTTATGGAAGTCGATACCATCACCCCAGGGCGTGTCGTAGCGCGGGTCGAAGAAGCCTTTTGCATATTCCAGCAAGTAATTCCCGTCTGGGCCGAAGTGATTGTACACAACATCTAGAAAGACCATCAGACCCAGTGAATGAGCATGGTCGATCAGGTCCTTCAGGGCTTCCGGCCGGCCATAAGCTGGCGTTGGGGCATAAACCAGAACGCCATCATATCCCCAGTTCCAGTGACCACTGAAACTGTTGACCGGCATGAACTGAACCGTTGTGATGCCCAGATCTGCCAGTTCCTGAAGGCGGGCTTTCATGCCCTCATAATTGCCTTCTAGACCCAAATGCGTCTCGTAGATGATCGTTTCTTCCCACGGGCGCCCCTTCCAGTCGGGTGTTTTCCAATCATAAAAACCGGGGTCAAGAATTTCGCTTCGCCCATGTACGCCATCAGGCTGAAAGCGGCTGGCCGGGTCAGGAACCGTGACGTTGTCGCGGACGCGGTAGAGGTATCGCGCCCCGGCACCACAAGGTGCTTCGGCGACGAATGTTCCATCTGCGTGTCGCCTCATGGCGACAGGCGGAAGGTCCTCCACCTCCACGAAAACTCTTTCACAGGAGGGAGCCCAGAGCGTGAACCGTGTCCGATCGGGAGCGATGAGTTCTGCACCCAGGCGGTTTTTAAACCTGAAGGAAGACATGCGCTGCGTCCTTTGTCTCAGGGAGCTGGAGAAAGATAAAGCACGGCAAGGGGGGGGAGGATCAGTTCGACAGAGTGTGGCATGCCGTGGGCGGGAATATCCTCGGCATACACCTGCCCATGATTGCCGAGATTGCTTCCACCCAGATGGGCTGCGTCTGTATTGAGGAGCTCTCGCCATTCACCGCGCCATGGAACGCCAATGCGGTAGTTCATGCGCGGAACAGGCGTCATGTTGCCCACAACAAGAACAGGGCGTGCATCTGGAGACTGTCTGAGCCAGGCAAAAACGGTGTTGGCGATATCGTCGGCAACGAGCCACTGAAATCCTTCATGCTCATCATCGGAAGCATGAAGGGCAGGGTGCGAGCGATACAGCGTGTTGATGGAACGAACCGTCTCATGCATGCCGCGGCCATACCCGTCCCACAGCCGATACCACGCCAACTCACCTTCATGGTTCCATTCGTGCGGTTGAGCCAGCTCTCCGCCCATGAAGAGAAGTTTTCGGCCCGGATAGGCCCACATCAGGGCATAGAGTACGCGCAGATTGGCATGTTTCTGCCACTCATCTCCCGGCATTTTGGTCAGGAGAGACCCTTTTCCGTGGACAACCTCATCATGGGAAAGTGGCAGGATAAAACGTTCCGAATAAGCATAGATCATGCCGAAAGTGATGTCGCTTGCGTGGTAACTGCGCCAGAGCGGATCAAGCTCCATGTACCGCAGCGTGTCATGCATCCAGCCCATATTCCATTTGTAGGTAAAGCCCAGGCCGCCTGTTCTGGCGGGCGCTGTCACGCCTGGCCAGGAGGTTGATTCTTCCGCGATCAGCATTGTGTCGGGGTGGAGGTCTTCCAGAGTTTCTGACAGATGGCGCAGGAAATTGACCGCTTCCAGATTTTCGCGCCCTCCATGAATGTTGGGGCGCCATTCCCCTTCCTTGCGGCTGTAATCCCGGTACAGCATGGACGCGACAGCATCGACGCGCAGACCGTCGACGTGGAACTGTTCCAGCCAGTGCAGGGCGCTCCCCGCCAGAAAACCACAGACTTCGTTGCGTCCGTAATTATAAATCAGGGTGTGCCAGTCTTGATGATAGCCTTCCTGCGGGTCTGCATGTTCATACAGGTGTGTGCCATCGAACTGGCTCAGCCCATGCTGGTCAGCAGGGAAATGGGCAGGAACCCAGTCGATGATGACGCCGAGACCGGCTTGATGGCAACGGTCAACGAAGTTGGCAAACTGGGCGCGTGAACCATGGCGTACTGTAGGCGCATAGAGGCTGAGCGGTTGGTATCCCCACGACCCGGAATAAGGATACTCCGCGATCGGGAGCAGCTCGAGATGAGTAAATCCCAGATCCTGAAGATACGGAATGAGCGCATCACCAAGCTCCTCCCACGTCATGATGTCATTGCCGTGCTGGGGATGACGCCATGAGGGTGCATGAATTTCGTAAATTGAAATGGGAGCCTGATTGGCATGTCTGGCCGCGCGCGTGCTCATCCATTCCGCGTCGTGCCAGACAAAGTCATCTGGCGCCGCGATAACGGAGGCATTGGCAGGCGGAAGTTCTGCGGCTTTGGCATAGGGGTCAGCCTTGGCGGGAAGAACGTGTCCATCCTGAGAGACTATTTCGTATTTGTAACGCTCTCCGGCGTGCACTCCAGGAATAAATAACTCCCACACGCCAGACCCATGACGCAGGCGCATGCAATGCCGGCGGCCATCCCAGATATTGAAGTCGCCAACGACGGAGACACGTTTGGCGTTTGGTGCCCACACTGCGAAGCGGACGCCATTTACGCCGTCAACGGCCATGGGAATGGCGCCCATCATCCGGTCGATCTGCTGATGTTTTCCTTCCGAAAAAAGGTACAGATCCATGTCGCCCAGAAGCAGTCCGAAGCTGTATGGATCATGGGTGTCCTGCCAGGCGTCGGCCCAGCGGATGCGCAGGCGATAGCGGGCGGAGCGGGGGAGCGTGGCGGAATACAGGCCGCGATCATCGATCCGACGCATGGTCTTTTCCAAAACCTGCCCTGATGCCTGTTCCACCATGAGATGGACTTCCACAGCATCGGGGTAAAAGACTCTCACAATATCCTGGCGATGATCCCGGTGGCGGCCCAGGAGTGCGAAGGGGTCACTGCATTGCCCGGCCATAAGTGCGTCTGTCATGGATTGAAGAACGGGATCGACCGGACGAGCCATCATGCAAAAATACCTTCAGGAACGGGTGCCCGTACGGGGCGTGAATGGAACAAGTGAAGATGTTGCTGCGTCGCCTGCGGTGCGCGGCATCCGTGCAACCTGCCGTGACAGCCGTGGACGTGCAGATGCCGGATCGGCCCGGCGTGGGGCGATATCACTGCCCGGCTCTGTCATGACTGTTTCATGGCCGGTCATGTCCTGCAGCAGGCGGGCGTATTGGGCGGCTTTGCCATTCCAGGACACATCGTGCAGCGCCCCATTCCGCTGCATCCGTGCCCAGACAGCCTTTTGACGAAACAGTGCCTGCGCGCGGCGGATTGCCAGATAGAGCATATCCTCTGTGGTGGGGGAGAACAGAATTCCGTTTGCAACGCCCTCTGATACAGCGGCTGAATTGGCATCAATAATGGTGTCGCTCAGCCCTCCCACGCGGGCTGCAATCGGGATTGATCCGTAACGCAAAGCATGAAACTGCGTCAGGCCGCAGGGTTCAAAACGGGAAGGGATCAGGGATGCATCGACCGCAGAGTGCAGTCTGTGGCCAAGTGTCTCGCTGTACCGCAGATGGCAGACGAAATTTTGCGGATACCGGCTACGTAGGGTCGCAAACTCCTGCATGATGCCTTCATCACCCACACCGACAACAGCGAGCTGGATATTCTCCTGAAAGAGACGAGGGGCCAGCTTTGCGAGAAGGTCAGCCCCTTTCTGTGTTGTCAGACGACTGACCATCCCGAGAAGCAGAGCATCCGATTTCTGGGGAAGGCCAAACTCAGCCTGAAACACACGCTTGTTCGCACGGCGCGCGATGATGTCTCCAACCGCATAGGGAAAAAAGACGGAGGGATCGGTCATGGGATTCCACTCCCGAAGATCCACACCATTCAGAATGCCGGTCAAAGCGTTGGAACGTGCCCGTAGGACGGTATCCAGCCCCATTCCTTCCTCAGGAGTCTGAATTTCTTCTGCATAGGTTGGTGACACACTGATCAGACGGTCTGAAAATTGAAGAGCGGCTTTCATGAAGCTGATCTGGCCGTAATATTCGAGTTGGTCGAAGGTAAAAGACCACTCCGGCAAACCGAACGCGTGTAGCATTTCGCGTGGGAAGAGCCCCTGGAACGCAAGGTTATGTACGACATGGGCGACCGGCGGCGTCGGGCCATCCATATAGCGCAGATAGGCGGGAACCAGCCCGGCATGCCAGTCGTGGCTCAGAACTGCGTCTGGTTTCCAGTCCGGTAGTAATCCGGCCGCAATTAATGCGGCCGTTCGGCATAACACCGCGTAACGAATGCCGTTGTCGCTCCAGGGCTGACCGTCTGGCGAAAGATAGGGATTTCCGGGACGGTTGTAGAGATCTGGCACGTCCACGGCATAAAGCGTGCCTCCATCAGTGCGGCCTTCCCAAAGAATAACGGAATATCCGAGAACATTGTCGATCCGGATTGTTTCTTTGCGGTTGCACAGTGCATGCAGAACCGCCGGATAGCCGGGCACAATGGTGCGTGTGCTGATCCCGTGAGGCTCAAGTGCCGCTGGCAGTGAGCCAACGACATCTCCCAGTCCCCCGGTTTTGATCAGCGGATAAATCTCCGCCGCTACGGAAAGAAGCTGCAGCTCTCTCACAGCTGATGCGGGCGTATTCTGCGTCATCACACACACACCTCTCGCTATCCTGCGGAGTTGGATATTTTTTGGCTTTGTCGATGAAACAACGCCTGATGGATGCTGTTGGAAACGCCTTCACAAATAATTTATAGTCGTGTCAGAAGCCCTTCCAGCGTTATCGCCCCAAAAGCTGCACGGCTCTGCCATGGGGCAGGAAAACCGACTTGCGTTTTTGCTGGAACAATCAAAATGAGCGGTTCGCGTCAGAAGGGATTACAGGAAGGAAATCCTAATAATCTCGGAGCTACCTATGACGATTCCGGGGTAAATTTCGCCGTTTTTTCTGCCCACGCCAAAGCTGTTGAAGTCTGCCTGTTCGATGAAGACGGAACACGCGAGACAGATCGGATCCGTCTGCCTGAATATACCGATCATGTTTTTCATGGATGGATCCCGGATCTGAAGCCGGGGCAGTTATATGGTTACCGTGTTCATGGGCCTTATGAGCCTGACGAAGGGCACCGCTTCAATCCGAATAAATTACTCCTGGATCCATATGCCAGAGCATTCCATGGGGACCTTAAATGGGATCCTTCCCTGTTTGGCTATGAGCTGGACAGCCCGGACAAGGATCTGAGTTTCAGCACGGCAGACAGTGCTGCATTCGTCCCCAAAGCCATCATCATTGACCCGACGCCGCAGCATTTTGACCATCCCGATACACCCTGGACGGATACGGTCATCTACGAAATGCATGTGAAAGGGTATACCCGTCAGAACTCTGCCGTGCCCGAGAAACTGCGGGGAACCTATGCCGGACTGTCAGACCCGAAACTGCTGAAAAATATTCGGGATATGGGCGTGACAGCGGTGGAATTCCTGCCGGTTCAAAGCTTCGTTAACAGCAAATTTCTGGCAGATAAGGGCCTGAGAAATTACTGGGGTTATAATACGATCGGTTTTTTTGCTCCCGAAAGCCATTACGCAGCAGAGCCTGATAATGCGGCTCAGGAATTCCGGGCTTTGGTGCGTGCCTGCCATGAGGCGGGCCTCGAAGTTATTCTCGACGTTGTTTACAACCATACAGCAGAGGGTAACGAGCTTGGTCCTACGCTTTCATTCCGAGGCTTGGATAATGTTTCCTATTACCGACTCATGCCGGACAGCAAAAGACATTACATAAACGAAACGGGAACCGGAAACACATTCAGCCTGACACATCTGAACTGCATCCGCTTTGTTGCGGACAGCTTGAGATATTGGGTCAAGGAAATGGGTGTTGATGGATTTCGGTTTGATCTCGGAACAATACTTGCCCGTGAAGAAGACGGTTTCCACAATGATGCAACGTTTCTGCGTGTCTGCCGTCAGGATCCGGTGCTGTCGCATGTGAAACTGATTGCCGAGCCTTGGGACGTTGGTCCGGGTGGTTATCAGGTTGGGAATTTTCCGCCGGGCTGGGCAGAGTGGAATGACACGTTTCGGGATACTGTTCGTGATTTCTGGCGTGGCGAGGCCAAGTCTGGCGCGCTGGCGCCCAGGCTTCTGGCCAGCCCGGACCGTTTCAACCACAGTGGGCGGCAGACATGGGCCAGTGTGAATTTTGTCACGGCTCATGATGGCTTCACGCTCATGGACTGCGTTTCCTACAACGAGCGTCATAACGATGCGAACGGGGAGGACGGCAAGGATGGTTCTCCCGATAACCGATCCTTCAATTATGGCGTGGAAGGACCGACAGAAGACCCGGATATTAATGCTACTCGCTGGCGCCAATGCAGAAACATGCTGTCCACGCTGCTACTGTCACAGGGAACGCCGATGCTTCTGGCCGGTGACGAATTTGGCCGGACTCAGCAGGGGAACAATAACGCCTACTGTCAGGACAGTGAGATTTCATGGCTGAACTGGGAGATCGGCAAAGAAGGCGCCCAACTTCAGAGTTTCGTTCGCCGCTTAACAGGGTTGAGGCGCCGGTATCCCATTCTCCGGCGCGGGCGCTTTCTGACGGAGGCTTACAATAAAGAGCTGGATGTTCAGGAACTCACCTGGCTGACTGCTGGCAGCAATCAGATGATGCCGGAAGACTGGGGGCATGATCAGTGTTTTGGTCTGATGATCGACGGTCGCAGCCAACGGAGTGGCATCATGCGACGCGGGTCAGATGCGACTGTGCTGCTTGTATTCAATGGATGGAAAGATGCCGTTCCATTCATACTGCCAGAGACAGGAGAAGGCCGATGGAAGCTTCTGCTGGACACAAACCAGCCAGACGCTGGTAGCGAGATCGAGAAAGAAGTCTTTGACCAGAAGCATGAATACACCGTCACCGGTCGGTCTCTGCTGCTGCTGGAACTGATTTGTCGTGAAGCTGGCGAGTGTGCCTGAGGGCGGACATGGCGGATGAAACATTGCATCCATGTCAGACCTGACGAAGAATGACGGACCCTGTTTTAGGAAAGGACTATCTTATGCGTCTCATTCTTGCCCTGCTTCTGCCGTGGCTTCAGTTCTTCACCATTGGTCGCCCGTTTGCAGGCATTATCTGCCTGTTCCTTCAGGTCACTGTCATTGGCTGGATCCCGGCTGCAATCTGGTCCGTGTATGCGTTGAGCCAGTATCGCACCGATCAGAAGCTGGCCGCTGCACGTCGCGGCTGAGCCTGTAACGCCCCATAAAAAGCCCCGGCGTCGAAAGGCGCCGGGGCTTTTTTTATATTCTTAACTCGGGTCTTTAGATCGTATCGACGGTTCCGCCATCAACCCGCAAAGCTGCGCCCGTCGTGGCGGAGGCGAGGGGCGATGCTGCGTAAACAACGATATTTGCGACTTCATCAACTGTTGCCATGCGCTGAAGGATATTGCTTGGGCGGTGCTTCCGGACGAAATCCGCCGCAAGCTCTTCCACAGGCTGAGTGCTGTCAGGGTTCTGAGCCTTGAGCATGTCTTCTACACCCTCGGAAAGGGTCGGTCCTGGCAGGACGGAATTTACCGTGACATTCGTTCCCGCCATATCCTTGGCCAGACCGCGGGCCAGACCCAGCATGGCTGTTTTGCTGACACCATAATCGATCATTTCCACCGGAATGTTGATTGCCGATTCCGACGCAATGAAAAGAACACGGCCCCAGTTACGCTCTTTCATGCCTGGCATATATGCGCGGGCCAGTCTGACACCGGAAAAGAGGTTGACCTCGAACAGCTTCTGCCAGCTTTCATCCGTGGTCTTGAAGAAGTCATTGGGGCCGAAAATTCCGGCATTGTTGATCAGAATATCAACTGCGCTTTCAGTGTTCACAAGCGTGTCACACCCTTCGGCAGTGCCAACATCCGCCACTACGCTGCGAAAAGTGCCGCCAGGAATACGTTCCCGCAGAACGTCCAGCGCTTTGTCTACGCTTTCCTGTTTGCGGCCGTTGATGATGACGGTTGCGCCAGCTTCTGCCAGGCGCCGCGCTATGGCGAGCCCGATCCCGCCAGTGGACCCTGTGACAAGGGCTGTACGACCACTCAGATCAATTCCAAGCATGGCGGGTTTCCTTCTTCATCGGATGGCACATGGCGAAGGAAACGCAGCACGCTCTTGATGGTCGCAAAGGTTTTATGGAAAAGAACTCTGGCGGGAGGCTGCGCTCCTGTGAAGATCTGTTAGTGTGAGGTCGGCCCTCGTCCATCCGGGAAAAGCGGCGTGACCGGGAGAGACAGCATGACGGCCGGTTCAGAAGTAGCGCAAGCCAGCGGCAACGCTCTTCCTCCTTCGATCGTGCATCAGATCAGAACAGCCCTTGAAGACTTCTCGGAGCATCTACTGGCTTTGGCGGTCAGTCTGGGCGGTGGAGCTGCTGCTCTGGTTCTCCGTGACCATGATCGGGAGTGGGTCATTGTCTCTGGTGGAGACAGCCACTTTCTTACCGAGCTTGAGGGACAAAGTTCTGAGGCTGTTTGCCGTCTTCCCGTTTATGAAAGCTCTCCTGAAGTCTGGCTGTGTGTCAGGCAGAAAACGCCAGGTCTGGAGAATGTCCAGGCTCTTTGCGCGCGCCATATTGCCAGGTCATTTCCCGTGGCAGACGGCTCCGGAGTGGCCAGTCAGCTTCATCGGCTGGATCGGCGTATCAGAAGAATGGCCGAAGCCGCGGAGATGGGTTTTTTCCGCTGTAATCTGACGCGTCGGCTTTTGTTTGGAGATGAGCGCTTTGCCCAGATCTGGGGGCTTCCTCCCGAACTGCTGATGCAGGGGCTTTCGCTGGAAGATGCATATGCCTGCCTCCACCCAGATGACCGCGCCGCATATGAAAGTGTTGCAGAAGACGAATTGCGGGAAGAAGGCACTTTCGAATTCCGTTTCCGCATCGTGGTCTCACATGCGCAGGGTCCGACAATGGTGCGGCATCTGCTTATTCGCGGCTGGCGGGATGATGATCGGCCGGGTCACGATGATCTGTGCTCTGTCGGCGTGGTTATGGACGTTTCAAACGCCTCTGCCGTGGCTGAAGCGCTCAGATCCAGCGAAGCTTTTACCCACCTTCTTCTCTCCAGTTCGCCAGATTGCATTCATATTCTGGACATGGATGGGTGCATCCGGTTCATCAATGCAGGTGGCATCGAGGCTATGGAACTCGACAGCCCGATTATCCTGCATGGTGTTCCCTGGGTTGATCTGTGGCGGGGGCAGGCGCGCATCATGGCGACTCAGGCCGTCAAAACGGCACTGGGTGGAGAGGCGGGACGCTTTCAGGGGGATGCCAATACCATGCGGGGAAACCGCCGTTTCTGGGATGTGGCCGTCACGCCGATTTTCGGAGAAGACGGAGACGTCCAGCGGCTTCTGGCGACAGGGCGTGATCTGACGGAAGTCAATCAGTCCAGTCTTCGGCTTCAGCTTGCACTGGATGCAGGCGCCATTGCCGGAACATGGATGTGGGATGACAATTATTCTCTCGTGATCGGGGATACCCGTCTGGCTGAAACGCTGGGTCTTGATGCAAAAGCGCTGGAGCAGGGCGTTCCTGTTACAGCGTTCTATGCTGCTATCGAGCAGGAAGATCAGGGGCGCGTTGCGGCCGCCATCACAAACGCCCTCCACACAGGGGGGCGATGCGATTTCGAATTCCGTGTCCACACACCAGCTGGGCCGCGATGGTTTGAAGGGAATGGTCGTTGCGATCTGACTGAAGACGGGCGGCCGCTTCGTTTTCCCGGCATCGTGCTGGATATTGATCACAGCAAAAGACAGGCCCTCCGTCAGGCAGCCCTGGTGGAGCTTGGAGATCGCCTGAGGGCACTGGAAAACGCTGATGAGATGGAAGGCGTCGCCGCGCAGATCCTGTGTCGCGAACTTTCCGTAAGCTGCGCCGCCTACGGAACAGTCGATGAGGCGGGAACGGGTCTGCTGATTGGTGCAATGCGGACAGTGACGCTGGGGTCAGGCAGTCATGTCCAACGTCAGGCGTCTATCCGTGGATTCCATGCGTTTCGGGATTATGGTGATTATGGCCCTCTGTTGGCTCGCGGGCGTACTGTCGCAATTTCAGATGTGCGTCTGGACACTTTGACGCTTAAGCGTGTCGAACGCTTTGAAACCCTCAACATTCGGGCGCTTTTGAATGTGCCCCTGTTCAAGTTTGGCAGGCTTGTGGGTGTGATGTGCGTGTATTCCACTGTTCCGCATGTCTGGACCGAAGAAGAAATCGTCTTCACCCGTGCTGTGGCAGATCGCACCCATGCCGCCATGCGCCAGGCCAAGACCCAGCAGGAATTGCGTGAAATGAACGTCATGCTGGAGGAGCGGATCCGCCAGCGAACGCGGGAACGTGACCGCCTCTGGACCATCGCCAAGGACCTGTTCGTTATCATCAGCCGAAGTGGTCACTACATGGCTGTCAGTCCCTCCTGGTTGCGGGCGTTGGGTTATACACAGGAAGGTCTGATCGGGCTGAGGATTGAAGCCCTGTGTCACCCGGATGATCAGGGCGCCGTTTGTGAAGCTTTTGATCAGGTTCGACACAGCACGCCGTGGTCCGACGTCGCGCTGGACGTGCGGATGAAGCACCGGAACGGCACATGGCGGCTCTATAACTGGAACTTCAATAATGAAGGTGACACCATTTACGGTGTTGGCCGTGATGTCACCGAGCGCAATGATCTGGAAGAGCAGTTGCGCCAGTCCCAGAAAATGGAAGCTGTTGGCCAGCTAACGGGTGGTCTCGCTCATGACTTCAACAATCTGCTTGCGGGAATAGGCGGGAGTCTTGAGCTGCTTGAAACCCGACTGACGCAAGGCCGTACTATTGGCCTTGATCGCTATATCACGGCCTCACAGGATGCGGTGCGACGTGCAGCCTCACTGACGCACCGTCTGTTGGCCTTTTCGCGTCGGCAGCCTTTGGACCCCGTGCCGACAGATGTAAATGGTCTGGTCAGTGGTCTGGAGACCCTTCTTCGCGGAAGCGTTGGCCCACTGGTATCTATTCAGTTTGATCTGCAGCCGGGAATCTGGACGACACGGGTTGATGCTAACCAGCTTGAGAACGCCGTGCTCAATCTCTGTATCAATGCACGTGATGCGATGCGGGAGAGCGGCGGGACCATACGGATCGTGAGCGCTAATACATCTTTAGGATCTGTGGCCAGCCACGAAGCCGGGGTGCCTGTTGGTGACTACGTGCTTTTAAAGGTTGAGGACAACGGCTGTGGGATGGCGGAAGAAACGCTGCAACGGGCGTTTGATCCGTTTTTTACGACCAAGCCTCTAGGGAAAGGGACGGGCCTGGGGTTGAGCATGATTTACGGTTTTGCCCGTCAGTCTGGTGGGCAAGCCCAGATCAGGTCCCAGCCTGGAGACGGAACGTCTGTTAGCCTCTGGCTCCCTCGCTACAACGGGCCTGCTACTTTGTTACCAGCAGATGTTCCTGACGGCGATATTCTGACGAAAACGGCGTCTGTACGGCTCTCTGGAAAGCTGGTGTTGATTGTGGATGACGAGGAAGCCGTACGCCTCATTGTCAGTGACGTTGTCGGAGATTTGGGGGCAAGAGTTCTGACGGCAGAGGACGGTATTTCAGCTTTGGAATTGTCAGATCGTTTTTCGAATGGCGTTCAGCCAAGCGTGATGATTACGGATATTGGTATGCCAGGGGGCATGAACGGGCGGCAACTCGCTGCGCGCATGAGAGACAGATTTCCCGATCTGAAAATTCTGTTCATTACGGGCTATGCGGAGCAGAATATTCTGGATGAAGGACTGCTTGAACCCGGCTGTGCTTTGCTTGTGAAACCGTTCAGCACCGAAGCTCTGGCCCGCAAGCTTTCACAGCTCGTGGTGCCAGCCTGAACTCAGCCGGCCGACCAGGCGTTTGATATGTAAGAACAAGATTTGAAAAGGAATTTCTGATGAACGATGAGGTGCCATATCTGGATAACCAGACAAGAATTACACTGAACGATGGCCGGGTCATTCCGCAGCTCGGGCTGGGCGTCTGGAAGACGCTCCCTGAAGAAACAGCAACGGTTGTGCGGGAGGCTGTGAAGCTCGGATATCATTCTGTCGATACAGCGCGTCTTTATCGGAACGAAGATGGCGTTGGTGAAGCTCTGGCGGATTATCCTGATGTATTCGTGACGACGAAGGTCTGGAATGACGAACAGGGCTACGACAATACGCTGCGTGCCTATGAGGAGAGCTGCCGGCTGCTGCGTCGTCCGGTTCTGGATATGTACCTCATTCACTGGCCGATGCCGGAGCAGGGTCAGTATGTGGAAACATGGAAGGCACTCGTGACCTTACAAAAAGAGGGGCGCGTGAAGTCCATCGGGGTGTCCAATTTCGAGCCGGACCATCTGTCGCGTATTATGGATGCAACTGGTGTCGTTCCGGCGGTCAACCAGATTGAGCTTCATCCATTTTTCCAGCAGAAGGCGCTCCGTGCCTTTAACGAGCAGCACAATATTCGCACGGAATCATGGCGCCCGCTCGGGAAAGGGCAGGTACTGGATAATGCGACGATTGGGGAGGTTGCCCGGAGCGTTGGTCGGACACCCGCTCAGGTCATTATCCGCTGGCACCTTCAGAACGGTCTGATCGTGATCCCGAAATCAGCGAACCCAAAAAGACTGGCTGAAAATCTGGACGTCTTCGACTTCACCCTCACTGAGAGTGACATGGCAGCGATTGAGAAACTTGATCGCGAAGATGGCCGTATGGGCGCGCATCCGATGACTGCCCGTTTCTGAAGAAGAGAGCGTCCAGCGGTTCCCTCGCTTCTGGTGACGGTCAGGGTTCTCCTGTAATGGTGCCGGAACCAAAAATTCCGACGATGGCAGGAGAGTTGTCATGACGACACTGAATGAGCAGGACTTTCGCCGGGCGATGTCCCATTTCGCAACGGGTGTCGCAGTTGTGACCGCCAAGGGAAGTGAAGGCGAACAGGGTGCAACCATCAGCGCCCTGACATCTGTTTCCCTTGATCCGCTCCTGCTTCTGATCTGCCTGCATCGTGGCAGCTCGACTTATAAAGCGATTGCTGAAGCCGGACGTTTTGGTCTGAGCATCCTGAACAACATCCACAAGGATGTGGCTATGCTGTTTGCCAGCCGAACGGCGGACAAATTCGGGTCAGACGTTGTGGTGCGGGCGGAAGATGGCACAGCCTTCATCGATGGCGCGCTGGTGCAGATGCATTGCGAACTCGTCGAGACGTTCCAAGGTGGCACGCATGCATTGTTTATGGCGAAGCCCACGTCCATCACTGTTCGTGATGAAGCCCCGTTACTGTACTTCCAGGGGCAGTTAGGAATTGAAGCGTAACCATTCGTCGGCTTTGGTTACAGGGATATGACCTGTAGGTCATGATCTGAAAAAGTGATGGAAATTTCGAAGCTTTTTTCGAAATTCCTCATTTTTCGTTGTTGAGAATAATTATCATTAGTGTTATCTCCGCGCTCGCTTTTCGGAGATTTTGTGATGCGGGTACGGTCGTGTCTTATTCCCTGTGCAACGATGTTGCTGGGGCTGCCTTCGGGTCTGGTGCTTGCGCAGGAGCCGGAGAAGGAACGTCCGAGGCATTATCAGCATCCGCCTTCGGGCCGCGAAAAAGCCGCTGAACACTCCAGGCATGACGGTCATTCCCCTGAGCTGTCACGGGAAGAGCGTCTGGAAGTGAAGGGCAGTCATGTCGGGTTGCTAGCGGCTGGCGGAAATGCTGCGACCAAGACATCCACGCCACTTGAAGACGTGCCCCAGAACCTGACCGTCATTACGCAGGCCCGCATGACGATGCTGAACGCCCGGAGTATTTCCGAAGCAGTTCGCTATGCGGCCGGTGTTTCCGATTATGGCTCAAAGGATGATCCACGCGGCTATTTCGGAACAATCCGTGGATTTTCTCCGGATATTTACCTTGATGGCACACGGACGCCGGACGCGACGACGTCTTTTTCCTACAGCATTGAGCCGTGGGGCCTTGAGGAAATGGACGTGCTGCGTGGTGCCTCGTCCGCGCTGTATGGGTCGGGACAGCTTGGCGGCATCATCAATGCTGTCAGCAAGCGCCCGCGGTTGAATCAGCAAAATCAGGTGACGTTCCAGACCGGGTCTTACAGTCGTGTTCAGGGTGCGGCAGATGTGGGTGGAGCGTTGAACGCCTCCAAGACACTCCTGTGGCGCTTCAACGGATTGATCCGAAAATCCGACACGTATGCCAAGAACATCAAGAACAATGAGATTTACGTCGCGCCTTCCGTCAGCTGGCGTCCGGACAGCAAGACGGATTTTACGATCCTTGCCAGTTACGAGCAGGTCGACGGCGGGTCCACGTCCCAGTTTCTTCCCGCAAACGGAACGCTTTATGCGAGCCCATACGGCTATATTGCGCGCAATTTCCTGAACAGCGATGCAGACTATGATGTTTACTCAAAGCGCCAGGCTTCCATCGGCTACAGCTTCACACGTCATCTGACGCCCAACTGGACCATCAGTCAGAACATGCGTTACGCGCATATTGATGCGTCATACCGATATGTGACGGCTGTTGCCCTGTCTGCTGACCAGAGAACTCTGACGCGTCAGGCTCTGTTGCAGTCCTCGAACTATAACAATGTCACGCTGGATACGCGCTCAAACCTGAAGCTCAGGACGGGGCCTGTTCACCATGAGTTACTGGTCGGTGTGGATTTTCGCAGTGACTTTATGGCGTTCCGTCGTGGGCAAAAGACAGCGCCCTCTCTTGATCTGTACAATCCCGTTTACAATCCGATTTCCTGGCCGACCTACGGTACGACCACCAATACAAACGAGACAGAAACACAAACAGGCCTTTACGCGCAGGAACAGGCAGACTGGCATCGTTTCTACCTGACGCTTTCTGGCCGTGAGGATTTCACGCAAAGCCTGACGGTCAATAATCGGACGGGGGAGCAGACCCCTCAGCAGAACAATGCCTTCACCGGGCGTGTTGGGTTGCTTTACAAATCCGCCATCGGTCTGGCGCCGTATGTGTCTTATGCAACGTCTTTTCAGCCTCAGGTTGGAACGACACGTGAGAACACGCCTTTTCTGCCGACACGCGGACGGCAGATCGAAGCTGGCCTGAAATACAAGCCTCCACATGGCACGCCCTGGGGTGAAGATTTCATGCTAACGGCTGACTTCTTCAATCTGGTCGAAAGCAATGTTCTGACGACTGACCCAGCTGATTCGACCTATGACATTCAGACGGGCGAACAAAGAACACGGGGCTTCGAGGCGGAAGGCGTGGGTCGTCTCCCCTACAAGATCGATATGCTGGCGTCGTTCACCTATCAGGATCCTCGCATCACGAAGACGACCGTCGCGGCCCAGAAAAACCAGCGTCCAGTGGCCATCCCATCTCACATGGCATCCCTGTTCCTGAAGCGTGATTTCCATCTGGCCCGAAACTGGGTGACGGGTCTGGGTGCTGGTGTGCGCTATACGGGCAACACGGCAGGCGCACTCCCTGCGACCTTCACGGTTCCAAGCCAGCTTGTCTGGGATTTGCAGGCGCACATCGATTATCAGCGCTTCGGAATTCAGTTCAACGGCACCAATATTGCAAACCGCCACTACGTCGCCGCATGTACGCGCTCGGTTGCTTGTGCATGGGCGCCAGGGCGGGCAGTCTTCGTCACTCTGTCCTATCGTTGGTGAGCGACCGGTGGTGTTTGAACTCCTCTCTGTAGTCCTGACAAGTCTCGCGGCCGGACTGTTTTACCTTTCTGTACCGTCTCAGTGTCTACTGCGCCGCTCTCTTTCGCCGCGTGAGGGCTTATTGCCGGGGCTGCTCAGCCTGTTGGCTGCTGTGGGGGTGATGAGCCTGAGAATGCATTTTCTGACCGCACTGCTGATCGTCGGAACCGTGCTAATGCTGGCGTGTATTCTGCTGCCTCTGACACTGGCGATTTTCAGGCCTCAGGGGCGCACATTGTGAGTGGTACGACGCAGCCCAAGCCATTGGATGGCACAGGATGGATCGGGAAGGTGTTGGCTGGACTGATACTCGGCGCCACGCTGGCGATCGGTCTGATGGGCATTTTGGGGCTGCTGTTTCACGCCGATGCCCAGCTTAAAACCGCAGCATCCCAGATTTTGCGCTGGTTTCCCGGGCCTGTCTGGGGGCTCGTGGTGGCATTTTCTTTCCTGTTCCGCTCACCCCGTCAGGCATGGCTGACGCTGGTTCTCGTCAATGCCGTGGTGTGGGTCCTGTTTTTCCTGCTGCATGGTGTCATGGCATGAAAATTCGCGGGGATGTCGTCCGGCTTTACCGGAATGTTCATAGCTGGGTGGGCATTATGGCAGGGCTGTTCCTGTTCATCGCCTTTTACGCAGGCGGCATGACGATGTTTGAATTGCCGCTGGGGAACTGGGCCTCTCGCACAGCTACTTTGCCAGCGCCGGTTCCGGCAGATCGCCTGTCCGAGCTGGTGCAGAAGGCCGAGACGGCAGATCCGTCCATGATTGCCAACCATACTGTGGTTTTGCATCCGGATGAGACCAGTCCATCGAGCCTCATGTGGGTTGTCTCATCAGACAGGGATCATGGGCCTGCACGGACAGTTTATGCAGGTCTGGCCGCAGATGGCACACTCGTTACCCAGACGAGAACACCCTCGCAGGTCGGGTATTTCCTCAACATCCTGCATCAAAGAATAGGCCTTCCCCTGAACCGGGAATATGGGCGCCTCATTATGGGGATTGTGGCGCTTTTGTATGCTGTGGCTCTCGTGTCGGGCACGATTGTTCTGCTGCCCTCTCTGGTTCGTAATCTCTTTGCCGTAAGACTGACCGAAAATCTGCGCCGCATGTGGCTCGATTTCCATACGTTGCTGGGTGTTTGCTCCCTGCCGTTTCACATCGTGATGGCTGCAACGGCTGCCGGGTTTGCATTTCATCAGCCCATCATGGCGTTGGAAAAAACCCTGTTTCTGCCAGCAGTGTCCGCACATCCGCCTCAGAAAAATCACTCGCACCAGGGTGACCGGCTTCAGGCACTTCTTGAGCCACTGGCTATTGTCGATGCCTTTCGAAAGCAGGTTCCGGGGCTTGAGCCGGACACGCTGGCCTATTCCAGCCGGGGCGGGAAGCTGTCTTTGCACGTGACGGTACAGGACGCTGCGCAGATCAGCCGGCGACCGGATGGGGGGTATGGCGAGGTCAATCCTTACACAGGGCGCCTGATCTCAACTGATTTTCTGCCTAACCATCAGAAGCCGGCATTCCAGGCCCTTACATTGATCTACGCTCTGCATTTCGGGACTTACGGAGGGTGGCTGATCCGGTGGGGCTATGCTGTTTTGGGGTTTGGTGGAGCATTCCTGTTTTACTCAGGCAATCAGCTCTGGATCTCATCACGCAGGCGCCGTGACCGCTCGGCAGGTCTGACGGAAGACAGCTTTGGAACGCGCTGCCTTTCGGCTCTGACAACAGGCTGTATGATTGGCTGCATCAGCGGTGTATCCGCAGTTTTTGCTGCCGCGCCTTTCTTACCAGAAGGCGGCCACTACCAGGCAGCCGAGGCCCTGTTTTACGCGGTCTTTTTCATCTGCCTCACTGTCGCTGCGTGTTGGGGCGGAACGAGAAGTCTTCGTCCCCTTCTAACTGCGGCTGGCGTGCTGACCCTGCTGATCCCCCTGACGGACATGACACGATCTCTGACGTCGGGAGAGGTTACGTCCTTGGCTGTGAGTGTGGATGGTGTGGCGCTTGTTTATGGAGTGGTTCTCATGGTGCTGGCCCTCAGAAAGAGCCCGCACGGGGGGACTGAAATACGCATCCCGGTTACGTCATAAGGGGGACGGTAAGCTCCACATTTCCACGGCCATATCAACGGCCTGAGCGACTGGAAATAGCCGCGATGGGGCCGCCCCGACATGGCCATGTTGCAGCATGGCCTGCCCATCTAGCTTTGCCCCGATGGCCGGAAAGCGCTCCACATTCGTTTGCGGCATGCGGAACCGGACCCAACGACGTTCTTCATCCACCGGCAGAGCAGTTCCGTCTTCAAACGTGGGACCGTGCGGATCTGAGAGGCGTTCCGCCAGATGAAGCGCCGTACAGGTTTCCCAGCCTGTGCCGATCATCAGCACGTAAGCGCCGCACTGGTTCAGAACCGCGAGAGGGGAAACAACGCCAAACGGGTCTTCGAGAGGCTGGCTGGAGAGGATGTCTGCAGCCCGTGGCCCCCGGGCTGTAAAGGAAACCTGCGGATGCAGGCTTCGGAGCGTTCCAGGCCACGTGCGGAAGGTCTCGGCAACGGTGCCAACGCCCCGCGTGGAGGTTGTGCGGGGATCGAACGCTGGCATGCTGGCCCGGATCGTGTCCCACCAGGTCTGTGGAACGGGTGGATCACACCATCCGGCGGGATCGCTCAGGTCCGAAGACTGCGCAGGCATGACGATCGTGCCTTCCGGCCCCACAACCTGAAGAAGAGCCTCAATAACACTTCTTGCCCCGCCACAGATCCAGCCAATACGGCTCATGGCCGTATGAACCAGAACCGTCATGCCGGGTTCAAGGCCAATCCGTCTGAAATCAACCGCCAGCCGTGCCTGGGTGACAGGCCCGCGGGCACGGGCAATGGCAGCCGCTTCAGTCATGTCTCAGCCACGGCCCCGATAGCCGGGAACGTCCTGTGAGGGAATCCAGACGCCTGCTGGTGGCTCACCTGTCTGCCAGAAGACATCGATTGGGATGCCGCCGCGGGGGTACCAGTAGGCTCCGATGCGCAGCCATTCCGGATCGAGCAGTTCGACAAGGCGTTCGGCAATCGCAACGGAGCAATCCTCGTGGAAAGCGCCGTGGTTGCGGAAGCTGGTCAGGTACAGTTTGAGAGACTTGCTCTCCACGATCCATTTGCTCGGGATGTAATCGATGACGATGTGCGCGAAGTCCGGCTGGCCCGTCACGGGGCAAAGAGATGTGAACTCCGGTGCCGTGAAGCGCACGACGTATTTGCGACCCTGATGAGGGGAGGGTACACGCTCCAGAACGGCTTCTTCCGGGCTGTTTGCTGCAGGCGTGTTACGGCCAAGCTGGCTCAGGGCGTCAGTTCCCGGGGCGGAAGGCCCGGTTGGATGATGGTCAGACATGGTGGATTCTTCTCGCGGAAAGACTGTGTTTTCCGAAGATGTGGACCAGCTTTGCGCCTCACTCAACCCGGCCCCTTTACGAAAAGACTGCGACAGAGTTTGCATATTCGCGGGATTCGGTGCAGAAGACGGCGCAAATTCTCATCTTCGATGCACCGTCTGGAAGACCAAATGGAAATCCGTAACATCGCCATCATCGCGCACGTCGATCATGGCAAAACCACGCTGGTTGACGCGCTCCTCAAGCAGTCCGGCTCTTTCCGCGAGAACCAGCACGTTGCTGACCGCGCGATGGACAGCAATGATCTCGAACGCGAGCGTGGCATCACCATTCTTGCCAAGTGCACATCCGTTGTCTGGAAAGACTCGCGTATCAACATCATTGATACGCCGGGCCATGCTGACTTCGGTGGCGAAGTCGAGCGTATCCTGAGCATGGTGGATGGCGCGATCATCCTTGTTGATGCCGCTGAAGGCGCTCTGCCGCAGACGAAGTTCGTTCTGGGCAAGGCTCTGGCCCGTGGCATCCGCCCGATCGTGGTCGTGAACAAGATCGACCGTAGCGACGCGCGTCCGGACGAAGTGCACGAAGAAATCTTCGATCTGTTCGCATCCCTGGGCGCTGACGAGCACCAGCTCGACTTCCCGATGCTGTACGCTTCCGGTCGTCAGGGCTGGGCTGATCTTGAGCTGGACGGACCGAAGAAGGACCTGTCCCCGCTGTTCGATCTGGTTCTGCGCCACGTCCCGACGCCAAACGTCGACAAGGATGCGCCTTTCGGCATGGTTGCAACCATCCTTGAGAGCGACAACTTCCTTGGCCGTATCCTGACGGGTCGTATCGATCAGGGCCGTGCGAAGGTGAACATGCCGGTTCGCGTGCTCCGTCCGGACGGAACGGTTGTCGAAACCGGCCGTCTGACCAAGCTGCTGTCTTTCCGTGGTCTGGACCGCGTGCCGGTTGATGAAGCCGAAGCTGGTGACATCGTGGCCGTTGCTGGTCTGTCCGAAGCAACGATTCCGGACACGATTGCTGATCCGTCCATCAGCGAGCCGCTGCCGTCCCGCCCGGTTGATCCGCCGACCCTGTCCATGACCTTCCGCATCAACGATGGTCCGCTGGGTGGCCGTGAAGGCAAGAAGGTTACGTCCCGTCAGATCCGTGACCGTCTCTTCAAGGAAACCGAAGGCAACGTGGCCATTAAGGTTACGGAAAGCCCGGAAAGCGAAGCTTTTGAAGTTGCCGGTCGTGGTGAACTTCAGCTTGGCGTTCTGATTGAGCAGATGCGTCGTGAAGGCTTTGAGCTGACGATCGGTCGTCCGCGCGTTCTCTTCCGTGAAAACGAAGAGACCGGCGATCGTGAAGAGCCATTCGAAGAAGTTCTGGTCGACGTTGACGAGCCGTATTCTGGTGTTGTCGTCGAAAAGATGTCCCTGCGTAAGGGTGTGATGCAGGACATGCGTCCGTCCGGTGGTGGCAAGGTTCGTCTGACGTTCCTGATCCCGTCCCGTGGCCTGATCGGCTATCACGGTGAGTTCCTGACCGACACGCGCGGTACGGGCCTCATGAACCGTCTGTTCCATGGTTATCTGCCATATGTCGGCACGATCGAAGGCCGTCGTAACGGCTCGCTGATCTCCGCTGAAGATGGTCAGACAACGCAGTACGCGCTGTTTGCCCTTCAGGATCGTGGCACGATGTTCGTGGACGCTGGCGAGAAGATTTACACAGGCATGATCCTGGGTGAGCACTCCCGCGAGAACGATCTGGACATCAATGCGGTCCGTGAAAAGAAGCTGACCAACATGCGTGCATCCGGCAAGGACGAAGCCCTGCTTCTGACGCCGCCGCGCCGTATGAGCCTTGAGCAGGCCATCGCCTACATTGAAGACGATGAGCTGGTTGAAGTGACGCCGTCCGCCATTCGTATCCGTAAGCGTTACCTGGATCCGAACGAGCGTAAGCGCGCTTCCAAAAGCCGCGAAAGCTGATCTTTCCCATCAGGGAATAGATTTCGAAGAACGCGCACCGGGTTTCCGGTGCGCGTTTTTTTATGGCTGAGAGTCGAGAGGCAAGAAATCAGGAAGTCCTCGACGGGACTTTGGCGGAATTGAGGCGTCTTTGCGAAGAGGAACCTCTATCCCCCTGAAATTTCATAAAGTTAATGCACGACGAAGACGCGCACTGGTGCTAATTTCAGAGCATGGCCACTTCGAGTTTTCTGAAATGTGGTCCGTTTTTCAGTTCTCTGGAGCTTCGTTCTCAGATGCGCCTTTTCAATCGTTCCCTAATCGCCGCCGTTTCTGCTCTGGCCCTGACAGCTGCTCCGGCTTTCGCTGATCCAGTGTCTGCTCCGGTCGAAGCAACGCCTGCTCCGACGGCTCCTGCCGCGCCAGCAGAACCGGCTGCGCCTGCCGCCGCTCCGGAAGCAGCATCCACGGATGCCGCAACGTCTGACAAGACGAGCACCACGAAGAAGCATCATCACAAGAAGCACCACCACAAGAAGCACAAGAAGGCTGCCGCTGCTGCCTCCACGACGGATGAAGCAGCGCCGTCCAACTAATGGCGGCTTACCCGGTTTTACCGGGTGGTAAGTAGAGGAAAGCGGGATCGGCTCAGGCTGGTCCCGCTTTTTTTGTTTTTACTGTACGGTTACCCCAGACTTGTTGCGTTCAAGATTATCGTCCCGTCAATTTTCCGGATTTGGATTTCATGACTTCTTATCTTCTGTCTTGGCATGGAACACTGCTTGCCAGCAGGGAAGCCTGCCTCTGCACAGCATCCTTTGCAGACGTCTTGCTAAAAGTGGTCACACCAGTTCTGGTAGAAAACGGTTATGAAGTGACACCTGCCCGGTCTGGGCTCGTGCTTCGCGAGCTGCCTGACACAACACGACCTTTGTGTGTTCTGAGGATGGGAACAGAGTTTCTCTCCAGCCGAAATTCCATGGATCTGGACTGGACGGGGCATCACATGGACTGGGAGAGCTTTCTTCCAATCCGGGCATCTCTCATTCCTGTCCTTCATGCTCTGCTGTCGCGCAGATGGTCTATGGGGAAAGGGTCTTTGCACCTCCCATATATTCGTGAATTTTCTCTCGTAATTGGGGAGCAGGCATGGCCTCTCGAAACCCTGATGGCCACGAGAGAAGATGATATCGTTCTCTTGGAGACTGAAGGCGAAGAGACCCTCTGGATCTTGGAATCTTGCCCGTCCAAAGCCTTATCTCAACTGTTGAATGCCCTGTCTGAGAGTCTCATGGGCACTGATTCAACGTCCGAAACTGAATGGCTGAACAGGCAAATTCTTAAAGTTTCCGTCGCTCCGCATGAAATCATTCATATTCTGTATCTGGCGTTGATGTGCGCAGAGCAGGGGCGATTGGATTTTGCCCAGGAATTTTTGAAATGTGCCCGACTGTATGATGAGCGTCCTGATCTCATCTACTTTCAGGCCATTCTGTCGGAGCGGATGGGAGATCATGCTGCCGCGACAGCGCACCTGTCTCAGGCGCTTGCACAGCAGTTCCCTGATCCGAGCATAATCAGGCAATTTGGGTATCTTGAGACCAGAATGGCAGAAGGAGAGAACATGCTTCTTCTTCTCCCAGAACTGATGCAACAGGTTTCAGGAAGTGGCTTCGATCCTCTTTTTGATTCCCTGATGCTCTCCCAGAAGTTGGCCATAACAAATAATCAGGATGTGGTGCAGGCCTACAGTCTGATGTTTGAGCAGTCCTGTTTCAGTAAAGGTCGAGACCGTGGCCTGGCGCTTTTGCGGCATGAGCAGACATGTAATGGCATCCGTTACTGGAGCGAGATTTGTTTGGGGCATGACGCGTGGCTGTCCGGGGATCGAGCTGCCGCAGACAAGCATTATAGCGAGGCCAAGACCCAAGCCATCGAAACCGGGATCATGCCAATTCACTATAATTGCGGTGTGTTTTCGTGGCTGCCTGAAAATGAAGTTGCAGGCCTTGAAAACAAAGTCGTGGAAGACCGTCTTGGAACTTCGGGGTGGACTTGGAAGTCCAGTGTTCTTCCGGGGCAGGAGGACGTTCAGCCAGAGCTTTGTCTGGTTTTCGGATGTGATACTGGATACTTCCAGTTCATTCCCAAGCTAGTGCTGTCTCTGCTGAAAGTGTGCATGGCCCGACCCAAGGGTGGCCGCATCCGGCTCTGTTTGGGTGTCGATAGCCCGACGAATGAACAGTTGGACTGGTTGGAAGAGATAGTCAGTGCCTTGTCAGTGCATGATTATGGGCTTGATTTCACCTTCGCGCATGGCCCGCTGACCTACCGCGACGGTGCAACCTATACGGCCATTCGATATCTGATTTTTCCGGAAATTGCCAAGCGCTGGAGCTGTCCGGTCATTACTGCAGACTGCGACGGCTACTTTCCGTCAGACTTTTTGACACTCTGGGAAGAGATGAAAGCCACGGCAGATTATGGCTTCCGCCTTTATGCATACGATAAGGCCGGGCATCAGTTTTTTGGAGAGCCGTGGGGTTTTGGGGCTGGCATCTCCTACTTTGGGAATGCGGAGAAAGTGCCCGACATCGCCCGTTTCCTGCATAATTATCTTCAAATTGCCTACAATTCGGATAATCCGACCAACTGGTGTATCGACCAATGCGCTTTAGTGCAGGCTTACAGGCAGTTTGTAGCACCAGATTGGGAGACGTTGCGTATTCGCTTCATGGATGACGGAACACCGTTGATGGTGATGCCCCATCATGTTGGTGGTAAGCAGGAGCTGCTTGAGCACGAAGGCACAGTGTCCGCAGAGGACGTTCAGGCTTTTCTGTCCGCTTGAGCGGAAGAGTATGGCTAAAAACCGATTTTGGCAGATCACGTCAGATCGGTCTGCCAGAGAAACAATGCTGCTATCAGCTTTATAAAGCCGATAGCAGCATTGTTTTACAGATAACGGTCGAGAGAGAGATCCAGTGACGGGATGGCCGTCTGTCGGCCGGAGATCTGGTCTGCAACGATCTGGCCGGAGCCCGCTGCCATGGTCCAGCCAAGCGTGCCGTGACCGGTGTTAAGCCACAGATTGCCGTAGCGCGGAGCTGGTCCGACGATGGGTGTGCCATCTGGCGTGCAGGGACGCAGGCCTGTCCAGTAACGGGCGGCGGAGAGGTCGCCGCCGCCGTACATCTCGTTGAAGGATAGTTCCAGCGTTTCACGACGGTCCGGGCTGAGGCGCAGGCTGAAGCCAGTCAGTTCGGCTGTTCCGCCAATACGGATGCGATCCCCGAGGCGCGTGATGGCAACCTTGTAGGTTTCATCATTCACCGTGGATACCGGCGCACGGCTCTCGTCTGTGATTGGCATGGTCAAGGAGTATCCCTTGACCGGATAGATCGGCAGACGCAGCTCCAGCGGCTTCATCAGGCGCGGGGAGTAGCTGCCAAGAGCCAGCACATACGCATCTGCTGTTAGGCGGCCAGCGCTGGTACGAATGCTTACGATGGATTTGTCAGCCGCTTCGATGGCTTCAATCGTGGTGCCAAGACGGAACTTCACACCCTTCTGCTCTGCCATGGCGGCGAGACGACGTGTGAAGAGATGCGCATCACCCGTCTGGTCGCCTGGAAGGCGGAGGCCACCGCGCAGGCGATGGCGGGCATGGGCCAGACCCGGCTCATGCGCAATGATTTCATCGACGTTCAGAAGCTGATGATCCACGCCGCTTTCTGCCAGAAGACGCATGTCTTCGGCTGCGTGTTCGACCTGGGCATCCGCCCGGAAAAGCTGGATCAGACCCTTTTGGTCACCGTCATACGCGATGCCGGTTTCGTCGCGCAGGGCGTCGATTTTATCGCGGGCATACTCCGCAATCCGAAGCATACGGCTCTTGTTAATGTCGTATGCTTTTTCCGAACAGTTCGCGAGCAGCTCGCCCATGAAGCGGAACATGGCCGTATCGAAGCGCGGGCGGATGATCAGCGGGCTGTGTTTGCTGGTCATCCATTTGGCGACTTTGAACGGCAGACCCGGCATGGCCCATGGTGTCGAGTAACCAGGGGAGACCTGACCGGCGTTGGCGAAGGACGTTTCAAGCCCTACGCCAGGCTGCCGGTCAATAACCTCAACTTCATGACCTTCCTGAGCAAGATACCAGGCGGTTGTCACGCCGATGACGCCGGCGCCCATGACGATGATTTTCATGACAGTTCTGCTGCTTTCCGATTGGTAGAAAACCGTATTTTCGATTTGGTACCGATCAGATCAGCACCAGCGGAAACGGTTGTCTACCCCCGGGTTTTCAGCCCGGAACGCCCTTGCTGGTGGAATATTCGAAGTGCAGGGCTGTATCCGGATGAACTATGGCGTGAATGGCATGAACTGCCATCGCACCTTCAGAAAATCCCTGAAGAATTAATTTAAGCTTACCAGGATAGGTTGCCACATCGCCGATGGCGAAAATGCCTGGTGTGCTGCTTTCCAAGGTCGCCGGGGTGACCGGAACCGTGTTGCGATGCGTGTCCAGACCCCAAAGCGCGATCGGACCGAGATCCGTGGAAAGACCATAGAACGGCAGGAGCGTATCAGCGTCCAGATGGCGGGATTCGCCAGCCAGAGTAGTGACTTCCACGGCAGAAAGCTGGCCGTCCGTACCATGCAGGGCGTGAAGCTGGTACGGGACGACCTTTTCAATGCGGCCTGCTTTGATCTGATCGTCAATGCGGGACAGTGTTTCCGGGGCACCGCGGAAGCGGTCTCGGCGATGCAGCAGATAAATGTGCTCAGCAACCTCTGAAAGCGACAGCGCCCAATCCAGAGCAGAATCGCCACCACCGGCAACGACAATTTTCTTGCTGGCGAAATCAGCACGCTTCTTGACGTAGTACTGAACTGCACCCGTGCGCTCATACGCTTCCAGTCCGTCTAGCGGTGGACGGTTCGGACCGAATGCGCCAGCACCAGCGGCGATGATGACAGCCTTGGCTTTCACGGTGTCGCCACGTACTGTGGTGAGCGTGAAGTCTCCTCGGTGGCCCGTCAGGGTTTCCACGCGGGAGCCGAGCAGACGGGGAACGTCGAACGGTGCAATCTGCTGATCCAGCGCTTCGATGAGTGCGCCGCCCTCAATGGAAGGGTGCGCCGGAATGTCATAGATCGGCTTTTCCGGATATAGCGCCGCGCACTGACCGCCAATACTGTCGAGCGCGTCAATCAGGACGCAGCTCAGTTTGAGCATTCCGCATTCAAAGGCTGCGAAGAGGGCGGTCGGACCGGCGCCAACAATTGCGACGTCGGTGGAGAGGGTTTGAGGTGAAATCGTCATATCTGTTTCTTAGGCGTTTTGAGTTGAATGGGGTAGACCATCCCGCATGCGGTGCGCCTTTGTCATCCAACATATTAATGCAACAGGCGGAACCGAGCGCTCTGCCTGCGCGGTGATGAACGGGCTTGTTCAGCGGGATGTGACGGTTCATCTGCTGGAACTGGTGGGAAACGGCCCGCCCGTCTTTCCGCTGGATGACAGAATTCCCGTAAAATCCCTGTTTGAAAAGCCGGTAAAAATTTTCAACTCCTGGCCACGAATTGTTGGGAAACTGGTGCGCTATCTGAAGCGTCACCGCATCGACACACTAATTGTCGTGGAAGCCACACATGCTCTGTATGGCGTGGCTGCGGCCCGTCTGGCCGGGTGTCGGTGCATCGTGTGGGAGCACTTCAATTTCAACATTGCGCTGGGGCGTCGCAAACGGGTCTGGGGGCGGCAGATTGCGGCCAAATGGGCTGATGATGTGGTGGTCCTGACGGCGCGTGACAAAGCGCTCTGGCAGGCAGGACTATCCCTCAAAGCGTCTCTGTCAGTCATTCCAAATATGGCCCCCCCGGTCTGGCAGACAGCTTATGCGCAGACTTCTCGTCTTGTTCTGACGGCAGGTCGGCTGACCGCTCAGAAAGGCTATGATCTCCTTCTGAAAGCCTGGGCGATTATAGAAGCCGATCAACGCGGAGCAGCCTGGTCTCTGCTTATTCGTGGAGACGGACCGGACCGGCTCATGCTTCTGCAACAGGCGGCGTGCCTGAAGCGGGTGACGATTGCACCCGCGACTCCTCATCTTGACGACGATTACCGGCAGGCCGCGCTCTACGTGTGTTCATCGCGCTACGAAGGGCTGCCGATGGTTCTGCTTGAGGCTGCCTCAGCGGGATTGCCGGTGGTGGCTTTCGATTGCGAAACCGGCCCGGCGGAAGTGGTTGTGCCGGAGAAAACAGGAATTCTCGTGCCACCAGAAGATCATATCGGACTTGCTGAAGCTATTCTGGCTCTGATGGAGCAGAATGAAAAAAGGGGGGCCATGTCTGACATGGCCCGCCTTAAAGCACTGGAATTTCAGGAAGGCCCCATCATGGATCGATGGATGGCTCTCCTGGGTCAGTCCTGACTTTTTCTTCAGCCTGCTGCCTGAAGCGTTACTTTCCGCTCAAGTGCCATACCTAGTGCCGTTGTCACAGCGTCTTCAGAGAATGTGGCGCTGGTGTATGTCTGTCCGGCTTCAATGATGCCAGACAGGGTTCTGGCGGAGTGCAGCGCCACAATCTGTTGGGCCATGTCTTGGGTGGTGGACTGGACGAGGCCACGCAGACTTTTCGGAAGCGCCAGTCCTTCTGCGGCCACGGGCGTCATGATGCAGGGCACGCCCGCAGACAGGCTTTCCAGCACCTTACCCTTGATGCCTGCCCCGAACCGGAGAGGAGCGACACTGAGGCGCGCCTGATTCAGCACGCTGTCCAGGTTCTGGACATGACCAAGAACCCGGATGCGATCGCTGGCCAGAGCATGGATGCTGTCTGGCATCTCTGCCCCAACCAGAGTGCAGGTAATTGTCGGATCCATGGCCCACACTGCGGGCATGATGTCATGCACCAGCCACTGCACGGCATCGCTGTTTGGGGCATGTGCGTAGTTACCAATGAACAGTAGGCCGTTTCTGTCGTGGCTTGTGGACGATGTGCTGGCCGCAGGTGTTGCCCATGGAACCACATGCACAATGGCTTGCGGCAGATCTTTTCTAAGCTGGGCCGCTTCTGCTTCGGAGTGCGTCAGGACAGCATCCGCCTGTAGCGCTGCACGGTATTCCGCCACCCGAACCTGATTGGCTTTCGCCATCAGTTCCGGTCGGCCCTGCACTGCAGCCTGACGTGCCAGACGCAGGAAGTGAAGGTCTGCGACGCTGTAGAGGACGTAGGCTTTCTGCTGGTTGCGGCGGACGAGTGCCATGTAGCGCGTCGCGATGTCTTCACGGTGCAGATACACGACGTCGAAGCTGTTCAACTGGCGACGCAGAACGTCTTCGACGGACGCAAAGAACGGTAGTCCCTGCACCTTTACACTCGGCAGTGAGTCCAGAGGTGCGGTCATGTCCATTTGGTCAGCGGCTACGAAACAGACGTCATAACCCAGAGTTTCGAGGGCCATCATGTGAGACAGGATCGCCTGCGACCCTGCATCCCGCTTGGCATCGGGGCGAACGCTGTCGATGACGAGTGCGCGCTTGCGTTGCGTGGTGGCCTTCGTGGGCATTCCCCGGCGACGGCGCGTGGCATGAAGAGACTGTTCTGCCAGACCACTCACGGCCAACGCCCGGGACTGTCGGAGTTTTTCCACCTGCCCGAGGAGGAAGGACAGAACCTGATCGCCAGACTGTTTGTCAGCGGCAGCAGACACAGCGCGGGCTACAGTCTGCTCCATATCCGCGTCGAAGGCCGTTACGGGTTCCAGAACCTGTGGCGTGCCCAGAAGTGCACCGTCCTCTTCCCGACGCACTTCCAGAACATGGCGTGTGAGGGGGGAGAGGCCGCCGGGCAGGATCACATCGAAGCCGCAGAGCAGGGGGCGTCCGCTCTTGGCAACATCGGGGCGACGACCATTCGCCACGATGGAAGCGAGAACTACACCGTTATCGACGATCTGCAGCGTCAAGACATCTTCGGGGTTGGCAGGGTTCGTCGCCCAGCCGGAGATGCGATTGCGTGTAGCGATGTCGATGAAGCCATCCAGAGGGGCCACTGGCGACGGTGCCAGAACGGCCTGTGGAATTTTCTGCTCCATCTGGTCCATCATCCAGGGCGTGTTGCCCAGGGGAGCGTGATCGGTAGCGCGGCGCACTTCCAGAACGTGACGATCCAGCGGAGACAGACCGCCTGGAATTTCAAATCGGAAGCCACAGGCTCCACCAACATCTGGCCTTGCCGTTGCAGTGGTGACTTCGCCGAGAACAACCCCATTATCTAGGATCTGAAGGCGAACGGCGTCAGTGCTGCCCGGAACGCGTGCCCATCCTTCAATATGGGTGTGGGTTACGACGTCTAGGAAGCCTTCCAGAGCGCCCGTTGCCACACGTGTTTTCGTCGAAAGAGCGTTCAGGCGCGTCCGGATAGTGGCTAGTTGAGCGCCTTCTTCAACACGCGGTGCGCAATAGCGGGCCTGAACCTGCTCTGCCGTAGGATAGAGCGCATCATACTCAGAGGCATTGTGGAACATGCCGCGAGAGCTGTCGTCTACAAAGGTTTCAGATTCTGCACCGTTCGCGAAGATGACGTCGTGGCTTTCCAGCTCAATGTGGAAATAGGCCACCTCATCCATGCGTTCTGCCTGAAGGATGCTCGTGCCATTGACCAGAGCGACTGCAGGGATCAGGACCCCGTCCAGATACATGGCGTGGAGCGGCGAAACGGACAGATCCTGCTGGGGCAGATTGTTGCCCAGAGAACCGCTCCGGAAAATGACTGGCAGGATGTCGCGGTTGCCATTGGCGAACGTACCCGAATAGCTGCGACGACCGATCCAGTGAATAGCCCGCAGACCGTTCGAGCGGGTCTGAACCAGGTCACCGATTTCAAGCTGCTCGACGGGAATTTCCCCGCGGCTCGTCAGGATGAGCGTGCCGCGGCAATAGCAGGGCGTCCCTTCGGTCAGGAGCAGTGTGCCACCTGTGCTATCAGACTGAACCGTGAAGAAATCAGCGGCGTAATCGCTGTCGAGAGCAATCGTATAGGTGTCTGTGCCGTTGGAAATTTCCAGCGTGGAAGGGTCTGTCAGGGTTGCTGTTGTGCTGCTGGACCAGGCGAGTTCCGGCAGATCCACTTTTGCACCGCTGGCAAGATGGATATTCTTGGTCGTGCTGCCGGCATAGAGTGCCAGACGGCTGCCATCACCAACGCTGATGTTCGAGGCTGTGCTTCCGCTGTGAACGGCAGCGGTCTGACTATTCGTTAGAGCAACGTCGGACAGAGCTGCACCGCTTGTGGCGCTGTAGTCCGTCATTTCCAGCAGGGTCAGGGACGGATCGTGATCCGATTCACCATCCAGCTGCCCTGTGTTGATATGCAGGGTCTGGAACTGGCCTGCATTGGCGAACCCGTCCGTACCGATGGTGTGATCAAGGGACTGAGCGTTACCTTCATAGATGTAGGTGTAGCGGTTGCTCGCGTCTTCCTTGGTTTCCATGTCTGTCAGGCCAGCGTTGGCATAGACCTGATTGGCGTCGCTCCACGCCACGTCATTGAAGTCACCGAGGATGCCGATCTTGGCGGTCGGATCGCTCGAAAGCTGGTTCTGGACGTAGTTCGTGATGTACTGGGCCTGCGCGATACGGTTGTTAACCGTCGCCGTCGTGCCGCCATGGTTTACCGGTGGCTGGGTCGCGCCATACAGCTCCGAACTTCCAGCCTGGGAGGACAGATGCACGTTGATGAGCGTGACATCCTTCCCGTTGAACTCGAAGGTTCCAACCAGTGGCAGGCGGGTATTCTTGAACGTGCCGCTCAGTTCTTCACTGCCAATGGTGGTAACGGGCTCTTTCAGCGTTACGCGGTCTGCGTTGTAGAGGAACACGCTGCGGATGTTACCGCCCGTGACACCGCCCTGCGTGTTGTTGGCGGGATCAACCTGCGCCCAGGAATACGTCGGGCCGCCTGCATCTGCGATGGCCTTGACCAGTGCTGCGAGGTTTTGCTCGGCGCTGACCGTACCATCGCTGGTTGTGCCACTGTCGTCCTGGATTTCCTGGATAGCCAGGACGTCAGGATTATCGAGATTTTGCACGATGATCTTGGCCACCTGGGCCAGACGGTCCGCATTGGCCGGATCAAGGGCGTTGAAATTCTCGATGTTATAGTCACTGACGAGAAGATTCTGCTCGTCCTTGTGGAAGGTCGTGACCGGCGCAGGCGTTTCCGTGTGAATGACCGTGACCTGTGTGGTCGGGATCAGTTCATAGACGCCGTTGTAATAGGTCAGAACACCCGTGATATCGCCAAGCTTGTCACCGACTTCGGCACTGATGGCCGAACCAGGGGTGACGCCGCTGTCGTAATAGATTTCGACGCGCTGGGTGTTGATGCTGCTCTCGGTGCTTTGAAGCGCACCGGTGGGTGTCAGGAGGCCATTACCATTATCAGGCACGACCCATGTGGCATTGGACGCGGTGGCGCCGGTCGCCACGACATCATGCAGGGTAATGACCTGACCGATGAGGTTACGATAGAAATCAAGAGCGTTCGTATCGGGGCTTAGAGACGCCGTGCTCTTGTTAAGATCGATCGCCTGCTCAAGGTCTCCGAGGTAAGATGCGGCTGGAACCGTCAGGCCACCCTGACCAATGACCGTCGGGGCAATCTCTGCGTAGGTCGCGCCCGTATCGGTGTAAGAGACCAAATTGATCTCTGGCAGCGTGAGGGATTTGCTCCAAGAGGTGCCGGAGTAGTTCGTGACGGTTCCGGTAATGGTAACAGTCTCACCCACGGTCGGAAGGGTGGCTGTCTTACCCGCATAGACAAATATGCCTGTGCTACCGATGCTGTCCTTGTCTTTGCTGGCCTGCTGAACCCAGAAGCCGATGCTGCCATTCGTATCGATTGCCGTGACGACGCCAGTAGTTGTGACGCTGGCACCCGCATACGGGCTGTAATAGCCGACGCCATTGATCTGCTGGATTGTCAGGGTCTGGGGCGTGGTGCTGGTTCCGCCAGACGAGCTTCCGCCTGTTTCCGATCCGGTGCCAGTGCCACTCCCGGTATCAGAGCCACTTGTGTTGGTGCCTGTTCCTGAACCGCCTGTAGCGCTCCCGTCATTGGCGGCTCCCGGTGTGACCAGAACCGTTCCCGCAGCGGCAGTGGTTCCGTAGCCTTCGATGCCAGCCAGTGAGGGGTCATCAATTGCCCAGTCGGAGGCGCTGTTTGTGTCCGTTCCATCCGGAATGCGGGAGGCGCCGGCAATCAGCTTACCTGTCAGAACCGGGGCGCCAGCATAGGTCGGATCACCGCTGCCACCGTCTGAAACAGCAATGGTATCTCCAATTTCAGACCAGGGCGTGGAGGTGAACGTCCCACCATTGGCGGTATCGAGATCATCGCCAGCCTTGCCGGTGAAATTCTTGACCAAAAGGACAGTTTGCGTGCCGTTCTGCAAAGCATTCGTCTGGTATGGCGTCACCCAGTAGCCAGCGCTGTTTGTTGTTCCGAGCTGAAAAACGTTGTCAATTTTGCCCGCGACGCTGCCGTCACCATCAACAACGATCAGTGACCATTCACTGTAATCTGTGTCGGCATCCCCTTTGACTTCAATAAATTCGTTCTGATCTCCAGATGCACTTGGGTTGAACATGAATTCATTGATCAGAAGATTGGACGTCATCGGCAAATACCCTGACTGGAATGGTCTTGTTCAGAATGGTTACTGAAAAGTTAAAAACCATTTCTCTGTGTATGTAATAAAGAGTCAATAAGAATTGTTTGAATTTTTCAAATAATCACAAAACGTTCACTTTATTTCGTTTTGTGTCATATTTTATGCTTGTGACGAGCAATGCCCTGTTGTCAGAAAGCAGAATATCCACCGCTTGATGGATGAGGCGTGCGGCGTCACATTGCGGGGATGCAGATACGTCTTCCCGATCAGTCCTCGACCGAACATCTTGCCGCCCGAATCGCCGGGCTGTGCGCTCCGGGCGATTGCATTGCCCTATCAGGCGGTCTGGGTGCCGGGAAAACTACCTTCGCGCGGGCATTTCTGCGGGTTCTGGCCCGTGATCCGCAGATGGACGTTCCAAGCCCGAGTTTTGCGCTGGTTCAGCCCTATGACACGTCTGCCGGGCCTGTTTTCCACTATGACCTATGGCGGCTGGATGGGCCGGATGCGCTGTATGAACTGGCTTGGGATGAAGCCTGTGAAGGCATCATGCTGGTGGAATGGCCAGAGCGCGCTGAAGATCTCCTCCCTGCCAATGCACTGCATCTGACGCTCACCTCGGGCGCGACAGAGGACGAACGGTTTGCAGAGCTGACCGGCTGGCCGGACGAGCGCCTGAGCGGGATTGCGCCATGACCGTTGTGACGATTGCTGGCACCGAGCCGTTTCTGGATCGGGTCGCTCATGAATGGCTGAAACAGGACCCCGCTGCCGGAACGGACGGTCCGGGCCTGCTGCTCGTGCCGAGCCGTCGTGCCGGACGTGCGTTGATGGAAGCATTCCTGCGCGTGCTGGATGGCAAGGCATCCCTCCTGCCGCGCATCGTTGCGATCAATGACGTGGATGAAGAGGCGCTGGCGTCCATCGGGATTGATGTCTCGTTGCCCCCGGCTGTTGAGCCACAGAGACGGCTGGCTGTTCTGTCCATGCTGATTCTGCAAACGCCCATTGTCAGTGTCGGAGTGGACAAAACCAAAGGCATTGATCGGGCATGGCCTCTCGCCAAAGCGCTGGCGGACCTGATGGATGAGGCCGAGCGCAGTGGTGTCGATCTGGCGAAAAGCCTGCCGGACGCTGTGGAGGAACGCTTTTCAGAACACTGGCAGCAGACGCTGAAATTTCTGGAAATCGTTACGACCATCTGGCCGAAATGGCTGGAAGAAGAAGGTTTGTCGAACCCCGTCGCCCGTCAGGTTGCGCGTCTGAAAGCGCAGGCGGCAGCGTGGCAGCATGTCCCACCCCATACGCCCGTTTGGGCGGTCGGGTTCGCGGATGGGTCCGCAGCGGTTTCAGATGTGCTGGGGGCGGTTGCGACGTTACCGGCCGGACTAGTGATTCTGCCGGGGGTTGATCTGGATCTGCCTCAAGCAATGTGGGACGCGCTGCCTGCGTCACACCCACAGGCTGGTCTTAAGGAAATTCTTACGGATCTGGGCCTGACACGCGATGGTCTGACGGACTGGGACGGCGGCAGGGACCGGGCCAGAGAGCGTCTGATGCGTGGCGTCATGCTGCCGGAACAGGGGATTACGGCCTGGGGGCGGGATCTGAACCCGCGTGATATCTCTGACCTGTCTCTGCTGCCCGCACAGGATCAGCAACAGGAAGCGCAGTCCATCGCGCTGATACTTCGTAATGTGGTGTCCGTCTCCGGTCAGACCTGCGCGCTTGTGACGCCAGATCGCAGCCTTGCCCAACGTGTCGGGACCGAGCTTCTACGGTTCGGGATTTATGCTGATGACAGTGCCGGTGAGCCTCTGGCGCAGACGCCAGCCGCCGTGTTCCTGCGCCTGATCGCCACGGCAGCCGAGGCCCAGCTTTCCCCGGTGGCTCTGCTTTCTGTTCTGAAACACCCTTTGGCGTCTCTTGGTCGGACACCGGGTAACTGTCACGCCTCGGCCCGTCGGCTGGAGCGTCTGTTGCTGCGTGGACCTGCTCCTGCACCGGGTATTGCAGGTCTTAAGGCGGCGCTTGAGACCTATATTCAGAACCAGCGTGATCCGGACAATGGGACAAGCGCGGATGCTCCTGATGAGCCAGAAGGGCCAGCGGCATTCATCGCCCGGATTGAAGCCGCTTTCGAGCCTTTGCTTGGCCTGTCTGGCGCGGTTCCGCTCCCTGAATTTCTGGAAGCCTTGATCCATACTGCCGAAGCCTTGGCCGCGACCGAAACAGAACTGACCGCAGAGCCCGAAGAAGGACTGCATCCGGGCGGGCGCCTTTGGATGGGGGACGATGGTGAGGCGCTGTCCCGCCACTTGGCCGCTTTAATCCAGCACACTGGCATCCTACCACCGCAAAGGTTGGCGCATCTGGATTCCTTTTTGAATACATCTATGGCCGGGCAGATGCTGACGGGTCTGCGCGCGCATCGGGGCGGTGTGGAACTGGCCCATCCGCGTGTCACCATTCTCGGTGTGCTCGAAGCGCGTCTTCTGGCGTTTGACGTGGTTGTTCTGGGTGGATTGAATGAAACGGTCTGGCCCCCTGCGACTGATCCGGGACCATGGCTGAGTCGCCCGATGCGGACCCGTGTTGGTCTGCCGTCTCCCGAGCGTCAGATCGGCATCAGCGCTCATGATTTCGTCTCAACGGCTCTGGCCGCCGGAGAGGTTGTGTTTTCCAGCTCCGCCCGGCGTGACGGTGCACCGGGTGTGCCCGCGCGCTGGATGGTGCGAATGGAAGCGTTTCTGGGTGGCCGTGGGCAGAAACTGCCTGTGCATCCCGCGCTCGAATGGCAAAAGGCAATGGATCAGCCGCTGGATGGTGCGGAAATGGTGGCACCTCCAGAGCCAAGGCCTCCTGTGGCACTTCGCCCACGGCGTCTGAGCATCACGGAGATCGAGACGTGGATGCAGGATCCATATGCCATTTACGCCAAGCATGTTCTGAAGCTGAAGGCGCTCAAGCCGCTTGAAGAAGGCGCTGAACATGCGGATTTCGGCATGATTGTGCATGAGGCCATGGATCGGGTTCTCAAAGACTATCCGGATCGCTGGCCGCAGAACGTGGCCGCATCTTTGAAGCGCGCGTTTGCAGAAGAGCTGGCCAAGGCCAATATGCGACCTGCGCTGGTCAGTTGGTGGGCCCCAAGGCTGGAGCGTATTGCGGACTGGGTTGCCATACAGGAGCGGACCCGGCGAGAACAGGAACACGCCGTCGCGCGGCATATGGAAGTGTCTGCGTCGTTCAAGATCGAAGCTGCACGCGCACCGTTCGAACTCCGCGGCCGGGCAGATCGCATTGACGTTGACGAAGACGGCAAGGCGACGATCTTCGATTACAAGACCGGCTCTCCGCCAACAGGCAAAGCGGTAGAGGGTGGATGGTCCGTTCAGCTTGTTCTGGAAGGGGCATTGCTGGCCAAGGGCGCTTTCGAAGGCGTTCCGGCTGCCGAAACGAAACAGCTTCTGTACTGGCACCTGACAGGTGGCGATGATCCGGGGAAAGAAAGCGAAGTCCCAAGCCGGAAATCCAGCCTTGATGCCGCCGCCCTGATTGGTGAGGCCATGGAAAAACTGCGTGGCCTCATTGATGAGTATGACCAGCCCGATCAGCCCTATCGCTCCCAGCCCTGGGCCGGACATGTACCGCGCTATACGGATTACGCGCAGTTGGCGCGGGTGGATGAATGGCGCGCGGCCTATGCGGAAGGAGACGACTCATGAGCGACATCCGCAACCGCGCTGACGTTATTGCTGAAGCCGATCGCACACAGCTTGCTGCGTCTGATCCGATGGCGTCCGTCTTCGTGTCCGCGTCTGCCGGATCGGGCAAGACCAAGCTTCTGATTGATCGTCTGCTTCGTCTGATGCTGCCCCTTGAAGTGGACGCGGATGATGGGTCGATTGTGTTGGCCGAAGGGGCAAACCCATCCCGTATCCTGTGCCTGACCTACACAAAGGCCGCTGCTGCCGAGATGGCCAATCGTCTCCAGTCCCGGCTCGGCGAATGGGTGTCGCTCCCGGATGAGCGTCTGGGCCAGGAACTTGAAAAATTACGTGTCCCCAATACGGATGAGACACGTCGTGCGGCCCGGGCGCTGTTCCTGAAGGTTCTGGACCTGCCGGGCGGTCTGCGGATCGAGACGATCCATGCGTTCTGTCAGTCTCTTCTGCGTCGTTTCCCCCTTGAAGCCTCGGTCGATCCGCATTTCACCCTGATGGAAGATACGGACACGACGCTCGCTTTGCGGGAAGCCATGGAAGACGAGCTCGCCAAAGCTCCGAAAATCGTGGCTGAAGTGGCGGGGACTATCGGGATCGACCGGTTCTTCCAGCGGATTCGCGCTCTGAACATGGAAGAAAGTCGCGTCCGTTCCCTGCTGGACCGTTGGCAGATGCTGCCGGACGCTGTGCTGAGCGCCTATCGGGGAGCCCTGAAAGCCGGGCAGGAGGCTGCGTCTGATCTGGAAGGGTTGATTTGTAAGCCTCGCAAGGAAGTGGAATTGCGGGCCGGACTTCAGGCGGCGCTCGGCGTTGTCACGGCCGCTGCGAAGCCAACTGTGGAGCAGATGCTTCTGTGGCTCGGGACACAGATTGAAGACCGTTCCGCCCCCGTCTGGAGCAAATGTCTGCTCACGGACAAGGGCACCGTGCGGCAGATGAATCGCATCATTAGCAAGAAAGCACAGGACGTCGTTCCTGAAGTCGTGCCGCTGCTGGAAGAGGAAGGCAAGCGCCTCCTCGATCTGACAGAGAGCATCAAGCGCGCCGTGCTTCTTTCCCTGAATCGCGCGCTTCTGTCTCTTGCTGCGCCGATGCTGTCCAGCTTCCGAGAGGGCAAGGCCGCGCGTGGACTGGTGGACTACAACGACCTTATTCAGGAAACGCGGAATCTGCTGGAAGATCCAGGGGCGGCCTGGGTGCTCTACAAACTGGATGGCGGTATCGACCATCTTCTGCTGGATGAGGTGCAGGATAATTCCGGCCTTCAGTGGGAGATTGCCGGGGCTCTGACATCCGAGTTCTTTTCCGGTGAGGGCGCATGGGAGCAGGGACCGAGACCCCGCACCGTGTTTGCGGTCGGCGACTACAAACAGTCCATTTACGGATTTCAGGGCGCTGATCCTGAACAGTTTCATAGCTGGAGAGCCGAATTTGCCCGCCGCGTTCAGAATGCGGGTCTGCCGTGGCGTGATCCGGATCTGAACGTCTCGTTCCGCTCCGTCACGCCCGTTCTGTCTTTTGTGGACGCGGTCTTTTCCCAGCCGAATGCCGCACATGGCCTGCTGGAACAGGGGCAGGAGACACTTCTTCCCCATGTGTCCGCGCGTCCGGGGCAGGGTGGGCGCGTTGAACTCTGGCCGCTTGTTCCGGTGTTGGAAGGCGAGGACGATGATGAAGGTCTGACGCCCTGGCAGGCTCCGAAAGCCAATACCGGCCAGCGCAGTGCGCCACAGCGTCTGGCGGAGGCCCTTGCCGGGTGGATTGATCAACAGATTGGTCGTTCGCCGCAACCGGGGCAGGCGCTTTTGAAAGCGGGCGATGTTCTGATTCTCGTGCCGCGCCGTTCATCTTTCCTGCGGTCTTTGATCAGGGCACTAAAATCCCGAAATGTGCCAGTGGCGACACTGGTGCGTGTTGGTCTGACGCAGCAGGTGGCCGTTCGCGATCTCATGACGCTCTGTGCGGCACTGCTTTTGCCACAGGACGATCTGACACTGGCGGCGGTTCTGACGTCTCCCCTTGGTGGCCTGAGCGATGATTCGCTGATGGCGCTGGCGACAAAAGATGGTCGCGCCCACGCTCTTGGCCCGAAAGGCCAGCCGCTCTGGACTGTCCTGCGGGAACGCCATCGAGAGCGTGCGGAGTGGCAGGCGGCATGGACGATGCTGTCCGCGCTTTATGCACGGGTGGATTATGCCACGCCGTATCGCCTGCTGGCCGAAGCGCTCGGCCCACATGGTGGGCGCACAAGACTGCTGCGTCGTCTTGGGCCTGAAGCGGCTGAACCGGTGGACGAACTGCTGACGGCCGCCTTGCGCTATGAGGGACTGCACCCCCCTTCGCTTCAGGGGTTCCTGCATTGGCTGGAAGCCAGTGAAATCACCAGTAAGCGTGAAGCCGAAAGCGAGACCGGGGCTGTCCGCGTCATGACCGTGCATGGATCGAAGGGATTGCAGGCCCGTCTGGTCGTGATGCCGGATACGTTGTCCCGTGCGCCAGCCAGTGGAGACTTCCTGTGGGAAGAAGCCGCCGGACTAGACCTTCCGATCTGGGTCCCGAAGAAAGATGCTGGCACGGATGTCACGACCGCTTTGTCTGCCCGGGATGCAGAGAAGGCTCGGGCGGAGAATAACCGTCTGCTCTACGTGGCTTTGACGCGTGCCAGTGACTGGCTGGTGATTTGCGGAGCATCCACGAAACGCCAGCCGGAAGACACAAGCTGGTATCGTCAATGTCAGGCAGGGTTTGAAACGCTCATCAATGCACGATCCGAACCGCTGGGACTGGGGTGGGACGGAGACCGTCTGGTTCTGGAAGAAGAGCGAAGTGTGGCTCCTGCGCCCGATGCCGCGCCGCAGATCGTCGCGCCCATGCTGGATTTGCCGGTCTGGCTAGGCCGTGCGCCCGACTGGCGCGCGGATGTTGCGCCGATGGAAGACGCCTTGACCCGGCCTCTGGCGCCGAGCCGGCCGGATGGCGCGGAGTTTGGCGAAGTACCCGCAGCCCGCTCCCCACTGGAACTTCTGGCGGGGAGGCCAAAGCCCGTCCGGGAACAGGCCATGCGGCGTGGCACGATGATCCATCGTCTGCTTCAGCTTTTGCCGGAAACGCCTTCCGAAGACCGGCTGGCGCTCGCAACCCGCTGGCTCTCCAGACCTGCACTGGGGCTGACAGAAAGCGAGGTTGGGCGTCTGACGGATCAGGTCATGGGCGTCCTGTATCATCCAGATCTCGCACCCCTGTTTCAGGCAGGTAGTCGGGCCGAGCAGCCAATATCGGGCATTAGTGAGGGGCGCGTGGTTCTGGGGCAAGTGGATCGTCTGTGGATCGGGAACGGAGAAATCTGGATCTGCGATTACAAAACGAACCGTACTCCACCGATTCGCGTTGAGCGCACACCCGTGGCCTATGTGCGGCAGATGGCGGCCTATCGGGCTGTTCTCCAGCAACTGCACCCCGATTTTGCCATTCACTGCTCGCTGGTCTGGACGGAGGGGCCCTCTGTGATGGTTCTTCCAGATGAGCTTCTGGATCGTGTACTGGAGGGGTCTTGATTTAATGGGCAGGCTCTTGCAGTCCTGACCAGAGAAGCCGATATCGGTTTACAGAAACACGTTTCATCACAAGGAACACGTCCATGAGCGCAAATACGGTTGCCGTTACGGATAGCAGCTTTGAAACAGACGTCCTGAAGTCTGACGGCCCGGTTCTGGTCGATTTCTGGGCAGAATGGTGCGGTCCGTGCAAGATGATTGCCCCGGCGCTCGAGGAAATTGGCGCTGAGTATCAGGGCCGCCTGAAGGTCGCCAAGGTCAACATCGACTCCAACCCGGAAGCCCCCACGCAGTACGGCGTCCGCAGCATCCCGACGCTGATCGTCTTCAAGGACGGCAAGCCGGTTGCACAGCAGATGGGTGCGATGCCAAAGAGCCAGCTCAAGGCCTGGATCGAAAAGTCCATCTGACCTGACGGCTACTCGCTGTTCACTGTCCCTCATTCAGAGACAGTGGGGGCGTGGTCAGAGGCGATTCCTTTGTGTAGGATCGGGCCATGCGTCCGAAAGCCTCTGATTTCCCACCCCCCGTCATCGTAACCTCCAGTGAGGAGGTTGCACGGCTCTGCAACAAGCTGAAGCAGGAGCCGTTCGTTACCATCGATACGGAATTCGTTCGGGAAAAAACCTACTGGCCCGAGCTCTGCCTCGTGCAGCTTGCTGGTGCCGAGGACGTCGCTGTCATTGATACGCTGGCGCCGGGCATTGATCTGGCACCGCTCGGCGAACTCCTGGATGAGCCCGGATGCATCAAGGTGTTCCATGCCGCGCGGCAGGACCTTGAAATTTTCCTTCATATTTTCGACCGGCTTCCGCAGTCCCTGTTTGATACACAGGTTGCAGCGATGGTGGCCGGATTTGGCGATCAGGTCGGCTATGACAGTCTGGTTGGGGCTATCACTGGCAATGCGATCGACAAGGCTCATCGGTTCAGTGACTGGTCGGCCCGTCCCCTGACGAAGGCGCAGATCGCTTACGCTGCAGCAGATGTGACGCATCTTCGCACGGTCTATCTTGCGCTTCGCAAGCAGCTTGAAGACGAAGGTCGCCTGCGCTGGGCGGATGCTGAACAGGCTGTTCTCACGTCCGAAGAGACATTCCGCCCTGATCCGCGCCGTCTTTGGGAAAAGCTGAAAGCCCGCACGAATAATCGCAGAATGCTCGGTATCCTGCGTGAGATAGCAGCATGGCGTGAAAAAGAGGCGCAGAACGCCGATATTCCCCGCCAGCGGGTTATTCGGGATGAAAGTCTGCTCGAAATTGCTGCGATCAAGCCGGAAAACGTTGAGACGCTAGCGCGTGTCCGGGGTGTAACGCGTGGCTTTGCTGAAGGACGTATGGGGCAGGGGCTTCTGGAAGTCGTTCGTGTCGGTGAAAACCTTCCGGAGTCCGAACTGCCCAAGCCACCGTCCAAGTCTGATCGTGGACGGCCATCAGCAGCGCTGGTTGCGCTTCTTCGGGTGCTTCAGACAGCCAAGTGTGAAATGCACAAAGTTGCGCCGCGTCTGGTGGCGTCTTCTGAAGATCTGGACCGGATTGCGCTTGGTGAGACAGATGTCGGTGCTCTCAAGGGCTGGCGTCGTGAAGTTTTTGGGCTAGATGCGTTGGCGCTCGTACGTGGCGAGATTGCACTGGCTGTCGTAAAGGGATGTGTTGAGCTTCAGCGGGTTGCACCAGACGGTGAACCTGCGGACGCGTGACAAGCACCTTCGACGCGGGCATGACTTTCTGGTAAGGAACGTCACCCAAAAGATTCCGGTCCTGTAAAAAGGGTCGGCGGGTAACAGGATAGTGGGCCAAGACAGGCCCGGATGCGCGACAGAGGAACGATATATGGACTGGACGGACGAGACGATCGCCAGACTTCGCGAGTTGTGGAGTCAGGGACTTTCGACCGCCGAAATCGGCCGCCAGCTTTCCATCACGAAGAATGCTGTTGTTGGCAAGGCGCATCGCCTTGGCCTGCCGCCCCGCCCGTCACCCATCCGGAACCGCAAGGTCAAGGATGGCGAAACGCCGTCAACGGAAGTGCCACGGCGCAAGCCCCCCACCCGGAAGGCTGCGGCACCTGCCGAAGCAACTGCTGACCTTTTGGGGGACAAGGTAGACGCCAAGGCCACCCCAGCCAAGGTGGATGCGCCCAAGGCCGCTCCTGCAAAAGTAGCAGAAACCGTGGCGGCCCGCCCTGTGGTTGCTCCAGTTGCACGTGCGGCTGCGGTTCCACCCCTGAAGGCTGAAGCGCCCGCCAAGCCGCCTGCTCCGGAACCCCGTGTGGCTCCGCCGGTCCGTCCGGCTCCGCCGCCGCGTTTTACAGCCAGCATTGATCGTCCGACGCGTCGTGGGCCGTCCTGCTGTTGGCCGATCGGTGATCCGGGCACCCCGGGGTTCCATTTCTGTGGCGCGTCTCCTCTGCCGGGTAAGCCCTACTGTGCGGAACATGCGGCCATCGCCTACGTCAAAATCCGCGATCGTCGCGATTAAAAAAAGCCGTCCAAATGGACGGCTTTTTTATTGGCTATTTCTGGGCATCCGCCTGTTCAGGGATGGTTTGCCAGATCTCCCATTGGCAGGGAGGGAAGTTGCCTGTCATGGCCGAGGCCAGGCGTCGAAGGTGCGGTGCCCGTGAGGTTCTCGAACTGCTCCGGATGCTGTGATGCCGTGACATTCCCAACAGCCTTCGGGTGGTGCAGATTGTCATACTGGAACGGCGCGATAGACAGCGTCTGGTCCATCGTTGGAAGGGCCTTGACGGACCATCCACCACCCAGACTGCGGATCAGGTCCACGTCTGCCGTATAAAGGCGCGTGGCGACTTCCACCTGATGGATGCGGCTTTCCAGTGTGTTTTCCTGACTGAAAATCGCTTCCAGGTATGTGCCAACGCCACCTTGATAAAGGGTCATGGTCATGTTCTGGGTGTCGAGATTGGCTTTGACGGCCTGCTCCAGGGCAGTGTTTTCTTTGGAGAGGCGTTCAGTCCGGGACAAGCCATCTTCGACTTCGCGGAAGGCATCAAGAACCTTCATGCGGTATTCGTCGCGCGTTTCCCGGTATGCAGACCACGTTCTCTGGAGTTCCGCCCGACGCAGGCCACCATCAAAGAGCGGCATGTCGAGGCTGGCACCATACGTCCAGAGTGAATTGGCCAGGTTGGCCAGATCGAAGCCATTGGATGCAAAACCGCCGCCCAGTTTCAATGCGATATGCGGGTAGAATGCCGCACGGGCGATACCGATTTCCCGGTTGGCCTGAGCCATTTCGCGTTCGGCCGACGCAATGTCTGGCCGACGTTGCAGCAGTTCGGAAGGCACGGTGGTTGGGATGCTCGGCTGGATGAAGCTGAACGTCTGAACCTGCGGAATATGGAACGCCGATGGAGACGAGTTGGTCAGAACGGCAATGGCATGCTCCGTAACCTGACGGGCAGCCTGAATATCCAGCTGAGCAGCCTGCGTGGTGTAGAGCTGTGCCTGAGCACGGGCCAGATCCAGACGTGGGGCTGCCTGATTCTGAACCTGATTTTCAGTGATGGTGACAGCCCGCTTATAGAAAGCGATGGACTGTGAGTAGATCGCATCCTGCGCATCATAGCCGCGCAATTCAATATAATCGCGCGCCAGTTCAGCCTGGGTGCTCAGGCGCGCCATGGCGAAGTCTGCCGCGCGTTGCTGGGCAAACTGCTTCTGGGACCGTACGCGGTTCCGGATGGACGACCAGAAATCCGGCTCCCAGGACACGAGCCCGCCGTAATCCTCTTCCGTTTGCGTGAGGGTGGCACCATTGCGGAACAGACGGTCAGCAGACTGTTTATTGTCTGACGCACCGGCTTCCAGGCTGGCATGGGGAAGCAGTTCGGACCGCGCCGCGGCTACGAGGGACCGTGCCTGAATGAAGCGTTCTGCCGCTGCCTGAATGTCCCCGTTGTCTGCGGTTGCGCGCTCTTCCAGCTCGTTCAGAAGTGGATCATGCAGCATGATCCACCAGTTTTCCGGAAGGAGCGTATCAGCAGGCGTGGCGACAGCGAACGGTGCCTGACCCTGCCAGTTCGCCGGGACAACGAAGCTGGGGGCCTTGTAGGTCGGGGCGAGATCGCAGGCTGACAGCCCCAGAAGGGAGAGGGCTGAACCGCAGGCGAGTGAAAAACGGCGAAGGATGGGGCTGATCATTGGTCTTTCCCATAGCCTGACTGGTTATAGCCGCGCTGACCTTCCACGACATTGACCTTGTCGCCTTCCAGCACATCGGCTGGCGGGTTGGAGATGATGCGGTCTGTCGGGGAAATGCCATTCTGGATTTCGGTCGACGTGTCGGCCATGCGACCGACGGTGACGTTGCGATAATGGACGCGGCTGTTTTCATCGACGACGGCGACCTGCATGCCCTTTTCCTCGAAGACGAGAGCACTGGTCGGGATTTCGTAGAGATGTGCGTCTTCGTTGTGGGATTTCAGCGCGGCTGACGCAAAGGTCCCAGGCCAGAGCACTTCATCCTTGTTCTCCAGGGTGAACTCGGCCACGGCTGTACGGGTGGTCGGGTCGAAGCCGCGTGATGTCGTCAGGTAATGCGCTTCAAACGTGCGGCCACGATACTGGGGCACACTGATGGTTGCGGTCAGATCCGGCTGCAGAACGTAGGAGAATGTTTCCGGCACGGACACGAACAGACGCAGCTTCTGTACATCGGCAACCGTGAAGAGTTCGGATGCGCCACCCGTTGAGTTCAGGCCGCCGCCGCCATTGTTGACGTAATCACCGACGTTGATGTTACGGGCCGTCACGACGCCATCGAACGGTGCAACGATGGTCTTGAATTTCTCAAGAGCTTCGAAGTGATCGACGTTACGTTGTGCTGCATCCACTTCTGCATGGGCAGACTGTTCGTTTGCGTTGGACACCGAGACGGACTGCCCTGAAACGGACTGAGACCGCCCCATGGCGCGCCAGCGCTCGGCCGTCACGGTGGCGAGGTGGTACTTCGCCATCACAGAGTCCAGATCTGCCTTGGCCTGCGCATACTGTGCATCAAGGGCAGGGGCATTGATCTCGGCCAGAGCGTCGCCAGCCTTCACGTGTGCACCGTAGTCCTTGTACCACATCTTCACGTAGCCAGAGACCTGCGGGTAAATTGGCGCCTGATACCAGGCATCAATCGTGCCGGGGAGCGTCAGGGCGACCTTCTCAGGTGACTGTTTGGGCGTGACGACCGCGACGTTCTGGATCGCGCCCGCTTCAGTGTCAGCCTTCAGTTCCGTTGCCGCATGGGTTTTTTCGACAACGATGAAGCCCACGTAAAGCGCGAGAACGCAGCTTCCCGCAATGGCGAAGATTTTCGGAGAGCTGGCCATTAGACAGTTTCCTTCTGACGCGAAGAACGATTGTGGAGGATGGCGTAAACGCAGGGGACAAAGAGCAGAGTAGAGATCGTTGCGACCAGCAGACCGCCGATGACAGCCTTGCCCAGTGGCGCGTTCGTGGAATTCGAAATGGCCATTGGGATCATGCCAACGATCATGGCGAGTGCGGTCATGAGCACGGGGCGGATACGGCCGAAGCCGGCTTCCAGTGCTGCCTTGAGGGCGTCACCATGAATTTCGAGGCGTTCACGGGCGAACGAGACCACGAGGATGGAGTTGGCCGTGGCGGTTCCCATGCACATGATGGCGCCCGTGAGAGCCGGAACGGACAGACGCGTATTTGTCAGGAACAGAGCCCAGGCAATACCGCCCAGAGCACCCGGCAGAGCCGTGATGATGATGAACGGGTCCAGCCAAGACTGGAAGTTCACAACGATCAGCAGATAGATCAGCACCACGGAAACGCAGAGCCCGAAGACAAGCTGGGAATAGGCACCATGCATGGTGGTGGCTTGTCCGTGGACGTCGATTTCAGCCGAGCGCGGGACGTTATGTGCGTCGGCCGCCAGTACCTTTTTCACGCCGTCCAGAACGGAACCCATGTCCGTGCCCTCGACGTTTACGTAAATGTCCATCTCGGACATCGAGTTGTAGTGAGACACTTCGCCCGGTGTTCCGGCTGCGATCACGTTGGCAACGGCACCCAGAAGCTGCGGGTCGATGTTCTCCGTGTTGCCTTCACCCTTGTCCACCGGAATGGTCAGCAGATCGCTCAGATGCGTCATCTGATCCTGTGAGGTGTAAAGGTTCAGCGGGAAGGTGACGTTGTCTTCCGGGTCAAGCCAGAACTGCGGGTCCACAACGGCTGAGCCCGACAGCGTATACAGTTCGTTCTGGGCAATATCGGCTTCCGTCACGCCTGTTGCCTGACCGAAGGTCCGATCACCGTTAACCATCAGCGTCGGCGTGGACATGGTCTGCTGGATCGTGACGTCTGCAGCACCTGGAACCTGACGGATCTTGCCGATGATGTGACGGGCATAATCGTAGTTCAGCAGGGCATCCGGACCGGAGATCTGAACGTCAATCGGAGCAGAAGATCCAAAGTTCAGGATTTTCTGGGTCAGATCAGCAGGCTGGAATGTGAAGACCGTGCCGGGGAAACGCTGTGACAGATCCTTGCGGAGCAGCTTGCGATAGTCCCAGACAGGGGAGGCATCATTTTTCAGGGCAATCGTCAGGTCGCAGTCCTGCGTTCCGACGCTTGGTGTGGGCATGAATGCCTGATTGTGAGGGCCTTCCGGCAGGCCGCAATCAGAAATGATGCTTTCAACCTTGCCTGCCAGATCCTGATGAATGCGATCATCCACGAGGGCAGCGATACGGCCAGCAACCTCGATACGCGTTCCCAAAGGTGCACGCATATGCATCTGGAGAGTGCCGGATTTCACTTCAGGAAAGAAGTCTCGCCCTGCAAAGGCATAGAGTCCGGTTGAGGCAATGGAGATCAGCATGAAGATGCCGACGAAAGCGCCACGGCGGCTGATGCAGCGCTCCAGCAGGCTGCCATAGCCATCGCGAAACCGATTGAAGCGGGTTTCGAATCCGGCCTGGAACCGGCCAAAGAAGCCTTTGGGTTCAGGGTGGCTATGATCGGTTTCACCATGCGCGCCATGATGAACCTGTCCTGCGAGAAGATACTTGGCCATGGTGGGCACGAGCGTACGGGACAGGATAAAGGACGCGATCATCGCGAAGATGATGGCTTCTGCCATCGGCATGAAGAGGTAGCCTGATACGCCATCCAGTTCGAAGAGTGGCAGCCAGACAATGCAGATGCAGGTGGTGGAAACGAAGGTCGGGATGACGATCTGGTTCGCGGCATCAATGATGGCGAGTTCCAGATCCTTGCCCATTTCAAGGTGGGTATCGATGTTCTCGATCATGACGGTGGCGTCATCGACGAGAATACCGACAGCCAGTGCAAGGCCGCCCAGTGTCATCACGTTGATGGACTGACCCGCCCAGCCCAGCCCGATGAGCGCACACAGAATGGCCAGCGGAATGGATGTGGCGATGATGACGGTGGAGCGCCAGGAGCCAAGGAACAGCAGAACTACGATTCCTGTCAGGAACGCGGCCGTGATCATTTCCTGAACGACGTCCTTGATCTGGTCTTTCACCATCACGGAGGCGTCTTCAAGGATCGAGACATGCACATCAGGTGGCAGAATTCGACGCAGACGCGGAAGAAGCGCCTTGGTCGCAGCCACAACATCCAGAGTGGAGGCGGTACCACCCTTCTGGGTAATGACTTCTACAGCCTGACGGCCCTTCACCAGCACCAGGTTTGTCTGAGGATGCCCACCGCGATAGACGTCCGCGACGTCCCTCACATAGATGACCGCATTGCCAACCCGTTTGACGGGGATATTGGCAATGTCTTCCATGCTCTGCGGAGCTGCGTTGGTCTGCACCATCCAGTCGGTCGCATCAATCTTCTGGTCACCGGCCGGCAGAACAATGTTTTGCTTGCGCAGGGCAGCCTGTACGTCCGCAGCAGCAAGGTGATGGGCACGAAGCTCTGCCTGGTTCATGGAGACCATGACAAAGCTGTCCATGCCGCCATTCGGATGGGCGACGACTGCTCCGGGCACGGTTGCAAGGAGTGGACGCACTGTAATTACGCCGAGTTTGAACAGATCGGACGGTGTTTGTTTGTCAGATGTGATCTGTAGGGCAATGACCGGAACCTGAGACGGGTTCAGGGCCATGATCATTGGCGCAGGCACCATGGGCGGAAGGCCCAGGAGCACTGTCTGCGAAATTGCCGTCACTTCTGCTTCGGCTTCCCCGATGGGGGTGCCGGGCTGGAAGTAAATATCTACAATCGACCGACCATAATAGGAGTTGGACTCCATATGTTCGATGTTCTGAACTGTTGTCGTAACAGCCAGTTCGAAGTTGTAGGTAATACGGCCAGCAAATTCCTGTGGCAGAAGACCTGGATAGGTCCAGACTGCTGCGACGACCGGAATCTTGATATTGGGGAATACGTCCGTTGGCGTCCTGAGGATCGAGAGGATGCCAAGCATCACAATCAGAATCGACAGGACGACGAACGTTAAGGGTCGTCTTAGCGCGGTGACAACAATGGCATTCATTGGTTGGCGCGTCCTGATGCGGTTTAGGTAGATGCGCCGATATACACATTATGTTGTAAAGTTAGATTTAAACTCCCATTTAATACAGAGATTTAATTAAATAAAGATTTAATCTGTTGTTTAACGCCGTAAATTCTATACGGCGTGTAATGAATATATTTTTATTAAAAGAAAATTTATTATAGAAAAAAATGGATTTGTATCGGAAGTTTTCTTTTCTGGTCATTGTGTATACGAAAAAGCCCGCTCCCCAGTCATGGAAGGCGGGCTTTTCGATACCTTCAGAAAAAGATGGAGGCTGGATCAGCCTTCAGCTTTTTCCTCAGCAGCTTCCGGAGCAGCCTTCGCAGGTTCCACGATCGGGGAACGTGGGGCGACGCCATCCGTGATCATTTCGAGCTGACCGGTGATCTGGCCACCATCTTCAACCTGCAGACGACGGCACTTTGCCTTGCCGATCAGACGACCGCTACCGCGGATCGTAAGGCTGCCGTTGACGGTCAGGGTGCCGTCAATCGTGCCGGCAACTTCTGCATCTTCAACTTCGATCGCACCGCGGAAGACACCGCCCTGTGCAACAACGACTTCCGCCGCCTGAATCATGCTGGACTCGACAGTCCCTTCAACGACCAGACGCTCGGCATCCTGAACCGAACCCTGAACGCTGATACCACGGCCGACGACCAGCGTGCGACGCTCCGGACCCGTCTGGCGCGGTGCTCCCGGTACGCCTGCTGCACCCGGACGGGGCGCAGTTGCCGGCGTTGCGCCCGGCAGGTTGTTCGGGGATGGCGGCGCCGGAAAAGGGGTACGACCCATAGATGCGGGGTCCTTCTGCTGGTTGGGCTGAGGGCTGGCTGTTCCGGATCCGGACGCAGGAGTGGTCTGGCTGGAAGCATCCGGCCGGTTGGGAAAGATGGGCTGCCCGGCGAGCTTGCTTGTCTCGGCAGGCTTTGCGTCTTCTTCCGGTTTGCGTCTTCTGAACAAGGAAACCCCGCTACGGATCTGGAAAGAACAAGGACTATGTCTCGGCCGCTCGACACCGGACCTGCTGGTGCAGGGTTCGTCAGGAACGGCCTCTGACAAGGCTTACACGGTCACGCCCCGAACGGACAACCCGCGCTTGCGTGCAAATGTCATAATCTGACATGCGCAGAACAGGAGAGTGCATTCGTCCCGGGTGTTGGCGTGTTCCCAGAGGGCACCTATGATCGTGTTGATTTAATGGCGCAGATGGCGTCTTGAACGATTTTTTGCCTTTTTGTGAACTCTGGAGCCTTAATGTCAGCCCCCAAGCATGATCTCCTCTGCATCGGCAACGCGATTGTCGATGTTCTTGCCTCTGTTGACCCGGCCGTTATTGCCGATCTTGGTGCAACTCCAGGCAGCATGACGCTCATCGATGCGGCAACCGCGCAGGACATTGAAAACCGTATTGCTGTTGAACGTGTTGCCGGTGGCGGCTCTGGTGCCAACACGGCAGTGGTTGCGGCTCGTATGGGCGCAAAAGTCTCTTATCTCGGCAAGGTTGCTGAAGATCAGGCCGGGACGCATTTTACGCAAGATATCCGCGATCAGGGCCTGACTTTCCCGTCCCAGCCACTCGCTGCGTCTGAAAAAATTCCGACCGCGCGCTGCATCGTGCTCGTGACGCCAGATGGACAACGCACCATGTTTACCTATCTCGGGGCCTGTACGGAATTTACACCGGCAGATGTTCATGAAGAGACAGTCACGGATGCAGCCATCACGTACATGGAAGGCTATCTTTACGATAAGCCCCATGCTCAGGCGGCTTTCGAACATGCCGCCACGCTAGCCCGCAAGGCTAGCCGTCAGGTTGCTCTGACGCTGTCAGACACGTTCTGCGTTGGCCGTCATCACGCGGCATTCCGTGGGCTCGTTGCCGGTCACGTCGATATTCTCTTTGCCAACGAAGCCGAGCTTCTGGCGCTGTACGAAACGACTGATTTCGAAGACGCTCTGCGTCAGGTTGCTGCAGAAACTCAGCTGGCTATCGTCACGCGGAGCGAAAAGGGCGCTGTCGTCATCAGCAAGGGCGAGCGTCACGATGTTCCGACTACGCCAGTCAAGGTTGTGGATACGACCGGCGCTGGTGATGCATTTGCGGCCGGATTTCTTGCTGGTCTGAGCAAGCAGCATGACTTTGTGACGTGCGCGAAGCTCGGCAATCAGGCTGCTGGTGCCATCATTACGCGCTTTGGTGCGCGGCCGCAGGAAGATTTTGCTCTGCGCGCCTGATACATCACGGGATGATCCGGGAAGTTATTTCCCGGATCATCCCGCAGCTCTGTGCGTCAAAGATGCTTCTGGGCCAATCCTGACTGGCCGACTTCCTGAAGATAGGTCCAGAGTGCATCCAGATCGCTTTCCGAGATGGCACTTTCCGGAAAAGACTCCATGTGTTCGCTTGGCCACTTCCTGACCTGCTTCGGGTTGCGGATGATGGCCCGGAAGCCTTGTGGGGTTATGTACTCTGTTACCGGGATAGGCCGCCCGAGATCCGGTCCCATGCTTCCCTCGCCAACGCCCATGAGCTGATGGCAGGGCAAACAGTTTTCCGCAAAAATGACCTGTCCTTTTGCGGCGGGTTCACTCGTGCCAGACGGAAGCTCGTTACTTGAGGATGGGGTTATGGCAGCGAGCTGGTCGACCCATTGTTCCTGCTTGATGATGCCAACTTCCTCACCGGTCCACACAAGGGCAAACGGTCCAAGGTCATGGCCGTGAGGGCGGCGTTTAGGCCATTCCTTGTCTTCAATGGCGATCCACGCAGTGACGTGATGTTTGCGAGCCTGCTCAAAGACACTCCTGGGAATTTCCGCCGTAAAAAGATCTGTGGCCTGAAAAGCCAGCGCATCATCCTGATGGATCAGCGCTGAAAGCGGGATCGCGGGAACGTCTGGCCCAAGAGGCTGCTTGATATGGGACAGATCGAGTCTCTGGGTTTCCGGGCGGTGCAGAAGCTCTTCAACGCTGAATTTATGAACGGTATCGCCGTCTTTGACGCTCAGAACTGTGGATGGATTAGCCCAGGCTGGTGAGGCTACAAGCCCGACGAGAAAAAACAGTCGTTTGAAAACATGCCGTCCGTTCATTCTTGCCTTCACCCCTCTAAATCCTTGTTAATTCAAAAGTCTACAGTTCCCTGATATCATAATGATCTCGGAACGGAGCGAGTAAACAGCAAAAAAACGAGCGGTCCGACGCCTTAAAGATCCGACCAGCCAATCTGATTCACGTTTTCACGTGTGAAAGTATCTCGCACACCGGGATCGAGAAGCGCAGCGAGTTCGCCCTCCTGATCGTAGGTGGGCATGAAGCGATGCATCATGGCGTTTTGAGCTGTGGCAGGGTGGAAATAAATCTCACTGACGCCTTGGGGCAGCTTCGGAATGAGGGCTTGAATGCGGTCAGGGGTCATATGGCCAGACCAGCGCAGCCCGAAACACCAGTCATTGGTCTTTAGGCCCGCTTTGTGGATCTGATGGCGAAGGACTCCAATCCAGCGACGCAAGGCGCGATCACCGATGCTATCTTTTGCGTCCACAGGCTCAGGTGGCTCAAACGGAGAGCGCACAGCTTTCAGGCCATGCTCGAGCCCCGATTCAATCAGGAAGCGCCCGACAGTGGGGTGGAGATGCATATGCTTGTGGGCATTTGCGTGATCCAGCGGAAGGCCTGTACGGGCAAAGACGCGGTACTGCGCTTCGATTTCCCGGCGGATGGCGCTTCGGGCATGGGGACTGAAGAAATATTCGACGCCCAGCCGAAGCTGGTTGCGGCCAAACCAGCCCTGTTCATCCGTGATGGCGGGAAGATCCAATACGGATTTCCCTTCGATCGCGACGACGTGCAAGCCGACTTTCAGGTCAGGCATGGCTTTCGCCCGGCGGACAGCGTCTGCTGCGGCATCTCCGGCGACCATCAGGCTCGCTGTTGAAAGGACGCCCTTGCGATGGGCTGCCTCGATGGCTTCGTTGACTTCCAGGCTCATGCCGAAATCATCGGCGGAAATAATGGCGCGACGGGTCATGATGAAGCTCCGGAACAGGGGGCGAAGGTCATGAAAAAAGGGGCATGGCCGTCAAGCCATGCCCCTTTTCGAGAAAACGAGGCCGTCAGGGACGGTCTCAGGCCGCGTGACGGTCCTTGAGGAACTGGAAGAATTCCACACCTTCGCGCAGACGACGCTTCATCATCTGCGGGCTGCGGATCATCTCGTTCAGAATGGAAGCGATCTTGGAACCGCGGAAATAGAACTTCCGGTAGAACTCCTCGACGCTTTCAAAGATTTCCGTGTGTGACAGGTGCGGGTAGTGCAGGGGAGCAATCTGCACACCGTTCTCGTCAATCAGCTCGGCCGCATCGACGTTCAGCCAGCCATTCTCGGTTGCCTGCTTGTGGAGTGCCGTGCCCGGATAAGGAGCGGCCAGGGAAACCTGCAGCGTGTGCGGGTTGATTTCCTTGGCGAAAGCAATGGTTTCCTGAATGGTTTCCTTCGTTTCGCCCGGCAGGCCGACAATGAACGTGCCATGGATCTTGATGCCCAGCTTGTGGCAGTTCTTCGTGAATTCCTTGGCGACTTCGACGCGCATGCCCTTCTTGATGTTGTGAAGGATCTGCTGGTTGCCGCTCTCATAACCCACGAGGAGAAGACGCAGGCCGTTTTCCTTCATGATCTTCAGCGTGTCGTAAGGGACGTTCGCCTTGGCATTGCAGGACCACGTAACGCCCAGCTTGCCCATTTCACGGGCAATCGCTTCGGCGCGCGGCAGATCGTCCGTGAAGGTGTCATCATCGAACATGAATTCCTGCACGTCCGGGAAGTACTGCTTGGCGAGACGGATCTCGGCAGCAACATGCTCCGGGCTACGCGTGCGGTAGCGATGGCCGCCAACCGTCTGCGGCCACAGGCAGAACGTGCAGCGGGATTTGCAGCCACGACCCGTGTAGATGGAAATGTACGGGTGCTTCAGATAGCCGATGAAGTAGTCGTTGATGTTGAGATCACGCTTGTAGACTTCCGTTACGAACGGAAGGCTGTCCATGTCCTCGATCATCGCGCGTTCTTTGTTCGCGATGATCTCGCCGTCAGCGTTACGCCAGGTGATGCCGTCCACTTCCGCCAGCGGCTTGCCCTCGGCGATTTCCTTGATTGTGAAATCGAACTCGTTGCGCGCCACGAAGTCGATCGGGCCACCCTGTCTCATGCTCTCGTCAGGCTGCACGGCAACCTTGGCGCCGACCATGCCGATCATGATCTTCGGGTTGGCGTCCTTGATCATCTGCGCCACGCGGACGTCTGATGCGAAGGACGGCGTGGAGGTGTGCATGACGACGAGGTCGCGATTCTTCACGTCCTCAAGGATCGGATCCATGCCCATCTTCGCCGGGGGGGCGTCGATCAGGCGGGAGCCGGGCACCAGAGCTGCCGGTTGAGCCAGCCATGTTGGAAACCAGAAAGACTTGATTTCACGCTTGGCCTGATAACGGGAACCAGCACCACCATCGAAGCCGTCGAAGGAAGGAGGCTGGAGAAAAAGGGTTCTCATCATGATCGGACACTCCTGTGGGTGGTGGCGCCAGACTGGAACGCTGTGGCGCGCGCCGAAGATTTACGTTTTCTTCGGGCGATATGGACCGTTCTGCCGCGCCATGCAACGCGTGACCCTCTTGCACTGCCCACCATGATGGCTGCGGAGAGCCAGTCACGGATGACCAGAAGAGGGATTGCAGCGGGCAAAGGACACTCCGTTGCACGGTCTATAATGCGGCTTCCAAGGCCACGAATGACCCAGGTCAGCCCCAGCAGAAGCCAGGTCCACCATGTATTGGGACGAAAAAGAACGGCTGTGACGGCCCAGAACAGCGGAAGCTGAATGGAAGACAGGCCATAGCCAACGGGTTCCACATTCTTGACGGTTCTGCCCCAGCGTAACTCGTGGGAGAGCAACTCGCTGAGGGTGTGTTCGCCAACAGTGGTATGGGTGAGGGACGGCGCAATGGCGATGCCCTGACCACGCTGACGGACAAGCTGACCAAGTTCAGCATCGTCCGCCACGTGATCGACCAGAGCTTCCAAGCCGCCAATGTCAGTCAGTGTCTGTCGTGTGAGAGCCATGGTGGCGCCCAGACAGTCCTGACGACCCAGCAGACGTGACATCATCACGCCTGGCAGGAAATTGTGGTTGATCTGACAGGCGCCAAGTTGCTGGACCAGCGTTCCCCCAGCTGTGCGCCCGGCATAAAGAGTCGTCACAAGTCCGACACCTGGAGCTTCGAGGCTGGAAACGACGTGCTTCAAATAAGTCGGAGCGCAGTGAATATCAGAGTCTGAAATGACCAGAACATCGTGGCGCCCCTCATCGAACATGTTGATGAGGTTGCTGACTTTCCGGTTCGGACCGTGTTCCTCAGCATTGATCACAATGCTGACTGGGATCTGAGGATATTTCTGACGAAGATCCTGCACAACAGACAGAGCCGTATCGGCTTCGTCGTGAACGCCAAAGACAATCTGGAAGTCCGGATAGTCCTGCGCGAAGACACTCTCAAGCGCTTCGCGGAGCAAAGGCTCATTGCCGTGAAGAGGCTTGAGTACTGTAACAGCTGGCCAATGCCTGCCCGACATGCGGACGGCCTCGTCCTCTCGACGTTCCCGCGTGCGGAAACGTGCAAGAAGGGTCGCCCCCGTAAGGGCCTGAATATTTCCAGCTACAGATACGAGTGTACAGAAGCCAGCTGCAATGGAGAGAGGTGAAGGCACGGCGGTCTTTTATCTCCCCTTCACATCAGGAAGGAAGAGCTTCGTAGCCGCGCGGGACTCAATCATGCAGGAATTTGGTCGTTTTCCGGTCCAGCAGATCTGCAAGACCGCTTGCGCCGCCCTGAGACAGAGCGCCGCCGAAATCGGCACGTTGTGCGGCAACCTGGCTAATATGGGCATCCAGAAGAATGTCTGTGATGCGCCAGCCTGAGGGGCCACTCGTCATGATGTAATCAATTGGCGTGCCACCATCAGAACCGCCGCCAATGGTCGTATCCACAATCTGGCCACCCGTTGGGTTAGGGCGGGTCTGCGGCAGGATAGTGAAGACAGCGTTGCTTCCCGGTTTGAAAGAAGATGCATATCGCGCGATTGTGAACTGACGGAACGATCCAAGCAGACGGGTACGATCAGCTGCGCTCAGATTATTATAGCGCACCCCCACAGAGCGACGCAGAATGGCCTCAAGATCAAATGCATGGTCAACGGCCGGCGCAATCATTGTGGCGCGTTGCTGTGCGGTCTTGCCCGTTGTCTGCGCAGTTTTCAGAGCATCATACAAACCCTGAATTGGCGCGGCTGGCGCGGATGCAGAGCTTTCGCTGGCTGCTGGGGCGGTCTGGGCTTGCGCTGCTGCCACCGGGACGCCTGCGAAGAGGCTGGTCACAAGAAGGGACAGAGTCGCGTTCTGGGCAAATCGGGAATTCATGGTCATGCTTTCGTCCTCTGAGACGTTTTATGCAAGAGGTCATGCTCTTGCTGCACGGTATCAACCGCCGGATGCGGAAATCGTTCTGTGGTCGAATGGCCACATCACTACATAGAATTGCAACCAACGACATTGAGGCCCACATGGCAATGAGGCTATAGCCAGTCAATCAAGAGTCCGATGCGCCTTCTCGGTGCCGGTTAACACAAACCGACATTGCCTAGGCCATACGGGCCTCATTCAGATGTTTAGGGCCCCGGCGCGCTGTCATGGCGCACACTGTCGGTGGCTAGAACCAGAGGATTATAATGGCCGTTCCTTTGATGCAGGCTGTCCGAGTCGGACGGTACGTTGTCAAGCAGCACCTCACGGGCCGCAAGCGATATCCGCTGGTCCTGATGCTCGAACCGCTGTTCCGCTGCAATCTGGCGTGTGCCGGTTGTGGTAAAATCGACTACCCGGCACAGATCCTGAACCAGCGCATGAGCTTGCAGGAATGTCTGGATGCCGACACGGAAGCAGACGCCCCCGTCATTGCCGTTGCAGGTGGTGAACCCCTTCTGCACAAGGAAATGCCGCAGATCATCAAGGGTCTGATTGCGCGCAAGAAGTACGTTTACCTTTGCACAAACGGTCTTCTCCTTGAGAAGAAGCTCGACGATTACGAGCCATCCCACTTCTTCTCCTGGGACGTGCATCTGGACGGCGACAAGCTGATGCATGACTCGTCGGTCTGTCAGGACGGCGTGTTCGAGAAGGCGACGGCAGCAATCCGGGCCGCCAAGGCGCGTGGCTTCCGCGTTTCCATCAACTGCACGGTCTTTGATGGTGCGGTTCCTGAGCGTCTGGCTGCGTTCTTCGATGAAGTCATGGCTCTGGGCGTTGATGGCATCATGACGGCTCCGGGTTACGCCTATGAGCGCGCTCCGGATCAGGCTCACTTCCTGAACCGCCAGAAGACCAAGCAGCTTTTCCGCGATGTCTTCCGTCTGGGTAAGGGCAAGAAGTGGCGCTTCACACAGTCGCCGCTGTTCCTGAACTTCCTGGCTGGCAACGAGAACTACCACTGCACGCCATGGGGCAAGCCGCTCCGTACCGTGTTTGGCTGGCAGCGTCCCTGCTATCTGCTGGGTGAAGGCTATGCCAAAACCTTCAAAGAGCTGATGGACGATACCGAGTGGGAGAAGTATGGTACCGGCGCATACGAGAAATGCGCTGACTGCATGGTTCACTCAGGCTACGAATCCACGGCTGTGATGGATGCCGTTCGTCGTCCCTGGCACATCGCCAAGGTCGCACTGTTCGGACCGGAAACTGAAAAGCCGATGGTTCCGGAAATCTCGCTCGCCAACCAGCGCCCTGCCGAATACGGCTATGAAGCGCAGGTTGAGCAGCAGATGGAAAAAATCACGACAGGTGGCAAGCCGGCGCGTGGTCCGCGTGTCCGTGTAAATGGCCGCCCGGCAGCCAATACTGTGGCTGCGGCAGCTGACGCAGCTGACTGACACAGTCTTTTTTGGACTGGATTATGCAGAAAGACCGGCCTTCAAGGCCGGTTTTTTTGTATTCTGTCATACAGAACCACGAGTGTGGCATGAATGTCATGGTGTCGAACGGCAGTCCTGACTATCATCAGGGTCTCATTACTCCGGCCGGACCATGTTGACCCCGATCTTTGTTATTTGCCTGCTTATTCTTCTGAACGCTGTTTTTGCCATGGGAGAGCTGGCACTTATTTCAGCCAAGCGCCCCCGGCTGGAAGTCCTTGCAAAGCAGGGTTTCCGCGGCGCGCCCGCAGCACTCCGTCTTGCGGAAGACCCGCATGCGTTTCTTCCTACCGTTCAGATCGGCATGACGCTGGTTTCGATTCTGGAAGGTACGTTTGGTGGTAGCCAGATTGAAGCCAACATCCGGGACTGGATAGCAACCGTTCCCGCTCTGCACCCCTTTGCGGGTGAGCTCTCGATTGTTCTGGTCGTGGCGATCATAACTTTTGCGATGCTGGTATTTGGTGAGCTGGTTCCCAAACAGATTGCCTTGCAGCAGCCTGAGATCATCGCGTCTCGCCTGTCTTGGCTCCTGGTGGTCGTTGCCCGCGTCGCTCAGCCTGTCGTGTGGCTTCTGAGCGGCACGTCATCGCTTGTACTGCGCCTGCTTCGTGTCGGACCTCTGACCCGTGCCGCTGTGACGGAGGAAGAACTCCGAGCGGTTCTGGCTGAAGGCGCACGCGCGGGCGTTCTGGAAACGGACGAACAGGCCATGATCGAACGCCTGCTCCGGCTGGCTGACCGTCCCGTCCGTGCCATCATGACACCTCGTAATGAGCTGTTCTGGGTGGATCGGCACGCTGATCAGGAAACGCTCGTGCGCAAGCTCAGGCAGTCATCCTATGCGCGTATTGTGGTGTGTGAGGGAGACGTCGATCATCCGGTTGGTGTCATTCTGGCCAAAGACATCATGGATCGTCTGTTGCTGGGAATGCCGGTGTCCATTGAGGCAGCATTGCGGGAGCCACCTGTCATTCCTGACAGTCTGAGCGCTCAGGACATGATTGAACGCCTGCGCGGCGTGAATATCGGCATAACTTTCGTTCTGGACGAATACGGGTCTTTTGAAGGTATCGTGACGCCGTCTGACGTTTTCGAGGCCATCGTCGGTGAAGAGAAAACCGAAGCCAATTCCTTCGAGCTTCAGGCCGCTGAGGGGGGAGATGAATACCTGTTTGAAGGTTTCATGCCGGCCGATGAACTGCGCTCGCGTCTTGATTTACCCGAGCTCCCAGGGGGTGGCAGCTATCATACCTTGGGTGGGGTGATACTGGCCCTGTTGCGCCGTGTTCCGGCCAGAGGCGATAAGGTTGCTTTCGAAGGATGGCTTTTCGAAGTGCTCGAAATGGATCGTCGTCGTGTTGCCAAGGTCAAAGTTAGTCGGCAGGTCCTGGCGGAAGACTGATTCCATCCTGATCAGGCACGGCTGACAAACAGTGCCTGACGTTTTCCCTCTTCATGGGCGTAAGCCCCTTTATGCCCGTAGCTCTGCACCATTTCTGACGATGGAAAAGTCGTCAGCAGCTCTATGACGCGTTTCTGCGAGGAAATTGCGTGCTGGAGCAACTCGCCATTACGCTTGCCCAGTGTAATCATCTTTTCCAGGAGACTACTGTGCTCGGGGAGGAGAGGTGTGCCAGTAAAGGCGCAGGCATCCTTTTCAGAGGCGGTTGCGATTGCCGTCTCCAGTTTTGTCGCGGCAGCCTGCTTCTGAGGGATAAGCTTCAAAGCGTCAGGAAGTCGTGCTTCTGACAGAGCATTGTTTTCAAGTGCCAGAATCGCAATGAGCTCTTCCATTGCCGTAATGATGGACGTGGTCATCATTTCTGTTCCTGCATAGCCAGCATTTGCCGATTGATAGCGTCCGTCATGCCCAGGCCGCCGTTATTTTCCATCTGCTTCGCAATCTGCTCGACCAGCATGGGACGGAATTGCTGCTCTCCTGCTCCTCCGCTGAACATATTCTGACTGTCATCGCTGGATTGGAACATGGGTTGAAGCATCTGGTTGATGGTCATGGATTCAAAATCCCTCGCTGCCTTGAGGGTCTTGGCAGCATCGGGGGCATTGTCATGCAGGGCATAGCCCTGTGATAACGACGGTAGATCTGAGACGGTCATCAGCGCATCTCCAGCTCTGCCTGCAGGGCTCCATCTGCTTTGATAGCCTGCAGAATACTGATCATGTCACGAGGGCCAACGCCGAGTGCATTCAGGCCCGACACCAGTTCCCGTAAAGTCGTTCCACCCGGAAGAACGGCTAAATGGTTATTCTTGCCAGTATCAACTTTGACATTGGTACGAGGGACAACAGCGGTCTGGCCGTTTGAAAACGGCCCAGGCTGAGAAACCTGTGGGGTTTCCGTGATCTGAACGGTCAGATTGCCCTGCGCAACCGCCACTGTGCTGACACGTACGTCAGCGCCCATGATAATTGTTCCGCTGGCTTCGTCCACGATGACCTTGGCTGGGTTGTCGGGCGTCACTAGCAGGTCTCCAATGCGAGACAGCGTGGGGACCGGGTCACGGGAACTGAGGTCCAGCAGGACTGTTCGAGGGTCTTCGACAACAGCGATGGGACCTATTGTGCGGTTGATAACGGCTGCCATTCGGCTTGCTGTCGTCAGATCAGGGTTCCGTAGGCTGAGATGCAGGTTTTTGCGGTGACTGAGATCGAACGGAACCTCACGCTCCACAACCGCACCATTTGCGATATGGCCACTGGTTGGAACGTTGCGCGTCACGGAAGCAGCAGCACCGCGGGCACTGAAGGCATTTGTCGCCAGACTACCCTGCGCGACGGCGTAAACTTCCCCATCTGCTGCCATGAGGGGGGTCACGAGGAGTGTTCCCCCTGTGAGCGATGAGGAATCCCCAGCGGCAGAGACTGTGACGTCAATCCGATTTCCGCCATGGGCAAACGTCGGTAGGTCCGCCGTGACCATGACTGCTGCGACGTCATGAGTCTGTAACTGTGTCTCCTGATCCCGAATGTTGACGCCGAGACGGTTGAGCATGGAAATCAGAGTCTCTCGGGTAAAAATGGAATTTGTCAGCCGGTCCCCTGTGCCGTTGAGACCGACCACGAGGCCATAGCCAATCAACTGGTTGGTTCTGACGCCTTCCATGTCCGTGATGTCCTTGATGCGGACAGTGGCAGCCAGCGTCAGAGACGGGACGCCCAAGATAAAAGCGCAGAAAATAGCGGTTAGGCGCCGAAAAATTGGATGAGAGCTGAAGAGGACAGACATGAAAGTTCAGTGAAATCCTGACGGGTTAAACTGTAACAAAGACCCTTTGACACTCAGGATGACGCGGTATCGTAAAGAAACACCTAACACGGGCGCGGAATTCTGCGGTTGAAGGAGATACGGAATAAAGATCTACGGGGTTGGCGAAATGATCTGTGATGGCTATAAGCCGCGCGTTATCGCCCGCGGCTATCGATCGGACGTTGGCGGATTAGCTGGGATTGGATGCGCATGATTACGCTACCGCCGGATTATACCCCTTCCGACGAAGAAGAATTCATGAACCCCCTCCAGGTGGAGTACTTCAGGCAGAAACTTCTGCGCTGGCGTGCGGACCTGCTGAAAGAGGCTGACGGCACACTCGCCAGCCTCTCAGAAGGCGGGATTCATGAATCTGACATTACAGACCGTGCAAGCGTCGAAACGGATCGTGCTTTCGAGCTGAGAACCCGTGACCGTGCGCGTAAGCTTATTGCCAAGATCAATATGGCTCTGCTCCGGATCGAAGACGGAAGCTACGGTTTCTGTGAGGAAACCGGCGAGCCTATTGGTCTGAAGCGCCTGGAAGCACGTCCGATTGCTACGCTTTCTATTGACGCTCAGGAACGTCACGAGCGCATGGAAAAGGTACATCGCGACGATTAAGGGGGTTGCACTTGGCGCGCTGAAGAGATACGAAGCGCGCCAAGGCACCGGTACTGCTGCTGTAGCTCAGTGGTAGAGCACTCCCTTGGTAAGGGAGAGGTCGACAGTTCAATCCTGTCCAGCAGCACCAGTCTTTTCTTCTTAAAATATGATGCTTAATTAAAATTCTTAGGCTTAACTGGCCCAGAAAACGCGTTTTCTCGCTCAGTGAATTTTGGGGCTAAGGCTCACAGAGAAACAATTCTCAAAATCGTCTCGATGTTAAAGCGAATGCGCTCTGCCTGAGCAGCCTCCGACATCAACTCCCGTTCAAAAATGATCGATCCTGTATACTGGTTGGTGAAGTAGTAGTAGCTGACGGCTGCTATAGTGATATTGAGCTGGACCGGGTCAACGCCCTCTCGGAAAAGTCCTTGCGCCACACCGCGCTTTAAAATCGTGTCAACGAGTCCGACGAAGCGTCTGCTGACAATCTTGACGGTTTCTGAAGACTTTAAATGTCGGGCCTGTGCCAGATTTTCGCTATTCACCAGTGAAATGAATTCAGGATTCCGGATGTAATAGTTCCAGGTAAAACGGACGTGTCGTTCAAGGGCTTCTCGTGGATCTAAGCTATCCAGGTCCAGCTTTTTTTCAGATTCGCGAATATCGAAATAGGCATTTTCCAGAACTGTCTGGAAGAGTTTTTCTTTACTTTCAAAATAGTGATAAATCATGCGCTTATTGGCATTGGCTTTCAGCGCGATTGCGTCGACGCGAGCCCCTTCAAGGCCGTTTTTTGCAAACTCTTTTTTTGCGGCCTCCAGAATCCGGTTTTTTGTAGCTTCTGCGTCGCGGATTTGAGGGCGGGGCGACTGTGTGTCTGGGGACTGTGCACTCAACGGGAAATCTCGCTTTTTGCTGGAGCCGGGCCTGAAGTTCCCGCTTTATGGCCGGAAACGCGCAGACATCAAAACATCACATAAAAAATAACATATAAAAGAGATTTAATTATCACTATAACGTGATTTATGAGGTGGGGGGATCGAAGAACCTTTGACTAATACGCTTGGCTGGTGATTTCAGGCTTTTGTCGATTTGATTGACGGTTCTTTGGGTCACTTTTGATCTGCGTTTTGAGCAGATCGGGGGAGGGCTCCCGGTGGATGACTACGCGCTCGCACTCAATCTTTCGAGGAAGAGGAAGCGACGCATATTATAGACGATATTGGCGAGACCGATCCTCATGGTGGCCCGGGTGATACCGACAGTTCGGATGAACAGCCCTGTCTGTGATTTCTGATCG
>NZ_JOPH01000042.1:0-20804 GCF_002153615.1 Gluconobacter sp. DsW_058
CACCACAAATCACTCGAAGACCCGAACCACCAATCGGTTGACTCCGGTAGTCATCAGAAGAAGCATGAATGACAAGAGACGAACCGTCAGCATCCAACAGAGCCGGACGACCGTCTTTACCCTTCAAAGATACAAAAGTCGAATAAACTTCAGCTTTGGCCGTTCCGTCGCTGCCCGCATAAATGTTGGGAAGATCCCCAGAGTCATTTTCTCCGGCATTGAGCAGCCCATGCGTGACTGGTTTTGTGGTGTGCACATGCGAGCCTGCGCTGGTAAACGCAGGTGCGCTGCAATTTCCTTTTTCATGAAAATGCATGCCATGCCAGCCAGGTGTCAGTCCACTGACTTCAATGTGGAGCACAACGCCCCTTGGAGCCTCAGTAATCTGTGCAGTGCCAACCGTTTTTCCGTCAGTTCCTGTGAGGGATGCGGTAGCTGTCTCTGCTGAGAATGCCAGGGAAGGCGTAAGAGCCATTGATCCCGCTACAAATGCGATCCGTTTTAAGCGTGCGAAGGTCATTGAAGTCTTTCTCCGGTCTGTAGATCGTTAGAACCATCTTATGAAATGATTGGTTGGCAGTAGATTTTGTCGCAACTGCGACGCAATAGCAATAAGCGCATTTCATGCGCCCCGACATATCCGAGAGAACGCTAACCATTATCGCGCAATGCGACGTTCGCATTGTCATGAGTTACAAAATTTCGGATGTGAAGCTGGTCGGCTACAGCCGATAAGTACTTTTATTATGTAACATAATGTTGGTAACGAGAGAAAAAAGAACCTTAAGTGAACTTCATTTCTTTCGTTTTGTTTTGGAAGAAAGCATGGCAGAAGGCGCGCTTGCGCAACGCGATTAATGCTGCACTGTATTCAGGGAAATTATGCTTTTCAAAACTCTCCCCAAGCAGACCATTATTGGTTTGTGCGCACTATTCGCGTGCACGTTCACGGCACTGACAAGTGAAGTGGCACCTGTCGGTCTACTGATCGATATGGCGCAGGGTTTTAGCATTACAGAAGGGCAGGCAGGACTGGCTGTAAGTGCTTTTGCTCTTATGGTTGCTTTGGGTGCAGTGCCTCTGACCATCCTGACTGCAAAGGTTGACCGTAAGAAACTCATGCTCCTTTCTTTGGGAGGATATGTTCTTTCCAATTTGATTGCAGCCATTGCTCCGACATTTCTCGTTTTATGTGCTGGGCGCGCTATCGGTGGAATCGCCCACGCGCTGCTGATGTCAATTGTCTCAGCCTATGCCGCGCGGCTTGTCCCACCCAAGATGACGGGAAGAGCTATTTCCTTTGTATACGGTGGGACGTCTCTCGGCTCCATTTTAGGTGTGCCTGGCGCAGCGGCCATTGGCCATTTTGCAAGCTGGCGTATTGCCATGCTTGTGATGACTGGTATTGCCGTCCTGCTGACGGTTTGCATTGCTGTTTTCTTGCCGCCAGTCGTAACGTCTGGAGATGCCAGCACGAACCTGCCATCGGTGGGGTCACGCAAGGCTATGAAGATCTTCCTCATAGTTGTGGCCATTGATGCGATTTTTTTCGTAGCTCACAACATGCTCTATACTTATGTTACGCCGCTTCTTCTGGAGCATGGTCTTCCAAAAAGTGCTCTGAGTATTGCTCTTTTGTTGACAGGTGCCGTGAGTATTCTGGGGCTATGGGGCGCAGGTCAGATTGTTGATCGTTGGCCAGCTGCTGGTATGTTGGCAGGCGGAATGGCCATGCTTATCGGAATGGGCCTCATGTATGGTCACATTCTGTCTGGCTGGGGTTCCGTTGCATCTGTTGCGCTTTGGTGTACCGGTTATTCAGCACTTATTCCATTTGTGATGTCTGGTGCAATCCGTGCGAGAGCGACACGCCCAGATGTGGCGGGAGCAGCGATCAACGGCGGGAGCAATCTTGGGATTTTGCTCGGATCAGCACTTGGTGGTCAGGTGCTAACCTGGAGTGGGTTTGGCGTTCTAACGCCAATTGCCATTGCCATTACGCTAACCGCTATCCTTCTGGCGATTTTTAATCCGGAGGCGTTTCCAAGAATACTGAACTCTTCAGAAGAAGAATCTGCTTCCTGACAATGAGAAAGGCCCCCCGGATAGACATCCGGGGGGCTTTTTTATTTATCCAGTCTCGGTAGTACTAAAGCTGATCAGAATGATGTGGACAGTGTGCCCATCATCGCGAATGGCGGCATGATGTAGTAGGTTGGTGCCGTGTCCGCGCCGATCTTATGACCATAGACGCCCGTTGTTGCACGGGCATTATTCGAGAAGTAATAGACGCCACCCAGCTTGTACTGGCTGGTCAGGTTGGTGAAGTTCAGCTTGAAGGTCGGGGACTGTGCAATGAAGAACTTTGGCAGATGATAGCCAAGCGTCAGGGAGTCCGAGAAGTAAGACGGCATGTACTGATCGTTCATGAAGGATGATGCCTGCTTGGACGTGTAGTGCACGCTGGCATTCATGAAGAACGGGCCTTCATTATAGGTCAGGCCAACGCTGCCTGAGAACTTCGGAGACATGACGGCTGTCTTGCCCTTGGTCCGTAGATAGTCAACGGAGCCATCGTCTGCCGTGGTCTGCAGGTTGTTGTCCATCGTTGTGTGCAGGTATTCGAATGCGAAATACGGGCTGAAACGATGGAACAGTGGACGGGTGGACAGCATGACATCCACGCCGCGGATTGTTTCACCACCTGCGTTGATGGTCTGGCTGACCTGAACGTCATTGCTGAACATGTTAACGGACAGCAGACGGTTGGAGACGTTCATGTTGAAGAAGCTGATATCAGCCAGGAACAGATCGTCGCTGTAACGATAGCCCAGTTCTTCCTTGATCGAGTACTGCGGCTTTGCCCCTGCACCTGATGTTGTCATTTTGCCCGTGCTGGTGCTGTAGCGCGAGATCATGTTGATCGGGGAGGGTGCACGGAAATCGCCTTCAGCATTGATGTAAAGCTGATGATGAGGGGCGAAATTGTACGACCAGGAAAAGCGCGGCGTCGGCGAGACATAGGTGTGATTGGTGTGGCTGGCCGTGCTGGGCAGGTAGTCCTGACCTTCCAGCGTCATGGACGTCACCTTGATGCCGGCTGTGATGTTCATCTTGCGGTTCAGCAGGTGGACCGTGTCTTCCAGGAAGCCCGAGTTCAGGCTGTAAGACCCTAGGTAGTCAACGGAATTGTAAATGCTGCCGCTGGTTGTACGGTAGTAGGACGACTTGTCCGTGTCAGACGGCTGCGCACCCGTTGTCTGATTCATCTTGGACATAGGCGTCTTCAGGGAATAACGATATTCCTCGTGCCAGTAGCCGATTTGACCGTCGTTATTCTCGGAGTGCCAACCCAGTGCAGCAACAACGCCGCCCTGCTGGGTCACGGACATGGAGTTTGTGGACACTGCGGCACGCGTCGCCGTGCTGATCTTGCCGTCGCCGTTCAGGTCAACCCGCTGAAGCGCTGATCCGGCATAAGTATAGCCTTCCTGCAAACGGGATGCACTGTTCAACGTAATGTCGGAGCGCTCGTAGTATGGTGAGATGTTCAGCGTGAAGGTGTTGTTCAGCGCAAACTTCATCGGCATGGAGATGTAGAACTGGTCCTTGTCCGTACCGTGCACGCCATAATAGCTGCTCGGAGAGGTGGCGCTGAACTGTGCGTTGTAGCTCAGGGGCGTGGAGACCGGACGTCCATGCTTGTCGTTTTGGAAGTTTGCCAGCGTTGGGTAGCGGTTCAGGTAGTAGTGTGAGTGGTTGTAACCGGCGAACAGATCAATGGAGCTCCGGTTGCCAATCAGCTTCTGGGCGCGGAAATCCATATGCTTGCGATCGCTGTCGCCCGACCCGCGCCATGCATCGGAGTGGGTGTTGGAAAACGACGCATAGCTTGTGATTCCGGTGTGTCCGATTTCACCGGAGTCCACACGGATGAAGCCTCGTGTGCGGTTAAAGGACCCGTAGCTGCCGGACACCAGGCCGCCAAATTTCTTGGAGGGTGCGCGCGTGGTGATGCTCAGGGCGCCTGCGCCCGCTGAAGTTACCGGATCTTCCACGGAGATAGAGCCTGGGCTCATGCTCTCAGCAGAGATGTTGTTGCTGTCGATGTAGTTCTGGACGAAGTTTGAGGCCGATGACGTGCCGCCGTTTGCAATCGGCATGCCATTCAGCATGATGCCGATATCGTTGTCATACAGACCGCGGCTCTGCATGGAGCCGCCTTCATTGCCGCTCGGGTCCGGCGTCGTGATGTTCACGCTCGGCAGGTTGGCAATCAGGTCGAGCGGGCTGCTCGTCGGGCTCTGCATTTCGATATAGTTCTGCGTCACGGTCTGTACAGCGCGGGATGCTGTTTCGGCGCGCATCATGCCACCGCCAGGCTGATGATGTGTTCCTGTGACGCTGATGGACTCTTTGCCTGCTTCGACTTCTGTGCGTGCCGCATGCGCACGGTGCTTCGTAGGCTCCGTCGTGGCAGATGTTGCGGCATAGGCCGTTGGAACAGTCACGGAAAGACCGCTCAGAAACGTAGCTGCCGCAAGAGCTTTCTTTCCCGGCCCGAAAAGAGCGTTAAGCGGAACGGACATTCCGGAACGGCTGGAGCGACTGGGAGAGAAAGTACAGGAAGACATTTCTGGAACTCATTCTGCAGGAGACTAACGCTTCGATAGCGTTATGAATTTGGTAAACGAAGATAAAGGAGAGAATTATAAGAACATTCCAAAGAAAAAATTGATAGTTTCAATTTTTGTCTGAAGGGATGCCTGTGTCAGGAGCGGCGTGTCAGCAAAGGCTTGGCCAAAAGCACGCTCATGAAAGAAATAATGGCCGTCAGGATCATATAAAGTGCCGGAGCATGGTTCATCCCGCTCCAGGCAATTAGCGCGGCGTTGGTCATGGGGGCGAGGCCTCCGAACAGCACCACGCCGAATGAATATCCCATGGTGAGGCCACGTCCTCGCCGTTCGCTGGGGAAGATCTGTCCGATGAAGCCATCGAGGGCCGCAAAATAGAAAAGCCCGCTGAGATTGAAGATCAGCGGCATGAGCAGCACTGTAGCCGGAGCAATGCGGATCAACTGAAATGCAGGCAATGGCAGAAGGATTAAAAAGGCGCAGGACAGAAGCATGGGACGGATGCTGTGTGTTCTGTCAAAGCGGTCTGCCAGCTTCCAGCGTAGGGGCGTGAAAAGTAGTTGGCCGCCATAGGTCAGGAGTGGCGCAAGGGACGTGCTGATACTCGAGAGACTGTATTGGCTGCGCGCATAATGCGGCATGTAGAGTCCGAGATACGTGATACCGCTTCCAAGGGCGACAGACCCCATGATGAGGGCAGTCCGCAGGATCGTGTCAGACTGGAAAAAGGGTGCCACAACAGCAGGGGCGGGCTGGCGTGTTGGCGGGTTCTGACGGTTCAGGATGAGGCGTAAAATCAACCCACCCGTGCCCACTGCCGCACCAAGTCCTGTAGCGATACGAAAGGCATAGTCGTTGAATGCTGTTGTCGGGAGGCACAGGTTCAGAACAAGGACGACAGTGGCAGCGCAAAGAGAGGCCGTAATTTGCCCGATAGCCTGCCAGCTTGCAGCACGCGCTTCATGGTGAGGCGCATGCTCGATCAGAAAAGATGTTGCGCTGCCAAATTCGCCGCCAAGCGAGAAGCCGTGAATAAGCCGAGCCACGACAATCAGGACAGGCGCTGCAATACCGATACTGGCGTAAGAAGGCGTTACGGTGAGGAGCAGACTGCCTGCCGCCATGAGAAGAATGCAGATCATCATGGTGGGGACGCGCCCCCGCCGATCTGCATAATTGCCCAGTACGATAGCTCCGAGGGGGCGGGCAAGAAGCGTCAGGCCGAACGTTGCAAGAGAAAGGCCAAGCTGCGACAGCGGAAGACCCGACGGAAAAAAGGTTCGGCCAATCGAGGCGGAAAAATACGCGTAGATGACGAAGTCGTAGTACTCAATGATATTGCCAATGATCGAAGCAATAACAGCCTGATCTGGTTTCTTTTGGAACAGGGTACCCGTCTTCGCCATCAACCCTGGATGCCCCCGAGTTTCTGAATCATGAACTGAATAAACGAACGCAGTGTGGGCGCAGTGTAGCGCTCCTTGTGATACAGAAGATAAATAGGCCGAGACGGAAGCGTATAATCCGCAAGAAGGGCCTGAAGTTTTCCGTCCCGGATATCTTCGCGCACCAGGTCTGAGGGCAGCATGGCAATCCCCATGCCCGATAGCGCGGCGCGGCGCATGGCCTGTGTGTTATTGAAAAGACCCTTGCGGTGCATTTCTACCGAGACATGGCCTTGTGGTCCTTCAAAATGCCATTCTCGTCGAGCCCAGTGCCAAGGTGATGCGGGCGTGTAGGAAAAGGCCAGAGCGTCATGTGTCGCCAGTTGCTGAGGCGTTAAAAGCTCTTCACGGCGCGAAAGATACGCGGGAGAGGCGCAAAGCGTCATGGTGTAGTTGGAGAGCCGACGACAGATCAGGGAGGAAGGCTCCGGCACGCCCAGTCTGATGGCGATATCGAACTTCTCATGCGTCAGATCAACGCTGCGTTCCGTCAGGACAAGATCGATATCCACGGAAGGATGCTCGTTCAAGTAATCCGCAATGCAGGGCGTGATGCTTTGTGTGCCATACGTGACCGGAGCGGTAATTCTCAGGGTGCCAGACGGCAGACTCTGGGCGGCTTCCGCCATGCGCTCCGTTTCGTCCAGCATGCTGAGAATTTTCTGGCACTTGGCGAAGTAAACGGCCCCGAATGCGGTCAGGCTCTGTCGACGCGTTGTACGTCTCAGCAGACTGGTGCCCAGTCGCTCCTCCAGCAGGCGCACGTAATTGCCCACCATTGTGGGTGAGATGCCGCATCGCTCTGCGGCAGACGTCATGCTTCCTGTTTCAACGACCGCGATGAAGGTCGTCATGGCCTGAAAAACGTTCATTGCAAACCGCAGATTAGTAATTATCGCACCATAACAGCATTTATCGAAGAGATCGAAGACCGTAACGGTTTGACGTAGATGCTCCCGATCAGGAACTGAAGGTTGATGTTTTCCATGCGTATCAGAAGTGCGGCTCTCTCCCAAAGAAAGCTTTCTGCCAGAACCCCGGTTCTTGTCGGCCTGCTTGGAGCAACGGCCCTCGGACTGAGCGCCTGTGCACAGCAGCTTCAACCTGCTCAGCCTGTATCCCAGCCCACAGTAGCCCATGATTTTATGGCTGCTACAGCCAATCCCATGGCATCCCGTGCTGCTTCTGATGTTCTGCAGAAGGGGGGAAGTGCAGTCGATGCTGCCATTGCGGCTCAGATGGTTCTGGCCGTGGTGGAGCCCCAGGCTTCCGGTCTGGGGGGTGGTTCCACCATCCTCTACTGGGATAAGGCGGCTGATCATCTAAGCTTCTTTGACGGTCTGGCCAGTGCCCCGACCGGCATGCATCGGGACTACATGCATGACCGCAATGGTGTTCGGATTCCGGAAGTAACATTGCAGCGGACGGGCCGTGTGGTTGGTGTTCCCGGAACCTTGCGAACGCTGGCACTTCTGCATGAGCGCTATGGCAAGCTGCCTTGGTGCGACCTTTTCCAGCCCGCAATTTCAGCTGCCAGAGACGGCTTTCCGCTTGCCGGGTATCTGCATCTTGTCCTGACCGAACGTCCGGAGCTCGCGAAAGAACCACAGTTTTCGGCATATTTTGATGCCAGCGGTCAGCCGCTGCCTAAAGGTACGATCCTGCACAATGCCGACCTGGCAGGCACGCTTGAACATGTAGCGCACGATGGGGCGGAATACTTCTATACGGGCGCTTTTGCGAAAAAGCTGTCCGCTGCGGTTACGAGTGGCGCTTATCCCGGGGCGCTGTCTCCTGCGGATTTAAAGAACTACAAGGTGCGTGAGCGGGCCCCTTTGTGTGTTACGGCCTTTAACCGTCGCATTTGCTCCGCGGCTCCCCCGGTTGCGGGCGGACTGTCCGTTTTGCAACAGCTTGCCATTCTGGACCGTCTGAACATTGGTCAGTACAAGCCGGGCAGTGTGGAAGCCGCTCACCTGCTGCTTGAAGCCTCCCGTCTGGCCGAGGCCGATCGCCGGAAATATGCTGCTGATCCAGATTACACGCGCGTGGATACGGCAGCCATGCTTGATCCAGCGTATCTCGACCGCCGGGCAAAGCTTGTTTCAACGGGTGAAGCGGCCAGCCGCGTGGTAGCAGGACAACTTGGCGGGAAGCTGGCGCTTTTGCCATCGTCCGACCCGATGACTGTGCCTGCAACAACGCATCTGTCCATCCGTGATGCATCTGGCAATGCACTGTCTTTCACAACCACGATCAATCTGAATTTCGGATCGGATATCATTGTGGATGGTGTCGTCCTGAATAATGCCATCACGAATTTTGCGTCGCATCCTTTCGTGAATGGGCAGCCTGCGGCCAATATTGCAGCACCGGGGAAGCGTCCTATCACCACCATGTCTCCAACCATCGTCTTTGGGCAGAACGGGCAACCTGAAGTCATCGTTGGTGCGGGCGGTGGTGCGCGGATTATTGATTCTGTCGTGCAGACGCTGGTGGGCTATCTGGCGTGGGGACAAAATATCCGCACGGCTATTGAGCAGCCTCGGATTGGCGCCCAGAACCATGCCGAGGAACTGGAGCAGGGCACATCTGCCGCTGGGCTTGCATCCGCTTTGAGTGCCATGGGGCATCACCCGAAAATTGACGTCATGAATGCCGCCGTGCAGGGCATCACCATTCATCCGGACGGCCTTACGGGCTGGGGTGACCCGCACCGTGACGGCGTGGCCGTCGGTCAGTAATATCTGCCTCGATCTGCTGGAGACCACAATGAAGCTTTCTTTCCGCGCTGCCCTCAGCGCTGCCACACTCCTGTCTCTCGCGGCCTGCGCCGAACCTGCCCAGACTGCAAAGCCTGCAGGTGTGGCAGAGGTAGATCGTGCTCTGGGTGATGGTGGGGTCAGCGATTTTTACACACCGCCCGCTCAGGTGCCGGCAACGGTGGGTCAGATGATCCGCACGCAGCCTGTTACTGATCGTCCGCTGCCGGAAAACGCAGGCCAGGCCGTGCGGACGCTTTACACGTCCATCAGTGGGGTGAATGCTCCTGATCCCGTCACGGTTTCCGGTCAGATCATCTTTCCCAAGGGTACGCCCCCTAAAGGTGGCTGGCCTGTTGTGGCATGGGAACACGGCACAACAGGGATTGCAGACATCTGCGCCCCATCCTGGCGGGGATATCTCTCCCGGGATCGTGCCTATCTGGACCATTGGCTGAAGGCGGGCTTTGCTGTTGTGGCCAGTGATTATCAAGGACTGGGAACACCGGGCCCGCATCCGTATCTGATGTACCGGCCGGAAGGTTACAGCGTTCTGAACGGGTTGCGCGCCGCTCTGGCTCAGTACAAGGGCACGCTTCAGAACCGTATCATTCTTGTTGGTCAGTCGCAGGGCGGTGGCGCTGCGTTGGGTACGGCCTGGCTTTCACCGCAATATGCACCGGATCTGCATGTCCTTGGAACGGTTGCAACAGGCGTCGTAACGCAATTTAAGCTGCCGGATCATCCCAAGCATGAGCCGCTTCCACGCCTGAATGTCGAACCACCGCACATGGCTGCGGCTTTTGGTATCCTGACGATTGAGGGGTCGCGGAAGAGCCTGCATCCTGAGGTGGATGTCCGTGCGAACATGACGGATAAGGGCAAGGATCTGTCTCATCAGGCTCGTCAGACCTGCCTTGGCGATCTGTTCCGGTACACGGAGGCGCATGACATCACCGAAGACAATGCGTACGCAGGTGATACATCCAGGCTTGAAGCTGACTTTCAGGACGCATTCACCATCCCGGATGCGCACATGACGATGCCGGTTTTCGTGGGTACAGGCCTCGCCGATAATGAGGCTGGTGTGGCCCAGCAGTACAACGCTGTGGCGGCCATGTGTGACGCAGGCACGAACGTAACGTGGAAGACCTATTCCGGTCTGACTCACAACGGGGCAGTGAACGGCTCTGCGGCTGATTCTGTTCCGTTTGCGCTGGCGCTGCTGAAAGGCCATCATCCGAAAGGAAACTGTGCAACGATCAAGCCCGTTTCCGAAGTGGAGAAGGCATTGCCGGGAATTCGCTGGAACAACTGAGTTCTGTCGGCCTGTGCGTTCTCCCGTCTGGGAAAGGAACGTTTATGCCGACGCTTGAAATCTGTGTTGAAGATGCCGTTGGGTTGCAGACAGCCCAGCGGCCTGGCGTCTCGCGGATTGAACTGTGTTCTGCTCTGGCGCTAGGGGGGATTACCCCTTCGGCAGGGCTGATGCACCTTGCTGCAAAATCTACGGTCCCAGTTTACGCCATGATCCGCCCCCGAGAGGGCGGCTTTGTGTTTGCCGAAGCGGAAATTGATCAGATGCTGGCGGACATTGATGCTGCCCGTGCCGCAGGACTGGCTGGTGTGGTTATCGGCGCGTCTCTGGACGATCATACACTCGATATCGCGACCCTGAAGCGTCTGTCTGAGGCCGCCGGTTCAATGGGGCGCACGCTTCATCGCGTCTTTGACCTCACGCCTAACCCGCTCATGGCCGTGGATCAGGCGGTTGAGTTGGGTTTTGAGAGAATACTGACGTCCGGGCAGGCAATTAGCGCCCCCAAGGGACATTCTGTTCTGAAGAATATTGTGCATCATGCCGCCGGGCGTATCGAAATCATGGCGGGAAGTGGTGTGCGTGTGGGGAACGCGCGTGATCTTCTGCGCGACACAGGTGTCACCAGTCTTCATGCCTCATGTCGGGGGCCATCTGTCGGGCAGGCCTGTCGCGTCTGGGACCTGGGATTTGGGCGACTGGCGTCCCGAACCAGTGGTCGGATTATCGACCAGATGCTGGCTATTTTGGCTGAAGAAACGATATCTGCGGATGTTTGAAGAAGAGTGATGCCAGACGTCACGCAGCGGTTCTCATGCAAACCGCAATGACGCTAATGGATTATAGTAATCCGTTAGCGTCGAAGAAAACCGAAAGCCAAATTAGCTTCAGGCTCTCTTGGCGGCCTCACGTGCGGCAAGCTTTTCTTCTTCAGTCCAGACTTTTCGCTCTCGCTTGACTTGTGGTTTGACCTGCTTGACCGGGCCACCCCCTAACACGGGAGCGCGCATGGTGGAGTGCCGTGCGGTTTCTGAGTGCCATGGATGGTCGGTGTAAACCGTCAATGTACGACCGATTTCTCGTTCCACATCGTGCAGCCACGCACGTTGTTCGGCATCGCACAGGGTGATGGCGAAACCACTGCGCCCGGCACGCCCGGTGCGGCCAATGCGATGGACATAGCTTTCAGGCAGGCTGGGAAGATCGTGGTTGAAAACATGTGTGACGGTGTCAACGTCGATGCCGCGGGCGGCGATATCCGTGGCAACGAGGACTTGTACGGTTCCGTCACGGAATGCGCTGAGTGCGCGTTCCCGCTGGCCCTGGGACCTGTTGCCGTGCAAGGCTTCTGCGGTAATCCCGGCTTCAGTCAGGAAAGCACAGACCTCATTGGCAATGTTTTTTTGAAGCGTGAAAACAACGGCCTGACCGACATCCTGTGTTTCAAGCTGGGCCAGGAGAGCCGTTTTTTTGTGAGCTGCATCCATAAACATTACGGACTGCTCAATGCGGTCCACGGTGGTTGATGGAGGAGCAATTTCGACTTTTACCGGATCATTGAGAAGGCTCTCAACGAGTGCCGCGATAGATTTCGGCATCGTGGCCGAAAACAGAACGGTATGCCGATCTTTCGGGAGTGTTGCGACGATACGCTCAATCGGTTTTGCGAAGCCCATATCCAGCATCTGGTCGGCCTCATCAAGTACAAGCGCTTCAAGCTGCGATAGATCGCATAAGTCTTGCTCGATAAGATCCAGAAGTCGCCCTGGGGCGGCGACAATAATGTCCACGCCATTCTCAAGTGCGTTCACCTGATGAAACTGGCTGACACCGCCGAAAATCGTCGTCACGCGAAGATTCAGATGACGACCAAAGCTCTCAAAGCCATCCGCAATCTGGGAGACAAGCTCGCGTGTCGGTGCGAGCACGAGGACGCGTGCGCCACCCTTTGGGGCTGTGCGAGGATTAGCCGCGAGGCGGTGCAACAGTGGAAGAGCAAAAGATGCTGTCTTCCCTGTACCAGTCTGCGCCATGCCCAATAGGTCACGGCCCTCCAGCAGCATGGGGATTGACTGTGCCTGGATAGGGGTAGGTGTGACATATCCTTCTTCAGCCAGAGCGCTCAGAAGAGTGGGCGCCAAGCAAAGATCGGCGAAAGTCATGGACATGGACACGCAGCGCCTCCGGCGCTCAATAATGCTGCGCCTGGTTGGGCTTCGCTGTTTCAGAACGCGGAGTTCTACGGGTGATGCCGGCCTGGGTCAACGCGCTACAGCGGCTCTTTTATCTCCGTGGAAGCATCGAATTTCCAGTCATCCTCACGACTGCATTCGTCCATCATCATAATTTATGATTTGGCGACATCACGCATCGCAACCACCAGATTCATATGAGAGGCCAGAAGCCGCTGGGGAAGCGTGGGGAGATAAATGCGGATGGCTTCCAGTCTTTTGGACTCTGGCAGAGTAGCAAAAGGTGGACGCGAGCCTTCGCCATCGCTGCCCGCATCGTAGCTCTTAGCGATCGCATTAATGAGGGAGGCAGGCACGGAAGCCAGTAGTGTCCTTTGGGCAGGACTTAAAACTTTGTCCCGAAGAGGGCCAGATAGAGTTCGAATTTCAGAAACTTTTGGAGGTTCGTAAGGCTTCAACTGAGACAGGGGGAATTCAACTTCCACACCATTGCTTTGCATCACGTAGCCAGTGGAACCTTCAATATCCACAAGCTTGCCATCATGGGCGCCTTTGAGGTCTGAAACATGATCGCCGATTGATAACTGTGCCATGGCTAATTTCCCAGTAAGATGCATCATAGGGGGCCATGAAGTGCCTGACCGTCAAGCAGGCAACGCTACCCGAGGCGCGTTTCTTCCTCTGGCATCGGGATCGATCTCCGTTAGTTTGTGGTTGCCTCCCTTCGGTGGATATTTCTGGCAGTCAGCAGTGCTGGTATGACGCGCTCATTTCCCGAGGCCCATGCACCAGTCATTTGAGCTCGCGTACTCGGTATGTTTGTGATTCATAATTTATAAAAATAATAATCGTTTTCCCTTTAGTAGTTAAAAATAAAAACGAATTTTATACAATCAAATTACAAACCGAACTGCTGGAGAATTTTGTGGCGATAGAGCGTTTGCTTCTCAAGCTTTTCTTGCGAAAAAGGTAATCGCTTCGCAAAAATCTCATGCATAAAATTTATTTCTTCGAGATGAGTAGCCTGATTTAACATATGCGTCGAAGACGATTGATGTCGCCTATGGATGTTCATGGCATCGCTGACATAGACAACGCCAACGTCGGGACTATCGAGCAACTCAAGATAGACTCTCCAGTCACCAGCCACTTTCAAGGTTTTTAAATCTTTTTTGCACGTTCTGAGTGCCGTTTGCATGGCCGTTCGTTGGAAAATTGCGCCGCTGACATTGAGAACCAGATTGCGCTCAGACAGGCATGTTTGAAGAAAATCCCGCCCGCTGAACTGACCATCATGCTCAAGAAGATTTCCAGCCGCCTCTACACAGTATGGCTGATAGGAGGCGGAGAGAGGCGCGCCGGTCTCATCTATTGAGCGGCTATCGCAGAACGCCATGACCGCATTCGGACACTGGTGCACAGCGTGAACAAGCTTTTCCAGAAAATGAGGGTCGCAAAGGTCATCTGCTTCCGCGATCCAGACCCATTCGCCTTGTGCCTGTTGGAGTGCTTTCTGCCATTGAGCAAAGACGGACCCGGAAGACCGTCTTCCTTTGATAATACGAACGTCACGCCCCCATTCGGCGGTAGTGCCCATGGCGACTTCGATACTGTTATCCTCGGATGCATCATCAAGGACGATAATTTCCAGGACTGGGAATGTCTGCGTGAAAATAGAGACGAGCCGGGCTTCTAAATAACGCGCATAATTATACGACGGTACCACGACGGAAATTGAAGGAATTTTTGGTGCGGCCAAGCGCAGGAGTTGCTGGGCATAGGGGCGAAAAAGAAACGATTTTCCAAGTTTGCGTGCGGCAGCCTGTCGGGTGTTTTGACCGCGAGCTTTTGACCACTCGGCAAGCTCCAGAGCCACCAAACTCATCGCTCTCACATCTGCGAACGGAACGACCATATTGTAAGTCGTCGGATCGTTTTGAAGGCTTTTCAGTAGCTCTGGAATGCCGCCATTATCAGCAAAAGATGTGCATGGCAGGCCTGATGCCAGAGCCTCAAGGACGACGGAAGGATAGGGGTCTTCGCGGGACGTCAAAGTAAAGACGTCCGATGCAGACAGCCAGTCCGCAACATTATGAACGCGACCCGGCATATGGAAGGTGCCGCTTGCGCGGGCATGATCGATTTCGGTTCTCAAACCATCCTGAAGAACCGGATCAATCGCCCCGACCCATACACAGTGTGCTTGCCCGGCGAGTTTCCGCCAGAGCTGGAGAAACAGGTCAAAGCCTTTCCGCATATCCGCGTAGCCAACACCAATGACCAGCAGATCCTGAGCGTTAAGGCCCAACTGCGATCTGAGCGCTTCCCGGGAAGACCCGTTGAAGGTTGTCTGCTCATACAGGCCTTGAGGCAGGATCGTTATGTGAGGGTGTTTCTCCAATCCCAGGCGCGCTGCACAGGAGTGTGCGGGGACGACAATTGATTGTGCCGTCTCACATGCGTCCCGCATGGATTTCCGTAGATCGCGGCTTTGCAGGAGGTGGGGCAACTCATGAATGAGGAATGTGTAGGTGATTGCATTGTTATGCAGTGCAGGAGCAATGGCTGATGATGCCGCGCTGTTCAATATCGCGCATTCAAAACCTTCTGCCCGCAACGTGTTGAGGCGCGCCATAACGTCGCTGGAGGTGGGAGACAGAATTTCAACAGGAGCAACAGCCCTGTAGTCTTCCATCATTGCGCCGCCTTCGAGGAGCACGAAGCGGATATCAACACCGAAAGATCGCCGGAATGTACGGCCTGTCTCCAGAAGGAGTTTTTGGGCTCCAGCCGGGAAGGCATCGTGGCCGATCAGCAGCAGGCGTACCTTATTTGAGGAGCTTTTAAAGCCTGTGCAGGCTCTTGCCGTTGCATTCAGATAGGCGCTGCCGAAATGAACGTCAGGCTCCAGATAGGCACCTTCTGCCCATTCGTTCCACGCGTTAACGCAGACAATAGATTCCCCGAAAAAGCGGTGTTTCTGCGCTAAATTGACGAGGCCATTGAGCCATTTCTCATAAAGCTCTGGAGTTGACCCGTGCATGACGAGGCCGTTGCCCTGACGTCGTGCGTCATTATCCCATGAAGGTGCCGCTGTGCGGATAAGGGGAAAAGACGGACTTGGCTGTCGGAGCGCATTTTCTACAATATCGGCGTAATCGTAGATCTGTCCTCTGAAGTCTTCGTCAAGAATTTGAACGTTTTCATTGATGAGGCGGCAGTCGGAAACAACTTTGTGCGGAGGGAACTCAATGGCTCCTTCAACACCAAAGGAATGAGGGTCTTCGTCTCCAAAGGCCTGCCCCATAATAAAGATAGGGTTAATGCCGTGCCTCTCCCGAAAAAGTTCACGCCAGCGCGCAAAGGCCTGCCGTGCATTGGGAATGGTTCCAGGGCGATACACCATGAGGAGAGGGCGTTCCCCAATTCTGATATATCGGGGATCGTGCATATGTCTGGCGAAGCAATCTACGAGAGCGTTGTCGTCCGTGTCTCTGTAGTGCTGAGCAATCAGAATATCATCTTCTGACCCGTCCCAGCGGCGGCTCCAGTTTTCGTTGGCCCACATCAGGCAGAATGGAAGGTCAATCTGAGGGTTGGCCAGAAGCATTTCCAGTGGCCCATCAAGCAGACGCTTTTGATTGAACCAGTAAAAATAGAAGACGAAACCTTCAATCCCGGCAGCCTTGGCCATTCTGGCCTGACGGTCGAGAAGGTCTGGAGAATTCAGAGTGTAATGCCCCAGGTCACGTGGAATGCGGGGTTGATAATGGTCTGCGAAGCGAGGGAGCGCACGCGAGGTGTTGGTCCACTCCGTAAAACCCTTTCCCCACCATTCATCGTTTTCTGCTGTGGCATGATATTGGGGCAAGTAATACGCAAGGACACGGGCGCGTCTGATCGCGCTTTGGGGAAGTGGGTTGAAATCCTCAAAGGAAGGGCCTGGCGCGCTACGCCGCCGAACTTCCCGAAAGACGGTGACTTCATTCGCCGGGCATGAGGAATGAATTCCCGAACGGTTCTTGTTCTCCAGGTAGTGAAGAAGCGGATTACTGTCCGGCGCATGCCGTAGATAATTCTTCCGGTAGTAAACCGGATCAAAGCCTTCGAACGGCTGCCTGGCCTCACGAAAGCCCTGGATCATGTAATGTTCCAGTGGGTCGAGGCCGGCGGCGGCTACATCGGGGTAGGTTTTCAAATAGAAGGCTGGATCAAACTCAGCGATGGGCTTCAGTTTCTGTGTATGTCGGTTGAGCAGATAATGAGCGAGCGCCAGCATCCCTTGCGGAATGGCGTAAGTCTGAGTGTACCAGCCAGGATCAAACCAACCGATTGGTCGGCGGCCTTCTTTCTCGCCTTTTGTGACGTAATGTAAAAGAGGATCTCCCAGAACATCCCGATTTTGGGCGACATACCAGTGAGGATCAAAAAACGGATTGGGTTTACGGCCCTCTCTCCAGCCATGCTGGTGATAATGCCTGAGAGCTGCAGTTCCGAGGTTATGGAGGTCCGGATTGCTCTTCAGATAATATGTTGCGTCAAATACTCCCGAATACCCAAGAATTTGGAGCGCACTTGGTGCGAAGGCATCCGAGGCTGCAGAAACGGCTGGGCTGGATGAATCCGGGAGGGCGTGAAGCATGAAACGGTTTTTTACTGTTTCTTAATGAATTTCAAGTGCGTTAATTTATCGTCAATAAGAAGGGTGATTTGCCGTAGGGTGCGGAGAATGTCATACCGTCGGCCCCGAAGGGCATCGACGCCCTCCCGTCGGCATCGGAGGTGGAAGACTGATGGACCGCAGTGTGTCTTCCTTTGAGGAAGATAGTCCCGTTTACACGCATCAGACCATGTACCTGGAAGAGGGGATGGACCTGGAATGTGGCGTTCATCTTGCGCCGCTCGAAGTAGCTTACTGCACCTATGGCACCCTCGCGCCTGATCGCGGCAACGCCATACTGGTCTGTCACGCTCTGACCGGAGATCAGTATTTAGCCGAGCCTAATCCACTAACTGGCAAGCCGGGCTGGTGGAACCGCATGGTTGGGCCTGGCCTTCCAATCGATACGGACAGATTTTTTGTCATCTGCCCCAATGTGCTGGGCGGATGCATGGGATCTACCGGTCCGAAGTCCATTCGGGCAGAGACCGGGCGGCCGTGGGATAGTGAATTTCCTCCCATCACCATGCACGACATCGTCGCCTCTCAGGCATGCCTGTTGGACCATCTGGGTATCCAGCGTCTTTTCGCTGTCGTGGGCGGCTCCATGGGAGGCATGCAGGCACTGACGTGGATTGCCGATTATCCAGAGCGCGTTTTTGCGGCTTTGCCGATTGCAACGTCGCCGTTCCACTCAGCCCAGAATATTGCATTCAACGAAGTCAGCCGTCAGGCGATCTTTGCGGATCCTGACTGGCATGATGGCCATTACAGAGACTTCGGCGCCATTCCGGCGCGTGGTCTGGGGGTCGCCCGGATGATGGCCCACATAACTTATCTGTCCGAAGAGGCTCTGAGCCGGAAGTTCGGACGTAAAGTTCGAAGTGAAGCTCCAACGGCTGTGCCGGCAGCCAGCAGTCCTTCTCTGTTTGGTGAGATGTTCGAAGTTGAGAGTTATCTGCGGCATCAGGGCTCAACATTCGTGCGCCGGTTTGATGCAAATTCGTATCTGACAGTAACGCGGGCGATGGATTATTTTGATCTGGCCGCCGAGCATGATGGCGATCTTTCGGCACCGTTTCGCAAGTGCGAGACGCGTTTTTGCGTTGTGTCCTTCAGTTCAGACTGGCTTTTTCCCACGTCTCAGTCCCGTCTTCTGGTGCGGGCTTTGAATAAAGCCGGAGCAAACGTCTCTTTTGTGGAAATTGAAAGCGATCGTGGGCATGACGCGTTCCTGCTGGACGAGCCGGATCTGGATCGAACGGTTCGGGGTTTCCTGAATGGTGCAGCTGAGCACGCAGGTCTGACGAAAGTGGAGTGTGTCTGATGCGGCTGGATCAGCGTCTGATTGCGGAGATGATTCCAACCCGGGCCCGCGTTCTGGACGTCGGCAGTGGTGACGGCACGCTCATCGATTATCTGTACCGAACGCGAAACTGCGACGCCCGCGGCATTGAAATCGACATGCAGAGCGTGACGCAGTCCGTTGCCCATGGTCTGCCGGTTATGCATGGAGATGCAGATCACGATCTGTCCTACTATCCCGATGACTCGTTTGACTATGTTGTTCTGCAAAGAACACTTCAGGCGGTTGAGCGTCCCCGGGAGGTGTTACGGCAAATGTTGCGGATAGGGCGTCATGCGATCATCTCCTTCCCGAATTTTGGTCATTGGAGACTGCGTTTACAGCTTCTGACCACTGGCCGTATGCCGATGACATCGGTATGGAGTACGCCTTGGTATTCCACGCCCAATATCCATCCGTGCACCATTCGGGATTTTCTCGCGTTATGTGAGGAGGAGGGGTACATTGTGCAGCAGTGGCTCGCCATCGACGAGGATGGATTGAAGGCTCCGTGGCGCCGCTCAATCCGCTTCGCAAACCTTTTCGGTGAACAGGCGCTTTTTCTGCTGCGACGCGGGTAGAGGGTCAGTTCTTTTCTCTCTGTGCATCATTGATGCGCAGGAAGTTCGCGATTTTGCAAAACGCGTTAAATAATAATGATTTTTTAGAAATCGGACCTCTCAACTCCCTTGCAGGGCAAGGGAAGCTGCCTTACATCCGTTTGCAGATATCCTTGTGTGAAAGCAGGGAGATGCTGACGGTCTCTTCGTCATGCTGGTCGATTGAGCACACGGTGCTTTGCTTCTCTGACTTTGGTGGGAAAAGTGAAGTGGGCAATGTGCAGGGCTTTTTTGGCTCTTGCACATGTCCAGCTGTGTGTCTGCGTCTCAGTTTGAAGGTTCGTCTTTCATCAACTTTCTAGGCTCAAAGCAGGCATTTTATTCGTGCATTCAAAAGTGCGAACTAGCTGTGCGAGCCAGGCCTTGTTATCCCTCAGGAGGGGTCCATGACCAGTTTCGCAGAGCTCAAACTTGCCGAGCCACTTCAGAAAGCACTTGCTGAAGAAGGTTACACCACGCCAACGCCTATTCAGGCTGGCTCTATTCCTTACCTGCTGGAAGGCCGTGACCTTCTTGGTCTGGCCCAGACCGGCACGGGCAAGACGGCTGCGTTCGCGCTGCCAATCCTGGACTACCTGCTGCGGCATCGCCGTCCGGCAGCTCCCAAGAGTGTCCGGGTGCTGGTTTTGGCTCCGACGCGTGAGCTGGCTTCCCAGATTGATGAGAGCTTTGCTGCATACGCACGCCACATGAAGCTGACGCATGCAGTCGTGTTCGGTGGGGTCGGGCAGGGACGCCAGGTCGAGGCAACGCGCCGTGGCGTGGATGTTCTCGTGGCTGCGCCGGGCCGTTTGCTGGATCTGGTGGGGCAGGGTCACATCGACCTTTCTGCCCTGGAGGTTCTGGTGCTGGACGAAGCCGATCGTATGCTCGACATGGGCTTCGTTCGTGATATCCGCCGCATCATGGCTCTCTTGCCTGCGCGTCGTCAGACGGTTCTGTTCTCGGCAACGATGCCGCAGTCCATTAGCGATCTTGCGCATTCCCTGCTGAAGGACCCTGCTACTGTTCAGGTAACGCCTGAGTCCAGCACGGTTGATCGCATCCGTCAGGCTGTGATGTTTGTGGAGACGGACAAGAAAAAGGATGCGACACTGATGCTCGTTGAGAGCTCAAATGTCGTACGTGCAGTCGTGTTCACGCTGATGAAGCATGAAGCGAACAAGGTTGCGGAATTCCTGAACAAGAACGGCATTACGTCCGAAGCACTGCACGGGAACAAGTCCCAGGGGGCGCGTGAACGTGCCATGGCTGGCTTCCGCAACGGGACGATCAAGGTCCTGGTCGCGACGGATATTGCCGCACGTGGCATCGACGTTGATGATGTTTCTCACGTCTTCAATTACGATCTGCCAAATGTCCCTGAATCTTACGTTCATCGTATCGGTCGTACCGCGCGTGCAGGCCGTGATGGCTGGGCAGTATCGCTCTGTGATGCAGAACAACGCGCATGGCTTCGGGATATTGAGAAAAAGATCGACAAGGCTATTCCTGTCGTAACTGATCATCCGTACCACTCTGACGCTGCACAGAATTCCACAATGCGTCCGCCAGTGCTTGGTGGTGGTCAGCGAGGCGGTGGTGGAAATGGTGGTGGCCGCCGTCGTTCCGGCCCTCCTGCTGGCGGACGCAGTGGCAACGCCGCTCGCGGTGGTGGCCGTCCGACGGGGCGTCGTTGATCTGTTAAATATGAAATAATTGCGCGGAATCCTTAGAAAATTTTCTACGTCTCCGCTCGGGTATTCGGGCGGAGATTTTTTATATATGGCACATAACATTTATGATTAATTTAAAATTGAGTGGTAATTTTATTTTCTAATATGGG
>NZ_JOPH01000043.1:0-19567 GCF_002153615.1 Gluconobacter sp. DsW_058
CTATTCATCTCGTTCTGAATCATGGCTATCCATAGATTCAGAACCCTCAGAAAAACGCAACTGTAGTGCTAATCAATTCGCTCCTGAGCTTTGTAAAATTTTCCAGTTCCAGGGGATGCGAGGAGGTTACCCTTATCCATAGCGAGCGTACCCCGGAGGAACACTTTCACCGGCCACCCTCGAACTGTACGGCCCTCGTAAGGGGTGTAGTCAATGTTGCTTTGAAAAAAGCAATTGGTGATTGTCACTACTTGGTCAGGATCCCATAAAACCAGATCAGCATCAGCGCCGGGGGCGATTGTACCTTTTTCTGGGTAAAGTCCGTAACGCTTGGCTGGCGTGGTAGCCGTCACACGCACAAAATCGGTAAGGGCTAATTGGCCGTTGTTGATAGCGGCGTCGTAAAAGACAGGAAGACGTGTCCCAAGTCCTGGCATGCCATTGGGGATAAGGGAAAAATCAGCGTCACGGCCACGGCGACCTTTCCCAACATCCCCGTCAAAGGTGTAGCCGCAATGATCTGACGAGATAATGCTGATGACGCCATTGCGCAGATATTGCCACATGCCGTCCTGCTGGGCCTGGGTGCGAAGAGGAGGACTGCAGATATATTTTGTGCCTTCGAACCCGTCGGATTTCAGGACGTCTTCAGTCAGCGTCAGGTAATGCGGGCAGGTTTCAGCGACGACTTTTATGCCGCGTGATTGGGCACGACTGATTTCTTCGGCGACTTCAGGACAGGAGACATGAAAGATCTGGATCTCCTGATCTACAAGTTCACTCATGGTGATGGCGCGATAAGTGGCTTCACGTTCAACGCTTGGCGGCCGCGATGTCGCGTGGCCATAAGGTTCTATTCGGCCTTCCTCAAGATGACGAAGGATGAGGTGACGGATGGCGTCATAATTCTCACAGTGAACAGAGACGATGATGTTACTTTTCTTGGCGGCTTCCAGAACCTGAAGGAACTGCCCGTCCGAAAGGTGAAAATCGTCATAAGTCATGAAGACCTTCAAACCAGCAGCACCGCGTTCGGCTATGATAGGAATTTCTTCCATGATCGTTTTGTCATCGGTGCGGGTGATAATCTGGTGGATGGCGAAGTCTATACGGGAATTGGCACCACGGGCACGATAGTCCTCGAACTGTTCGACCAGCCCTTTTTCGGGGATGTGGGACGCAAAGCATACGACGGTTGTGGTACCACCAAGAAGGGCAGTACCCGTTGCAGAAACAAAGTCGTCTTCGTGGATGGTGCCGTCAGTCTCGACCTGCTCGATATGGCAGTGGCCGTCGATGCCGCCTGGCATGACAAGCAGGCCGGTTGCATCGACGGTTTCGCGGCCAGCAAGATTAAAACCGATTTCGACAATTTTTGAGCCGTTGATTCCGATATCGGCAATGTACGTGTCAGTGGCGGTAACGATCTTACCGTTCCGGATCACAAGGTCAAAAGTCATCATAGCGATTTTTCCTGATTATAGAGAGAGGCAGATTCAGCCGCCTCGGAGAATATCCATGCAATCGGCTGCGACATTCCGCAGATGCGTGACCATTGCGGCGCGAGCAGCATCGCGATCCCCTGCGAGTAGAGCGTCGACAATAGCCAGATGTTCAGTTGTGGAAGAGGGAACGCGACCCAGGGGGTAGGTTACTTCACACAGGCGAGTGAGGGTGCGGAGTTCATCAATGGTGCGCAGAAGTACGCCATTTCCAGAAACTCTGGGGAACATGCGGTGCAGCCGGTCGTCGAGCTGCCATTGAGCTGCTGTCTGATCAGGGGTTTTTCCGAGTTCTACAATGTCACGGCGTAACTCTGCGAGGACGGCTCGGTCGAGCCTTTCGAAAGACAGGGCGATGGCTTCGCTTTCAAGAATTTCCCTAATGTGAACGGCCTGAAAAAATTCAGTAGCGGAGACGTTGCGAACCGCAAAAGAGCGCGATCCTTGTTTTACGAGAAGATCTTCGGCCGCGAGACGCATCAGTGCTTCGCGCACAGGGGTACGGGAGATATCGAGATGGTCCGCAAGTCGCCCCTCCACAACGGACATTCCGCTGGGCAGCTTCTTCTCAAGGATCATACGTTTGATCTGTGTGTAAGCCAGTTCAGCGAGATTTTGTTCGCGTTCGGCTACCATATAATCGCTCATTAGGGTCCTTCCACTGTCATGGCAGTTTCCAATGCGGCTGACAGTTCCTGCCATTCTTCAGGAGCGATGATATCAGAAGCCTTGCGGGTTCGGCAGGAGGGCCATTTATCTTGCATAACCAGACAGGCTTTCAGCCGCAGTGTGGCGCGGCCTCCGGGCTGGCGTCCGTAGATCAGATTGGCAAGAGGTTGAACGGCCTCGTGGATCTTGCGTGCCAGAGGGAAATCATTTTCCTCAACGGCACGAAAAAGCTGGCTCATGGCACTGGGAAGGATCCCTGCGAGGCTGACAAGGCTGCCTGTTGTGCCAATGGCGAAGCACGCAAGGAGGTGCTCGTCTCCTGAAGCCATGACTTCCACGTGGGGGGCAACGCGTGCAGCTAGCCTGCGGTGACGGTCATAGGCGTTGGTCTCCCAGCTTCCTTCTTTGACGGCAACAACCTTCGGTAGGCGAAGAAGTGCTTCAAGGATGGGGATGGAGTAGGCCATGCCTCCACTTCCAATCGATGACTGGTAAAGCATGATGGGTACATCGACTGCATTACAGATGGCAGTGTGATGAGCAATAATGGCCTCTGCGTCCTGCGAGACGGCCCAGGAGAACGGTGGAAACACCAAGAGGGCATCTGCGCCAGCGGCTACGGCGTCACGGGCGTGGTCACAGGCTTCATTCAGGTCTTCCGAAAGGACTCCTGAAACGATGATGCGGTTCGCGCCAATGGTCTCCGCAGCCAGTTTCACTACCCGGCGTTTTTCTGCGCGTGTCAGAAGATGATTTTCGCCAGCATGTCCGTTGCACAGAATGCCTACGATGCCCTCACGGCCCGTACAATCTGTGAGATGCTCGCAGAAAAGAGTTTCGTCCAGCGTTCCGTCGGCCTGAAAGGGCACCAGTGTAGCAGCGTAAACGCCCCGGAAAGGTGCGGGAGAAACGGGAATCATGGCTGGGATCCGGTGGCTGGAGAGGAGGAGAAACGATATGGGTCAAAAGCAGTCAGGTCAGGATCTGCGCCGAGAATGCGCTCCGCCAGCAGGCGGCCCATATAAGGACCGCTGGTGAAGCCAGAATGGACGCAGCCCACAACGAACGCGTTATCATCACGTGTGAGGGGGCCAATCAGAGGCATGGCGTCCGGTGTTTCGGATTCCAGGCCAAGCCAGACCCGGAGGATCTGCGCAGTGTTCAGCTGTGGAACGACATGCTGGGCAAGACGAACATTCCCCTGAAGGTTTTCAGGAATGACGCGAGTGCCACCGTCACGAATATTACCTTCACCCTGCCAGCCGCCCCCGATGAGCACGCTGCCGTTGGCAAACTGCTTGAGAGAGAGCAGTCCGTTGGCAATGCTGAGGACACTGTTCATAACGGGAGAAAGCGTTTCCGTAACAACGAGCTGGTTGATGAGGCAGCGGATCGGAATGTCATGGCCGAACCAGCCCAGCATCTTTTCCAGCCATGCTCCAGTGCTCAGGACGACACGATGTGCGTGGACAGTTTGGCTCCGATTGGCCAGTCGAATTTCATAACCCTGACCACCTGATGAAGTGATGGTTTCAACTGCAGCGTTTTCGATGAGCGTGACGCCTGTCTGTTTCAGTGCATGGGCATAAGCTCCTCCCACGCGATAGGTCGGGATATGACCGTCCAGCGCGCAATAGGCAGCAGCACGCAAACAGGGATTGATACCCGGCTCGATGCCAACGGCACGATCAGGCGATACGATTTCGATCGGAGCTCCCATCTCTTGCCGGACGCGAGCGCGTTGGATCAGGAGATCTTCTTCAGCTTCCGTAAACGCCATCGACAGGCCAGGCGTTGCAAGGGCGCCAACATCTTCGCCGAGCCATTCCGCGCTATTTAGCCACATTTCCCGGCCACGAATGGCGTGGGGAATGAGCTGAGCACGGGTCATGTGCAGGGTCAGTGTCCCGGCGTTGACGCCCGAAGCGGCGCGGAACATGTCTTGCCTGTCAACCATGGCAACGTTCAGGCCGGCACGCGCCAGGAACAGGGCGGTCGTCGCTCCCATGACGCCTGCGCCAACAATGACGGCGTCATACATTGCTGGTTTTTCATGCAGCGCGACGGTCATAGAGGAGCAGCCTTTGGCAAGGGAATGTCGGAATAATCGAAGGTGCCGGTCACGGAGGTCAGGGGGAGGGGGAAGAACGGCATGCGCGCAGTGAAACTCCCTGCGTCCTCAGGCGTGCTTTTGCAGGTGGCAGTAACGAGGTTTCGTGCACTGTCTTCACACATGCGCCCCTGACACGGCCCCATACCGCAGCGTGTCCAAGCCTTGAGCTGGTTCAGGTCCTTGGCACCGGAATGGATGGCCGATCGCAGGGTTGCTGCGGTTACGCGTTCGCATCGGCAAACAATGGTGTCGTCATGCACGCTTGCGGCAAGTTCTCGGCCAGCGTTCATCAACGGAAGCATCCGGCGAGAGACGGCATCAAGGCGGCGAAGGTGGCGACGGGGAGTTCTGGTCAGACTTTTATATGTGGCTGACGAAATCAGACCGCGATCCTGAGCCAGGGCATGGGCGGTGACGAGTCCGCGCAGGCGGGCGACAGCCATGCCGCGGATTCCTGCGGCGTCGCCTGTAACGTACAGATCGGGACGGCTTGTACGTCCGGCAACATCCGTGACGGGTTCAAGATACCCCCCAAGCGCGTCGTGATGGTGCTGAACGCCAGTTGATCGCGTAATCAGCGTCGAGGGTTTGAGGCCATAGCCGCAGGCCGCGGTCTCGGCGGCATAGAGATGGCGGCGCTGGGGATGATCCATTTCACTGACCGTCAGAAGCAGGCCGCTTTCGGTTTCCTGCGCAGACGACAGAAAGGATCGGTGATGAATTGGAATTCCGGCTTTGCGTAATTGCCGCATCCAAGAGAGTGCCTGAGCCATGCGAGAGGGGTCGAGTGCGAGCATGGCGCCCAGACGAAACCAGTCGGTGCGACTGCCGGCATCTACGATAGCGGCAACCTTGCCACCGAGCTCCAGAACCTGATGGGCTACAGAAAACAGCAGTGGCCCCGAACCGGCGACCAGGACTGTCTGACCCGGCAGCGTTCCACCATTGCGCATCAGGATGCTGGCCCCTGCAAGGCCTGTGATGCGAGGGGTCGTCCATCCCGGAAATGGAAAAAAGCGCTCTGTCGCACCGTTGGCGACCACAACTGTCGAAGGTGGAAGCTGGCTCATGCCGTCAGAACCGATAAGGTCCAGCGTCAGGCTGGGTGACAGACCCCAGACCCTTGTTCCAAGGCGCACTGTAACGTCAGAAGCTGCCAGCTTTCCACGAAGGGTATCGCCACCGCTGAATTCGTGATTCGGTGGTACGGTTTGGCGGGCATAAGGTGAGGGAGCTCTGAAGATCTGCCCCCCCGCCTCGGATTGTTCGTCGATAAGCGTGACGGGCAGTCCGAGGCGGGAAAGCGCAATGGCCGCTGTACTGCCAGCGATGCCTCCACCGATGACGGTGACGGGGGAGAAGTCAGGACTGGGCATAGGGCGTGATCGTCATGTTCGAGAAAACAGGAGCCTTGCAGGCGTAAGCAACTGTGCCGTTGATCCGGATGCGACATTCCTGACAGCTTCCCATGAAGCAGAAAGCACCACGGGAACTGTTGTCGATTCCTGACTGCCCGAGTTCAAGAATGCCTGCGCGGCGGAGGGCTGCGGCCACAGGTTCTCCTTCAAAACCTTCAATCGTTTGAGTCAGGTAAAGGAAGGTCACAGGAGAGGGTCCATTGCTCATTCGGATCGGTCCGGAGAAGAAATTTCTTCCAAAGGGTTTTCTATCGTATACATAAAGTATATTCGAATTAGATCAGTGATCTGGTAACCGCAACCCTAAAGTCGCAGAGCATCGGAGAAACCTTTTTGAAAGCGATCCGGACCAGTCTGTTTTTAGGTTTCTGCGCTGCCTGCAGTGTTCTTCTGCCCGGCAATGCTGATGCAAGAGGGAGTGCAGTTATTCGCGATAGCGGACATATCAATATCGGTGTGGAACCGGGGCTTCCGCCGCTGGGGGAGTACGATGCCCGCAACGAACTCGCTGGTTACGACATAGATATCGGGCGGGCTATTGCGGCCGGGCTGGGTGTTGAACCGCGTTTTGTCACGCTGTCATCGAGTGGACGCATCCCTTATCTGCTGGCAGGCAAAGTTGATATTGTGCTTGGCGGCCTGACGCGAACGCCGGAGAGGGCTGAGGTCATCGCATTTTCGCGCCCTCTCTATTCCGAGCAATTTGCGATCATTTCCCCGTTTGAACGAAAAATTATGTCTTTCGGAGATCTGACTTCCGGCGCACATCAGCTCGTGGAGGTGCGGGGCTCGACGGCTGTGGCCTATCTGCGCGAACACGCTCCAAAGGCATCAATGCTGCTGTTAGACAGTTATGTCGATGCAATCCGTGCTCTCGCGCAAGGGCGGGGAGACGCAATGGTCGACGTGATCGAATATGTCGGTCATTACCTGCCTACCCAGCCCCAGGTGCAGTGGAGAGTCATTCGGGGGTTCGCTCCGCCGGTAGGAGACGACTGCATAGGTCTTTCTCCTCAGGATGTGACATTGCGTTCAGATGTCGATCATCTGCTGGAAAAGATGGAAGCAAATGGCCGGCTTGAGGCCATCCATCGTAAATGGTTCGATCCTGGCACAGATCAGAGGGCGCCATGAACCGATTGGATTTTCATCCCGTCCTGGTTCGCTTGCCTTATTTGCTGGGGGGTGTCTGGATCACAATCCTGATCGCGGCGCTGGCCTTTGGGCTGGGGCTGTCTCTCGCAGTATTGCTCGTCGTAGTTCGTTTCGAAAATAGAGGTGTTTGGCGGCGGATGAGCCGTGGATACAGCACGGCGCTGACCAATGCGCCTCAGCTTTCCCAGATCTTTGCTGTTTTCTATTGCCTGCCTTTGATGGGCGTAATGGTTTCGCCTGTCATGTCCGTTGTTATAGGGATGACTCTGAATGCTGGGGCTTATCTGGCGGATATCCTAGGGGCCGGCATGTCGAGGGTTCCGTCTGTTTATCATGAGGTTGCGCTTACGCTTGGGCTGAACCGGCGGCAGACTTACCTTCGGGTTATCCTGCCGCATGTCGGCCGCACGATGTTCCCGGCGTTGGCCAATCATTTTCAGATCATGATCCTGGGTAGTGCGATGGCATCAATCTTCGGGGTCGAAGATCTTACGGGCCGCGCCTACGACATTGGATCGACCACATTCCGAATTCTTGAGGTCATGCTTGTAACAGGAGCGCTCTATGCCGTGCTCTCCTTTGCTCTGGCTGGGATCTTCATGCTGTGCCGCCGTGGATTGGAGCGCATGGTATGATTGCGTTCTCACATTATGACACTAGCCTTTTGCTTCAGGCCTTGCTGCGGACGATCATCCTGTCTGTCGGTGGGGGTCTGATGGGCGTTGCCGGTGCTGTGATTCTGACGGCGCTCCGTCTTTCGGGCGGCAAGGTGTTACTGCCGCTACGACTATTGGCCGTTGCGTATGTCCAGATCATTCGCCGTATCCCGTTCATCGTAACCCTTTATATCGTATTTTTCTGTACTGGTATGGCCGGTGTGGATGTATCGGCAACAGTTGTGGCGATTGGTTCGATCGGGCTCATTGCGGCAGCGTATCTGAGCGAAATACTGCACGGTGGGATCCTTACAGTCCCGGTTGAGCAGGTTGAAGCTGCACTGACCCTGGACCTGCCACTCTGGGCGCGGTGGCGATATGTCATCGTGCCTCAAGCAACGTCGGCCGTCCTGCCGCCGGCCATTGGATATCTGGTACTGTTTATCAAGGACACCGCGCTGGCGTCTCAGATTGGCGTTGTGGAACTTAGCCAGGCCGGGGTGATCCTTTCCGGGCGAGGGCTTCCTTCAGTGCAGGTCTTCTGTGCCGTGCTCATGCTCTATTTCACGATTTCCTATCCGCTGACCTGTCTAAGCCGTCTTCTGGAGAAGCGCATTGCCGTACATTGATGTTCGGGACGTCTGCGTCCGACATGGAAAGACTGAGACGCTTCGCGACGTCGGGTTTACGGCGGAACGCGGAGAGATCGTCAGTTTCATCGGACCTTCGGGATCGGGAAAGACTACGTTGTTGCGAACGCTCATCGGACTACAGTCCGTAGAATGCGGACGTATGACCGTGGATGGGCGTCTGGTGAATATGTCGAAGCTCGGATCTGCAAAAATCCTTCGGGCTCAGGCCGCGATCGTATTCCAACAGTTTGGCCTGTTCGGTCATATGTCGGTGTTGCGAAATCTCACCCTTGCGCCCACCGTCGTGGCAAAGCGGACGCATCGTGAGGCTGAGCATGAGGCTCACGAGCTTTTGGAAAAGCTCGGTCTGGCGGACAAGGCGAATGTGCTTCCTGACGATCTGTCTGGTGGGCAGAAACAGCGCGTTGCCATTGCTCGGGCTCTTATGCTTCGGCCTGCACTTCTGCTTCTGGATGAGCCGACTTCTGCGCTGGATCCGCGGAAGGTTCAGGAGGTCAGCATTCTCCTGCGTGATCTTGCACGTGACGGCATGACGATCATTCAGGTGTCTCATGCGATGGGTGTCGTCGCCTCCCTGTCGGACAGGATTGTTCTTCTGGAGGCGGGTCATGTCCGGGCGCTCGGACATGGTCGGGGGCAGGCCTCGCAGACCCCTGATATTGCGGCATTCATGAACACTCACAGCGATGACCCGGAAAGCGGAGCATCCGCCGGTGGCTCGCCTCAGGGCTTCCGGGAGCCGCAGTTCTGATGTCTCCCTCAATAAAGGAAAAATCGATGAAGTTCCGCGGAACCTATACCGTGATGATCACGCCCTATGATAGCGAGGGACGTGTTGATGTTCCAGGTCTGCGACGGTTCACTGACTGGCAGATTGCCCAGGGAATTGCCGGTCTTATCCCTTTGGGTTCGACTGGAGAATTTCTGTCACTGACTGATGACGAGCGGACGCTTGTGGCTCAGACGGTGATCGATCAGGCCGCTGGTCGCGTTCCGGTATTTATCGGCACTGGAGCAGAAAATACCTATGACGTGATTCGTTACAGCCAGGAGGCCGAGCGGCTGGGTGCGGACGGTGTCATGATCATTCCCCCGTTCTATTCCACCCCGACCGATGATGAACTGTTCGTTCATTATCGGCGTATTTCGGATGCGATCGGGCTGCCGATCATGCTCTACAACAATCCGGCGACGGCAAATGTGGATCTGAAACCGGAACTGGTGGCGCGGCTCTCGCATATCGACAACTGCTGTCTGATAAAGGAATCCACGATGGATGTGACCCGTGTGCGGGATATCATCCGACTGTGTGGTGATCGTCTGTCGGTTTTCGGTGGCATCATGGGCTTTGAGAGCTTCCTGGAAGGGGCGATCGGCTGGGTAGCCGTGGCATCTAATGTCGCCCCCAAAGTCATGAGCGATATCTTCAATCTCTGCGACGGATATCATGACATTGGTAAGGCCAGAGAGATGTATTTCCGCCATGTGCCGCTGATCCAGTTCGTTGGGGGACAGGGTTATGTGGCGGGAACAAAGGCTCTCCTGAAGCATATGGGACTGGATATTGGCGGCCCACGTGCCCCCCGCTTGCCTCTGCCAGAGGCAGATGATGCACGTGCGCTTCAGATCGTGAAGGATCTGGACCTCCGGTTTGAAGAAAGTGTCTGAGAACAGGTTATCCCGGCGGGTATGGAACACAGGGCAGCTTTGCGTAGCCTTGTATTCCATGACGTTGGCGATGACTGCGCATGCAGCATCGTGCCGTGCGACCACCGGTCTGATTTCGCAGGGACAATTGGTTATGGCAACCAATCCGACGCTACCGCCCCTGCAATATGTGACGGTCGACGGCAGCATCACCGGAATGCGGATGCAGTTGGGTAACGAACTGGCCCGTAGGCTTTGTCTCCGGCCCGTTGTGCTGTCCACGTCTTTTGCACAATTGACGCTGGGGCTGCTGGAAAAGCGCTGGGACATCATCAACACGGGCATGTTTTATACACCTCAGCGAGCAAAGCTGATGCACATGATCCCCTACGAAATTCAGGCGATCAGTGTTTCGCTCAATGAAGAGGCAGCACTGCATCTCAGCCGAATCGAAGATCTCTCGGGAATGTCGGTCGGGGTGGAAATGGGTGGCATTGAAGAGCGTCATGCCCGTGAAGCTGATGACGCTTTGCGGGCGGCCGGGCGACCAGGCCTTGAAATCAAGACGTTTCAGAACGTCGGCATTGCATTTGCAGGTCTGCGAGCAAGACAGGTCACCGCAGTTCTCTCCATTGATGCTGTAGCGAGGCGCAACGCGGAGCAGGGAGGTGTAAAGCCCGTTCTGACGGGGCTGTATCCAACGCCCGTTGCGCTGGCGCTACGTGATCCGGATCTGGCGCGCGAAGTGGCTGCGGTACTGGAAGATATGCGGGAAGACGGAACACTGGAGCATCTCATGGCGCCTTACGGTGTCATGCCATTTCCGGGGCATATTACAGTCTCCGGAATGCCCGATCCTGCCAAAGAACGCTGACTTAACAACACGCTAAAACGGGGCATCCATATGCAAATCTGGAGCTGGCACGGCTTTTTTACTTATCTTGGAAGCCCGTATATCTTTCGTGGTGCATTGCTCACGCTGGGTATGACAGCCGTATCAATGGTGCTGGGCTTTTTCCTGGGATTGCTGATCGCGGTCATGAAGCGTTCACCGCAGCCCTTGTTTTCATGGCCCGCGCGATTTTACGTGTGGTTTTTCCGGGGCACGCCGCTTCTGGTACAGCTTGTGGTAATTTATGCTGGCTTGCCGAAGCTGGATATTCGCCTGAGCGTGATGGCGTGTTCAATTATCGGGCTGACACTCAACGAAGCGGCCTATCTGGCGGAGATCATCCGCGCGGGCCTTAATGCCGTTCCTGTAGGGCAGATTGCTGCGGCGCGTGCTCTTGGGCTGAGCGAGCGACAGATCGCCTGGCGCATTGCTTTTCCGCAGGCGTTTCGCCTTATCATTCCGCCGCTTGGAAACTCTGTAAATGGTCTTCTCAAGACCACGAGTGTGACGTCCGTCATTTCCATGGAAGAACTGATGCAACGAAGCCAAATTCTGGTTCAGGATCAGTTTATGGTGTTGGAACTGTTCTCGGTAGCAGCACTGTATTACCTGCTGATGACGACAGCCTGGGATTTTTTCCAACGGCGGATCGAACATTTTGCAGAGCGTCCTTATCGTCGTCAGCAGCGCGTGACCCCTGAAGCGGTTATGGAACTGCCGATCAGTTCGCAGGATGCCCGCTGATGTCGAAGCAGCAGAGTTTCACGTTCGAGGGCGATACGGTTTGTGCGAAGCGTGGGCAGACCCTGACCGCGGCCTTGCTTGCAGCTGGGAAGCTTGTCCATCGAACTGCACCTGATGGCTCGGACCGGGGGCCTTTCTGTGGAATCGGCGCGTGTCAGGAGTGTCTTCTGGATGTGGACGGTCAAATGTCGGTCCGGGGCTGCATGACGCCTGTTCGCGATGGAATGACTGTCCGACGTAACGCGCGTGTTCCGGATGCTGCAACGGCGCATGTGCTGGTTGATGAACATTCTGATGCTGGAGAGGTCCCTTTAGCTGAACATTCCTGTGATGTTCTGGTGATTGGAGCAGGGCCAGCCGGCTTGGCTGCAACCATGGAACTGGCGAGGGGTGGACTGGACGTTTTGCTACTTGATGAGCGCCACCTCCTGGGTGGGCAGTATTTCAAGCAGAATGCCATTCATCCCCGCGCGCAGGATGCTCAGGGACAGCGGGGCTCGGCACTTATTGAGGCCGTCCGTCAGAGTGGCGCACGGGTATGGCCTGACACGCTTGTGTGGAGTGCATATCGCGAAGACGGAAAGCTCATCATTGGGGGGCTGAGGAGCAGTGAAGCCTTCTATGTTCGGCCGAAGCAGATTGTCATTGCAACGGGTGGGCAGGAAACACCCAGGCCACGCCCAGGATGGACTCTTCCGGGTGTCCTGACGACGGGGGCAGCGCAGACGCTGCTCCGGGCTTATGAAACATTGCCTTCTGGTCCAATCCTGATTGCAGGAAATGGCCCGCTCAATCTTCAGCTCGCTGCGGAGTTGGTGAAGAAAGGTGCGAACGTTGCGGCTGTCGTGGAGGGCGCTCCTGAGCCTATGCAACGGCCGATACTGGCGGGGCGTCTGTCTGTGGCGTCGCCCCGATTGGCCATAACTGGGATGCAGCATCTGCTGACTTTACGCCGGGCGGGGGTTCCTCTCCTCTGGGGGAGTGTGGTGACGCGTATTGAAGGTGATGAGCGGGTAGAGCGGGCCTGTGTACGCCATGAAAACGCCAAGGAACATTGGTTAAATGTAGAGACGGTCTGTCTCGGGGATGGGTTCGTGCCAGCGGGAGAATTACCGAGGCTTCTTGGTTGTCGCCAGCAGGTCCGGGACTGGCCTGTTGTTCACCCGGAAACGGGCCGAACACCCGATGGTAGGACTGATCAGCCGGATGTCTCAATCATTGGAGAAACAGGACGTTTTGGAGGGGCGTTTCTCGCGCAGGCTCAAGGAAAGCTTTGTGCGGTCAGACTTCTCGCGGTTGCAGGGCGCGACAATTCTCCGGGATTGAAGCGTAGCCGTCGTCTTTATTCCCGGCACGAGCAGTTTCAGTCCTTACTCTGGAAGCTCTACAAGCCCGCAGTCATGCTCCCGGCGCCTGATGACCAGACCATTCTCTGCCGCTGCGAGTGCGTGACGGCAGCAACAGTCCGTGCGCGAATATCAGAAGATAACATCCAGGACATCGCCTCTCTCAAGCGAGCGACACGAGCGGGAATGGGGCGCTGTCAGGGACGGTTTTGTCAGGCTTCCCTGACGATAATGCTTCCGATGCCCGCACATGAACATGATTTTCCCGCGCCACAAATTCCCTTGCGTCCAGTGCCAGTAGCCGCACTCGCGCGCCAGAAACCTGAATGGCGTGGGCACCGGCGTGTGGCCATTTCCTCGGCTCTGGGTATCCATTCAAAGACGCCAGACACTCCCTGCGATGCTGTGGATGTTGTGGTCGTCGGCGCCGGGATCGTCGGGCTTTTTGCAGCCTTGTTTCTTGCCGAAGCTGGAAAGACAGTCGTCGTTCTGGAACGGGGACGTGCCGGTGCACTGGCGTCAGGTGGAAATGCGGGAAGTCTCCATGCCCAGTTAATGGCATTTGATTCGAGTGCCGATAATGACGGGCCGTCCATGCCCGCACGAACGCTGGCCTTGCAGCGAGAGTCTATCCGGATGTGGGAGGAGCTCCGAACCCAGCTCGGCAGGGACTTGGAAATCAAGGTCTGCGGGGGACTTGTAGTTGCGGAAACAGACGCTGACATGGCGCGACTACGCGGCAAAGTAGCCATCGAACAGTCTCTGGGTGTGGATGCGCGGATCGTGGATGCAGACGAACTGCAACGGCTCGAACCCAACCTTCGAAACGGATTTCTTGGTGGCGCATATTGTTCCGAGGAGGGAAAGATCAATCCGATGGTCGCGACACAAGCTGTCTTGGCCCGGGCGCGTCAGGCAGGTGTGCACATCGAAGAACTAACACCACTGTCCACAATCGAACGTACGGGGGAGCGGTTCAAAGTTCATGCAGGTGAGCGGACGTGGTCGGCAGGCGCGATCGTGAATGCCGCGGGAGCCTACGCTGGAGAAGTTGCAGGGCTTGTCGGACGGCAGCTACCCGTATTCGGAGCACCGTTGCAGATGATCGTTACAGAACCTGTTGCGCCCCTGGTGAACTCACTTCTCGCGCATGCAAGCCGTCATCTTACGCTCAAACAGGCTGCAAATGGCTCCCTCCTGATCGGCGGCGGATGGAGTGCAGGGCTGGATCCTGTGCACGGTCATCCGCGTCCGCTGAGAGAAAATCTGGAAGGTAACCTGTGGGTTGCGCAGCGCCTGATACCTGCACTGGGCGCGGTGAATGTTGTCCGTAGCTGGGCAGCCATGAATATTGATGTGGATGGCGCGCCAATTTTAGGTGAAAGCCCTGATGTTCCGGGGTTTTTTACGGCGGTGACAGCCAATGGTGTGACGCTTGCACCCGCAATGGGCCGGCACATTGCGGACATGCTTATGGGACGCTGCGAGCGGCCTGATCTGAAGATTTTTTCCCCAAACCGCTTTTATGGAGAGCCATCATGATCACACTAGAGAATGTGACGAAGTCTTATGGTTCTTTTCAGGTCCTTAGAGGTTGCTCGGCAAAAATTAAAAAAGGAGAGGTGATTGTCGTCTGTGGCCCTTCAGGGTCAGGAAAGTCCACACTTATCAAATGTATCAATGCTCTCGAGACATTTGAGAGCGGGCAAATTTATGTGGATGGCACCGCTGTGCGGTCTGCGAGCACAGATCATTCGATGCTGCGGGCAAAAGCCGGGATGGTGTTCCAGAGTTTCGAACTGTTTTCCCATCTGACCATTCTACAGAACATCATGCTTGCCCCGCGTATTGTTCAGAAAAGGGAGACGACCGAAATCCAGGCTCTGGCGGAAACGCTTCTACGTCGGGTGGGGCTGGAACGACACGCGAACAAGTATCCCATCGCGCTTTCTGGAGGCCAGCAGCAGCGTGCCGCTATTGCGCGTGCTTTGGCGATGCGACCTGATGTGATGTTGTTTGATGAACCCACTTCCGCGCTGGATCCAGAGATGGTTCAGGAAGTACTTCAGGTCATGACGGAACTGGCCCGTGAAGGAATGACCATGATGTGTGTGACGCACGAAATGGGATTCGCACGGCAGGTTGCAACGCGGATCCTGTTCGTGGACGCGGGGGAAATCGTGGACGATTGTCCTGCGACTGACTTTTTTGCAGGACGTTGCTCAGAGCGAGCGCAGGCATTCCTCAGATACGAAGCCGCCTCGTAGTAATTAAAAAAAATCAGATAGCCGTAACATTCCGCTTCAAGATCGAATTCATTTGGTATACAAAAAGAATATGAACTGAGGGCATATTGAATGCTTAGTGGGGGCGGTATGTCGGAAAACGATTCCTGTTACGAAGAGACGGCCACCGACTGTCTTGGCAGCGTCATCGATCGTGACTTTGACCATGCGCAGGTGCCCTTCCTGCAAAAGCTGGTAGGTGTGCCTTCCGATAATCCTCCTGGAGACTGCGCTCCACATGCCGTTTTTTCAGCAGGGTTACTGGAAGAACTGGGCTTTAAAGTTGAGCGACATACCGTTCCGCAGGATTTCGTAGAGCGGCACGGTATGAAGAGCGCTACCAATCTGATCATTCGGGAACGCTTTGGAGATGGATCAGGGCCGGTGGTCGCGCTTAACGCGCATGGGGATGTCGTGCCACCTGGGGAAGGTTGGATCCATGATCCTTACGCAGGAGTGATTGAAGATGGACGGCTCTATGGACGTGGCGCCGCAGTTTCAAAATCAGATTTTGCAACATATGCCTTTGCTCTTCGTGCTTTGAAAGAAGTCTGTGCCGATGTTTCGGGCACAATTGAACTTCATCTGACGTATGACGAGGAGATCGGGGGTCATGTGGGGCCTGGCTGGCTTTTGGCAGAAGGATTGAGCAAGCCGGATTATGTAGTGAGCGCTGGTTTTACGTATGACGTGATGATCGCGCATAACGGCAGCCTTCAGCTGGATGTCGCTTTTATGGGGCGTGCCGCCCATTCTGCGTGGCCTGAAACCGGTGCCGATGCGATCGAAGCGGCCTGCCGCGTCATGTCTGCGCTGTACGCATATCGAGATAAGCTCTCCGGGCATCACAGTTCTATTGAGGGTATTGACGCTCCCACGCTGGTGATCGGGACGATCGAAGGCGGTGTTGCGGCAAATGTGGTTCCAGCGCAGGCGAGATTACGTTTGGAACGCCGCATATTGCCTGATGAGCAGGCGGATAACGTGGAAGCAGAACTGCGTCGCGTCATCACGCGGGCCGGCAGTGAAGTCGCTGGTGTGGAGTGCACTGTGTCGCAACATCTTCTGGCGTTACCGCTGGTTCCAAACGAGGAGCAAGCTCCATTGATCCACGCATTGCAGGATGCTGCAGAGGCTGTGTTTGGAGAACGCATCAATGAAAAGGGAATGCCGCTTTTCACTGATGCGCGGATCTACAGCAATGCAGGTTGTCCCACCGTTCTGTATGGCGCTGGTCCTCGACGGCTGCAGGATGCGAATGGTCACAGAGCCAATGAGCATGTGGTTTTGGAAGACATGCGGCATGCAACAAAAGTGGTTGCAGGCGCCCTGGTACGGCTTTTGAGCCCCCCGGTTGCATGACTTCCCAGAGTTTTTGAATACCTGGTGTGCCACGAGGTTCTGATGCCTCTGATTCACCGTCTCAGAAAAAAAACGACTGATATCCCTGCGCGGGCAGGGCAATGGAGCCGATCATGAATATCAGGAAAATTGCGCTTTACTCCACGTTTCTCTCCGTCAGTTTCGGTACCAGCTCTGTCATGGCTGCTACGATAACGGCGCCGGTGAATCAGATGAAAACGCCCGTGCACAAGTCGCAGGCAAAGGCGGCAGTCCGCACGACTGTTCAAAAAAACTCCCTCAGTGTTCGGCAGGTGAAATCAGTCACGGGTGGAGAAGAGGGGCTGATTGTCACGGGGACGCATGCAACAAACCGGCATGCACGTCAGAGTACGAGCCCGATTACGGTTCTCTCAAGTGCAACGCTGCGTCGTTCTGGCCAGATGAATCTCGCCGATGCTTTGGCGAAGACCTATCCGTCTATCAACATGAGCACGATGGGTAACGATGCAGGTGCACTGACGTCCTTTATCCGGATGCGGGGCCTCAATCCAAACCAGGTCCTTGTTCTGCTGGACGGTAAACGGCGTCACACCACAGCAAATATTAATGCCGATGCCGGTCCGAATTTCGGTGCTACGCCCGTCGATCTGAACATGATCCCGGCGAATATGATCGATCATATCGAAGTTCTGGAAGATGGTGCGGCGGCGATGTATGGTTCCGACGCCATTGCTGGTGTTGTGAATATTATCACCAAGAAGCAGGATCATGGTCTGAGCATGAGTGCTCAGAGCGGTGCGAATGCTTATAATGGTGATGGATGGCAATATCAGCTTAACGCTGACGGCGGACTTAAGCTCGGCCGGGATGGCTATATGCACATTTCCGGTCAAGTGTATCACACGGACCATTTTGTGACGAACACGGTGGACAACCGACTGGCAGGTTATGTGCCTGCGGGTGCTGCAAATGAGCTGTACACGGGGTCAGTCAAGGTTCCCAAAAATTCCAATAAGATCATGAGCACACCTGAGGAAACACGTGAAAACCTTGGGGTCGATTTTGGCAAAAAACTGACTGACAATGTCGATTTCTATGGCCAGGTCACATATGCGCATCGTCACGCAGAAGCCTATGAAAACTACCGTGTTCCGTCGGGTAGTAGCGCCAGTAATCCGGAACTGTTTCCATCTGGCTATTCCCCCCTCGAAACGATCGATGAAAACGACTATGCGGCGACCCTCGGTGTGAAAGGACGTCACTTCTTTGGGTTTGACTGGGATCTGAGTAGCACCTGGGGTGAGGATCTCGACAAGATCTCTAACCAGAACACGACCAACCCGAACATGTACGCTGTAACGGGCTACAGCCCAACCACGGTTCGGACATCTAATTTCCGCCTTGCACAGTGGACTAATAACCTCGATTTCCGTCGCAACTTCAAGATCGCCAATATTGTACCAATGACGCTTGCTTTTGGCGGTGAGCACCGGCTTGAGCAGTATACCATTCTAGCAGGAGAGCCAGCATCGTATGAGTATGGCGGAACATCAGCTCTGGCAGGTCTGACGCCGCAAGATGCAGGAAAGTGGGACCGTGACGTCTGGGCCGGATATCTTGACGGTGACTTCCACCCACTCAAGAACTGGGATCTGGATTTTGCGGGCCGCTTTGAACACTATACGGACGTAGGAAATACCGAAAACGGCAAGATCTCAACGCGGTATGACATTACGCGTCGCATTGGTCTGCGTGCGACAATCAGCAATGGGTTCCGTGCACCGACAATGGCGGAGCAGCATTACAGCGCAATTAATGTGGGTCCAACATCTGTTCTGGGATTGCTTCCTGTCTCTTCTTCCGAAGCCAGAGCCACAGGCGCCTCTCCGTTGAAGCCGGAACGTTCCACAAGTGCGACTGGCGGTATCGTGCTGGAACCAATTGACGGGTTCCACATCGAAACAGATGTCTACCAGATCAATATCCGCGATCGTGTCGTTCAGGGTGGTAACGTGACGGGTGCTCCGGCCATTGCAGCGCTTGAGGGTATGGGCGTCTCCCTCCCAGCCCTGACGCAGCTCTCTGAGAACGCGGTGCAAACTTATTACTTTACCAATGGGGCCAGTACACGAACCCAGGGGCTGGATATCAAAGCGGATTACATGTTTCGCATGCACCGTTATGGTAATCTTACGCTTTCCATGGCCCTGGATCTGAACCGCACGCGTCTGACACATAATGGTATGTCTTCAACCGGCTCACCGCTTCTGAATGCGCAAAATATTGCGTATCTGACCACCGCTTATCCACGCAGCAAGATTATTCTGAATGCATTTTGGACGATCGGGAAGTGGGATATCAATGTCCGGCAGACGCGTTATGGCGAAACAACCGACATGATGACTTACCAAGACTGGACTCCGACGGCAGCAATCTGTCCGACTGACGGCAAACAGCTCTCACAGTCCAGCACCTGCTTTGCACAATTTAAAAATACGCCGCGCTGGTTGACGGATCTTGAGATTGGCTACCGTGTAAATTCGCGCTGGCACGTCGCAGTAGGTGCAAATAATGTGTTCAATATTCGGCCTCGTAAGCTTCCCGGTGAGCTAAATCAGCTCGGTGGAAATCCGTATGATACGTTCTCTTCACAGGTGCCGATGACCGGCGGATATTACTACGGTCGTGTAAACTTTACGCTCTAAAATCAGACGCCCGGATACTGACGAGTGGGTCGATAAGCGGCCGTTTCTTCGGTGATCATAAATTGTTCAAGGCTCTATAATTCAGGTCTGAGCGTCAGAACATGTTGACTGTGAGGCAAGGCAGCTAACCGACGCAAAGATTGTTGGATACCTGCCGTCTAACAAGGCGACCTATCGGCAGGATACAGACAACGTTGTCAAACTGATTGCGTCGTTTGTATTAACTCTTGTCGTATCTGATAGGCGCTCTTGGGTTTCTCGTTCTGGAATACTGGTTTTTATCCCTGTGTGCCCACTGGGGTGTCCTTGTGGCCGTCGCCCTCATAGCTTTCCGTAGGCATTGGCTTTTCGGTAATGGCGCGCTTCTGTTGGCTAGAGGTGGACCCCATTTTTTGGACAGGTGTCTAAGCTATAATCCGACCTGAAAGAGGACGGGTT